>JBDQPD010000142.1:0-8061 GCA_040260805.1 Myxococcota bacterium | reverse complement strand
GGTGTAGACGTAGCGCCCGTCGACGGCGACATCTTCAGGACCGTTGCGATAGTTGAGTCGTAAGAACCAGTCGGCGTCTTCGGCGCTAAAGCAGTTTGCGGACATCTTATGCTCCCAAGCGACCAGCGCAACGGCCGTGGGCAAGCCAGGGTAGGGTGTCATCACATAACGAAAGGCGCCGGTTTCATCACCGTCGTGCGCGTCAATAAATGCTCGCATCGAAGCCTTGGTCTCATCGCTGATGCACGGATTGTACAAGAAGGCGACGCCGCCGTGCTCGAGGTTGTGCAGCCATCGCTGCGTGGGCAGGTACGTATATTCGCCCCATCGAGCCCAATAGGGGCGATGCGAACCACTCGATGGCGCCGTCCGGGCGTAGGGGACAGCCTCAGGTAGATAGATGTGGTTGCGCTCTTGGTTTGGGCGGTGAATCCGCAAACCATCGCCGCATTCACCGGGCTCCCAAGACGGGTCGTCACAGGTGTAATCGAAGCGCCAGTCCGGTGTGTCTTCCCAGCAGGTTTCAGGCACTAGAGGTGGCCCCAAACCTCCCATGACTTCGCCTCCATCCGGGTCAGCAGGGCCTGCGTCTTGAACCGCAGTAGGCAAGGGGTCAGGACATACAAAGTTTGGCACCGTGCCGGCGTCTGGGCTGGGCTGCCCAGGCTCGGTTCCCGGTCCTGCTTCGGCGCAAGCGATGGCAAACAGCCAGGTTGCGATGGCAAATGATCTACGCTTCATGAGGGAGGCATATCACAAGCGCGCATGGTGTTCATCAAGCTTCCAAGATTCGAACCGCAAAACGAACATCCTCGTTGCGGTCGTGCATCGACATTCCCGACTCATCCGCCTGACGAGCTCGTCCGATTAACTCGTTGAGCGCATCTTGTTGCTTGGGCTGCTTGAGCCAAGCTTGAGCGCGCGTCAACTCCATGATGAAACTAGCGATTGGGTCACTCAAGCCTTCGAGCAAGCGCTCCGCTCGACTCCAACTAATCCGCGCCTCATCATGACGGTCGAGTTGAGCGAGTAAGCCCGCATGATAACTTCGGAAATACGTCTCGACGCGCGCCGTGCTCCCGCCACGCGTCGAATCAAGTGCTTCATCGAATCGGGTCAACGCTTGTTCGACCCGCCCTCGCATTTGCGCGATCAATCCAAGGTATCCAAGTCCAACCACAACGGGTTCATCCTTAGCGATCGCACGGCCGGTTTTGACGGACTCGAGGTAGTGTCGACTGGCGCTCTCGAGGTCGCCGCGGTCCAGCGCGAGGAGCCCAAGATAACCATGAGTCTGAGCCTGTTCGCCAAGGTTACGCACCTCGGCATATTGGCGTAAGCAGACCAAAAAGCACTCTTCAGCTTTGTCGAACCGCTGATGCGCTAGGTGAATAAGCCCTGCGTTACCAAGCGATTGCGCCTCGTTGAAGGGCATACCCAATGCAGCGAAGCCATGCGCCGAGCTCTCGTAGGCTTGCAGGGCGTCCTCAACTCGTCCGATGCGATAATAGAGATTGCCGATCGCTCCATGCAGACGGGCTTCATAGGCAGGCATCGGGTGATCGAGGAGGTGCGCCAGCCCGTCCCTGACCTTCTCAGCCGCCGTCTCGCTCTCGCCAAAGGCGCTGTACAAGCGAACCTGCGCATCGATCGTGATCGCAAGGGCGGCCGGATCTCCAGTCGACTGAGCGGCTTGTCTGGCTTGCTCAATCGCTTTCATGCTCCGGTCTTTTTCGCCAAGAGTGAGCCGAATTCGAGCGAGTGTGGTCAGATACAATGCGCGTCGCTTGTCAGCGATTCGATCACTGTCCGCCGTCAACTGCAGGAAGATTTGATTCCCGAGCGCAACAGGTCCTTGGGTGTAGAGCAGGGGAACTAAGCCTAGAGCAGCTCCCGCCGCCGCCTCAGGGTTGGTTTGGATTGCCTGTTCAATCGTCTCTAGAAGGTTGGCGCGCTCCCGTTGAATCGGCACCAAAATAGTCGCTAGACCCGTGTTTTGCGCGCGCAAAAAGAGTGATTCACCCAGATGTCCATAGTACTCACTGTGGGCGTTCTTTAACTGAAGTTTACGCCCGCTTTTCTCTAGTCTCTCAGCGGCAAAAAGCCGAACGCTCTCGAGGAGGTGGTAGCGTTGGTCTCTGGTCTCTAGCGTGCGCTGGATCATGGATTGCTGGTGAAGCTCGATGAGTCGCTTGTCGAGTGTTTCCTGGTCAAGATTGAGGACCGTGGCAGCCGCCGCTTGCTCGAACCCATCACGAAAGACGGATAAAGCCTCTAAGCAGTCTGCTTGGTCTTGGGTTAGTGTCTCCCACGACCAAGATAGGGCTGCACTCAAGGTGCTCTGCCGGTCGTCGTCTCGATGCCGAGTTTGCAAAAGGCGGAAGCGTTGATTCAGCCGGTCTGCGATGCGCTGGGGGTTCAAAATACCGACCCGTGATGCCGCCAGCTCAATCGCTAGCGGGATACCATCGAGCTCTCGAACGATGGTGGCGCAGGCTTCGCGCTCAGCCTCACCTAGAGACAGTTTCGTACCTCGCTCAGCGGCTCGTTCTACGAAGAGTTGCAGCCCCGACTCGTCACGAAGCGGCAACAATCGCAGCATTCTTTGTTGCTCAATTGAGAGCTGTTTTCGTGACGTGACCAGAATAAACAGCGTCGGCGCGGTTTCAAGCCACGCCGGGATCAGTCTCGCTAGGTCATCGGCGCACCGGTCAACGTTGTCGAACACCACCAGCGCTCGACCGCGGCCGGCGAGCGCGCGGGCGAGCTGATCGGCTTGTTCTGCCTCGGTCGCCCCTCGCAGGGGAATGGATAAGCCCGCAGCGACTTTTTGGACCAGCGTGGCGAGCGTATCGCAGCTGGATAGATCGAAGGACCACGCACCACCACGAAAGGTGTGCACGCTCGCCAGCGCCCCCGCTTTGGCGATTCGGCTCTTGCCGACCCCAGGCGCGCCGACGATCGTTTGGCATCGCGTGCCACTGACTAAGCTGTCGACCAAAGCGGTCAGCTCGCGCTCTCGCCCGATCGTTGAGTTGGTGAAATCAATGATGTTCGTTCGGTTCTCGGATTGACCTCGCAACGGTGGAAAGGTGCGCTCGACCAGTCTCGTCGACTGGACTTGAATCAGCCCCATTCCACCGCTTTGACCTGGGAGCTGCTGATGACCCAGATCAAGGCCGATGCCGACCGGTTCTGCCAACCGTGTCCAGGTCTCTCGATCGGTGACAATTTGACCGCCATGCGCAGCCGAGGCGATGGCGATGCAACGATGCACCGTCGACCCCTGGACTGTTTTCCGCCGCGTCACCGGGTCGATGTTCTCTTCGACCTCGCCCTCAAAGATTCCCATTCGAACTCGAGGTCCAGCCCAGAGCGCCTGACCGGCTGCGCCCGCCTCGACGCGTGCATCCGGTTGCTCGAGAAGTCCCTGAGGCCAGTCGCCATCGAGTAACCGGTCTTGCAAGCTCAAACAGAACGATAGGCCGAGTTTGGCTTCGTCGAATGCGATGAGGAACGCGTCACCTTCGGTTCGAATCTCATAACCGTTATAGGTTTCGATGAGGCTGCGTTGAAGACGGTCATGTTGCTCTAGAGCGATACGCATCGCAGCAGGGGCGTGCTCCCAAAGGCGGGTCGATCCTTGAATGTCCGTGTGGACTAAGGTGACAGTACGCATCAAAACTCCATCGACTCTTACAGACTAGAGCGCTCCACCCATAAAAATCCAGAACCTGTATCGGCTTTATCTGAGATTATTGGGATCTGTAGGTTGACTGACCCATGTTGTGCGAGCGGTTGATAGTCCATCTGGTGGTTCGAGGAAGCGCTCGATGAAGCAGAAACATTTTATCGATAGTCACAAGGGGGCGACCCCAGTGTTTATTTTGATGCTAATGAGCGTGTATGGCGCGTGGGACAACCCGACGGCGTGGCTCTATCTGGCGACCCATGGCCTGTATGGCGTCTTGTGGGTGATCAAGTCTGCAACGTATCCTGATCGCAGCTGGGAGGCGGCATGCTCTGCGGGCTTTGGTGCGCTGATTTGGGCAGGTCTGAGTTTATACTGGATAGCCCCATGGATTATTTGCGCCATGGACGTCCGGGTTCCGCCAGCGTTCGCAGCGGGCTGCGTTGCGGTCTTTGGTCTGGGGATCTTTCTGCATTTCGTATCGGACATGCAAAAGCACATGCAGTTGAGTTTAGCACCAGGCTTGATGACCGATGGCTTGTGGGGGCGTGTGCGCAATCCAAACTATTTGGGCGAGCTGCTCATCTATGTCGGATTTTCAGCCTTGGCCTGGCATTGGGCTCCTTTTGTGGTGCTGACGCTCTTTGTGGGTGCGGTGTGGATTCCTAATATCTTGAAAAAAGATAAGTCGCTGCAGCGGTACCCAGAATTTGCAGCTTGGAAAGCACGCTCATGGCGTTTCATTCCGCTGATTTGGTAGGATCAATGATCGACTTAAGAAGTGACACAGTCACCCGACCCACTCAGGGCATGCGTGCGGCCATGGCGAAGGCACCTTTAGGGGATGATGTCTTTCGTGATGACCCGAGCGTACTCGCCCTCGAGGCGCGCGCCGCGGAGTTACTGGGCAAGCAAGCTGCCCTTTACGTACCGACGGGTACGATGGCGAATCAGATCGCCCTGCGCATTCATTGTCGTCATGGCGATGAGCTGATCGCGCACCGCCGCGGTCACATTTTCAATTACGAAACGGGCGCTGCCGCCGCGTTGGCTGGCGTTCAAATTCGAACCATCGACAGCGATGACGGCTCGATCACGCCGGCGGCTTTGGCTGCTCAACTGCGGATCAGTGAGGACACGCATGTGGCGAACACGGCGCTCGTCGCGTTTGAAAATACCCACAACGCCTGCGGCGGCAAAGTGCTCGATCAAGAGCTGGTCAAAGCCTCGGTAGCGGTCGCTAAAGGGCAGGGCGTTCCCGTCCATCTCGATGGCGCTCGCCTGGCGAACGCTGCCGCCGCATCGGGTCGCTCTTTGCAGCAGCTCGCTGAGCCTTTTGATACCATCTCACTCTGCCTCTCGAAGGGGCTTGGAGCGCCTGTCGGGTCGGTATTGGCTGGTGATGAGGGGCGGATCAAAACGGCGCTGCGCTATCGAAAGATGTACGGCGGTGGGATGCGTCAAGCAGGCTTTATCGCCGCGGCTGGTTTGTACGCCCTTGAACATCATCTAGAGCGCATGGTTGACGACCATCACCGCGCCCTACGGCTGGCTGAGGCGCTCAGCCTGATTCCAGGACTCAGCGTCGATCAACCCGATACCAACTTACTCTACTTTGAGGTCCCGACGGATCACCGACTCAGTGACGAGGCGATTCAGCAGGCGATGCTTGAGCGCGGGGTCGCTATCCATGGCGGTGGGCGGCGTTTCCGCGCGGCCTTGCATTTGGACGTTGATGACGACGATCTCGCCGTGGCGATCGAGGCCTTCCGAGCGGTGCTGTAATGGGGGAGCTGGCGGCGCTGGTCGCGGCCATGCTCTGGGCTTATGCCAGCATCGAGTTCGCACGCGTGGCGACGCGCTGCTCCGCCTTAGTGATCAACCTGCTGAAGTGTACCGGCGGTCTGATCTGTCTCACCCTCTTGTGGTGGGTGCTCGATGATTTTGAGCTCGGCGTCGAGCTGAGCGATCGCGAGTGGTTTTATCTTTTGTTGTCTGCCGTGGTCGGTTTGATCTTAGGCGACACCTTCTTCTTCTTGGCGCTGCGAGATCTTGGGGCTCGCATGACCTTGTTGGTCTCTGCGTTGATCCCACCGGTGACGGCGGTGATTTCGGCGCGGTGGATCGGTGAAGGGTTAGTGCTGCAGGAGTGGTTGGGGTTGTTGGTGACGGGCGCCGGCGTCTGCTTGGTCGTCGGCAAGCGAGAAGGCGAGCGCTCCCATCATCTGCGTGGTCTCCTCTACGGCGTTTTACTGGTCGGTACGACGGCTTTGGGAAATGTCATGACCAAGGTCGGTGGCGAGCGCCTCGATGGCTTACCCATCGCCGTGTTGCGCTTGAGCGTCGCTGTCTTTGTGTTGGCGCTGGCCATGACTTTTTTACGGCGACTGCCTGAGCTTGCGTTGCCCTGGAGAGAGCCTAGGGTCGACGGCGCATTAATCCGCGGCACCTTTACCGGCACCGTGTTGGGGATCTGGCTGCTCATGTATGCCTTTACCGCATCAAATGTTGCGGTGGCGACGGCGATGGCGGGCACCAGCCCGGTGTGGGTGTTACCGCTAGCGTTCTTCATCGAGAGCGATCGGCCGAGCGCTCGCGCAGTGACTGGAGCCTTGGTCGCAATGGCCGGGTTGGCTGTCTTAGCCTTCGCTTAGGGATCGGTCTAAAAGATCTGCCCAAGCTTCATGGCGAGCGCGATGTTGCCCTCGACTCGCAGCTTACCGGTCATAAACAAGTTGGGTCCGGCGACGCGGCCCTCGACCATATCGATGAAATCGGTGTCGGCGATAAGGATGGTCGCACCGGCTTGGTCTGTTTTGCCTTCGGTGACTGAGTTGTCGTTGAGATCCACCACGTAATCGCAGCCGTTGTCGCCTTCGATACAGAACTGATAGATGACGTCTTCGTGGTTGGGCAGGCTGGTCACGGTGCGCGTGATCCGGCCTTCGAAAACTTCTTGGGGGGTAGTCATGACGAACTCCTTGTTGAGGCGATGCGCACTGTGATGAAACGCGTTCTTATCGTCAATACAGCAGGCCACCTTGCCGTCTCATCTCGCTTTGTGGTGCATAGTTCACTCGGGAGAACCTAGACGATGGCTCACATCCGCTTTGCGCTCGGCTATTTAGTGCTGTTTTTGGGCGCCGTTCCGGTGGTCTCGTTGATGGTTTTGTTGCTCCCCTTTCGGGTGACACGGATCCGCCTAGTTTTAGCCTTAGGGCGCTATATTTCCTACGCAGTGATGGCCTGTATCGGTGTGAGGGTCCGCTTTGATGGGCCTGCCCCTTCGAGCCTTACACCCGCTATCTATCTCGCCAATCACACCTCGACCTTGGATGTGTTTTTGTTTGCGGTGAGCGCGCCGGTAGGAAGCTCTGCGATCATCAAGAAAGAGATGGTCTACGTCCCGGTGCTTGGACAGATCGCCTGGGCCTCAGGTCACCTCCTGATCGATCGTCACCACCGAGAGCGAGCGCATGAGGCGATCGCCTCGATCGCTAGTCTGGTTAAAGCCAAGGGCTTGAGTGTGTTCATCATGCCCGAGGGGACTCGCAGCATGGATGGAACGATTCAGCCCTTCAAAAAGGGCTTCGTTCATCTCGCCGGCGCGACCGGTTTACCGATCGTTCCCTTGGTCTTTCATGGCGCCGCCGATCGCTGGCCGATGGGCGCTTGGACCGTCGATCCGGGTGAGGTTCGAGTGGAGGTCTTGGACCCGATCCCGAGCGACGACTGGTCGATGGATGATGCCGGCGCAATCGCTGACCAGATGCAGCAGGTTTTTACCGACGCCTTGAGTCGAGCGGATGGCTAGAGCGGCTTGGTGGGAGCCCGGTGGGCTTGAAGCTTGGCGCTCGGTCGGTGATCCACTCGCCGATGCGGTCGTTGATGTGCTCGCCGAGCTCGATGAGCAGCCGCAGTTGGAGAGCTCGATCGGTTTTGTCGAGCGGCTGGCGTTTGAAGGTAAACTTGAGAAGCCCAAGCTGCGCGTGTTGCGAACCTTTCTTGAGACCTCAGCTGAGGTCCCGGAGTGGGTGGACTGGCAAGCCATCGAGCGGGCGCAGACCTTTTTCGTTCGATTTGGGTTGGTGCATTCAACCGCCTTGCTCCTAGGCGGTCTTTTAGAGTCGTACTCCGACACTCAAATTGCCAACGTGTTGATGCGCACAGGACGCCTGCACAAAGGGACCTATCGCCGCATTTTTGAGACCGGTTCGATGGTGTATGACACTATGATTCCCGGAGGACTTGTCGAGGGTCGCAGAGGTTATCGAACCTTACTCAAAGTCCGTTTGATGCACGCGGGTGTTCGCCGGCTGATGCTGCGCGGTAAGGGTTGGGACCTTGAGCAATTTGGGGTCCCTGTGGGT
>JBDQPD010000131.1:0-8545 GCA_040260805.1 Myxococcota bacterium | reverse complement strand
CTCTCCGGCGAGCGCAGCCCCGGTTTCCTTCATTTTCGCTTTGATGAGACTGTGTCCTGCTTTCCACATGATCGGCTGGCCGCCCGCTTCAGCGATCCCGTCATAGAGCAGCTTTGAGCACTTCACCTCACCGATGATTGGTGCCCCCGGCATCTCAATCAGCACGGCGCGCGCGAACAGCAAGGTCAGAAGGTCACCCCAGATCACCTGCCCGTTCTCATCGACCGCACCGATTCGGTCCACGTCGCCATCAAATGCGATGCCTAAATCCGCTTGGTGCTCAGCGACGGATTTTTTTAGGTCTTCGAGGTTCTTCTCAACGGTCGGGTCGGGGTGATGGTTCGGAAAGCTTGCGTCGGCTTCGCAGAACAACTCGATCACTTCAGCGCCTTGGGCTCGCAGTACAGGCACCGCTAAACCACCGCATCCGTTGCCCGCATCGACCACCACTTTGAGCGGTCGGCTTAGGGGGCGAAGGCGCTCGAGGACGTCTTTTTCGTAGGGCGTAATCGCATCAAAATGGTCCACTGAGCCGGCCGATTCGGAGGCGCTAAAGTTTTGGTCTTCGATGCGTTTGCGCAGGCGCTGGATGTCTTCGCCGTGAAGGCTACCCGCTCCGACCATGATCTTAAACCCATTGTACTCAGGAGGATTATGGGACCCAGTGACCATCACCCCGCCGCCGAGCTCGCCATGAACGACCGCGTGGTACAGATGCGGACTCGCAACCCGTCCGATCCGGCGAACACTGAGTCCTGTAGTTATCATCCCTTGAATTAATGCATCGGCTAAGATCGGACCGCTCTCGCGGGCGTCAAAGCCTACGGCAGCGGTCATATTGCCGGTTTCAGCGATCTCGCTCCCGACCGCTTTACCGAGCTCAAAAGCGAACTCAGGGGTAAGGTCTACATCGACCAAGCCTCGTACGTCGTAAGCTCGAAAGACGTGAGTAGGTAGGTTCATTTTAGGTCCTCTCGGCCGCCGCTGATCAAGGCGGATAGCAATTCTTTAACGCGCTGGCTTGAGCGGCGGGGCAAGACCAAGACCGCGTCTTTAGTTGCTGAGATCACATAGCCTTCAAGGTCTGCAGCGGCGACGGTGATACCAGGCTCTGCATCGATCACGCAGTTGCTGCAATCGAGCAACACAGTCTGCCCTTTCGTGGCGTTGCCCTGGTCGTCGCGAGGGCGAACCTCGCCGAGCGCATCCCAGCTTCCCACATCACTCCAGCCAAACCGGCCGGGAACCGCCCAAACATCGGACGCTTTTTCCATCACACCGTAGTCGATGCTGATGGCTTGGCAGTCCTTATAAGCGCGGCTAAGGACGTCATCGTAACTTGGTGTGCCAATCGCAGCGGCGATGGTTTTGAGCGCTTGACCGGTTGGCGGCATTTGCCGACCGATCTCGTCGAGTAAGGTTTGCGCACGAGCCACAAACATGCCGGCATTCCATAGATAGCCGCCGGTGGTCAGCATGCGCGCTGCTTCGGTTGCTGCTGGCTTTTCGATGAACGCACGCAGTGGAACGCCTCGGTCATCTTCTTCACCGTCGAGCTGCAAATACCCATAACCCGTCGAAGGGTGCGTTGGGACAATTCCGATGGTCACGATCCGGCCGGGTACGGCAGCGAGCTCAAAAGCCTGATTAAGCGTTGAGCGGAACACGGGCTCATCGGTGATCCAGTGATCAGCGGGTAGAATAGCCACCATTGCTGAGGGGTCTCGGTGGACCAGCCATTGGCAGGCGAGACCGATGCAAGGCGCGGTGTTGCGTCCTTCGGGCTCGGCGATGAAGCGGTCACCCATCAAGCCAAATGCTTTTTCAGCTTCTTCTTGTTGGTCGCTGCCAGCGACGATGTGGATTTGATCAACAGGTAGGAGTCCATCAAGCCGCTCGGCGCTGGCTTTGAGCAGGCTGCGCTCATCGACCAAGGGAAGAAACTGCTTGGGGCGCTCTCTGCGACCAAGAGGCCATAAGCGAGTACCGGCGCCGCCCGCCATAATTACCGCATGTCGATTACTCATCTAAGCTGTCTCCATCTGAATCAGTGCTTCTACAAAGAACCCGGTGAGGCCCCATATGGTTTCCCCTTCGAGTTGCCAAAAGTGCATGGGGTATTGCCGCTCACCCCAGGTCTCTTTTCGATAGGATTTTCGGTTGATTAAATCAGACCACCGCACCGAGAAGACCCGAGCCACTTCTCGTTGGTCTGCTACGGGCATAATCGGCCTTCGGAGTCTGCCGATCATCGGTGACACGATGGTGCCAAAGATGCTGACTACATCGTCGAGCCCGCCGAGTAACTCAACGGCATCGATGGGTACGCTAATCTCTTCAAAGCACTCCCGCAAAGCGGCGTCCTCTGGGCTCTCGTTTGGATGAAGATGACCACCCGGGAAAGCGACCTGTCCGCTGTGGTCATCGCCAAGCTCAGCGCGCCGAATAAACCAAAGCCTTAGCTCGCCATCATGATCATCAAAGAGGGCAAGGACAGCGGCTCGTCGTTTGTCGGGGTCGCTTGCCTCTGAGCGGCGTTTTTCGGGGAGGTTTGCGATCAACTGGTTGAGACTCATGGCGTCAAACCGATCGCTAAGATGCCCACGATTGCACAATAAGGAGCGAAAGCGGCGAAGCGACGAGCTTGCACCAGCGCAACCAGCCAGCGCAGCGCTAAATAACCGCTGACCAGCGCTACAGCAAAGCCAAGCCCTGCATTGATGAGGTCCAGATCGCCTAAGCCATCTTTGAGTTTGAGAATAGCCGCGCCAGCAATGGCGGGAATTGAGATCAAAAAGCTAAATCGCGCAGCCTTAATCGTGGCTAGACCCAACAAAAGAGCCAGGGCGATCGTTGCGCCTGAGCGCGAGACCCCTGGCGTGATCGCCATCCCTTGAACCAAGCCGATAGCCAGCGCCATGGTAAGGTTGAGCTCACGCGCTTGAGGGCGGATCCAATGCGTCGCCGTCAACAGCGCTGCGGTGACCAAGAGCGCAACGCCAACCGCTTGAGGTTGCGTCGCAAGCTGCTCGAAATCATCTTTAAAAAGTAAGCCGATCACCCCGGTCGGAATCGTCGCCGCAATCACCAACATGCCGAGCCGTACATCGGCGTCATCGCGGTAGCCACGCAGCGGGGCTTTGAGCGCTCTGGGGATCGCTTTGATCAAGGCGACGACGTCTGATCGGTAATAGAAAATCACCGCAACAAGAGTTGCCAAATGCAGCAAGAGCTCGAAGACCAAGCCGGTGTTCGGTAAACCAATAAGGTGCCCAGTGAGCACTAGGTGACCCGAACTCGATACGGGCAAAAACTCGGTGAGCCCCTGGATGAGGCCAAGCAGAGCTGCCCAGAGCGCATCCACTTAGCTAAGCGCAGCCACCAACGCCTCGGCGCGATCGGTTGCTTCCCATGTGAACAAGCCGTTTTCAGCGATTCGACCGAAGTGTCCGTAGGCTGCTGTCGGGCTATAAATAGGACGAAGTAGATCGAGCTCTTTGATGATCCCAGCAGGGGTCAACGAGAAGACCTCGCGGATCGCTCGCTCGAGCTGCTCAGCGTGTGTTGTCCCGGTACCGAAATGATCGACAAAGACGCTCACCGGCTCGGCGACGCCAATGGCGTATGCAAGCTGCACTTCGCACCGTTTTGCCAGCCCAGCGGCGACGATGTTTTTAGCGATATAGCGAGCCATATACGCCGCTGATCGATCGACCTTGCTGGGGTCTTTTCCTGAGAACGCACCGCCACCATGACGCCCTAAACCGCCGTAGGTATCGACGATAATCTTGCGACCGGTCAGGCCGGCGTCGCCTTTAGGCCCACCGATGACGAAGCGTCCGGTGGGGTTCACATGAATCGTAGTTTGAGGCGTGACCAGCTCGCTCGGCAGACAAGGCTTAATGAGCTCTTCAATCACCGCTTCACGGATCTCTTTGAGTGACACATCATCGGTGTGTTGGGTCGAAATGACCACGGTATCGATGTCGACCATTTGACCATCTTCGTAGCTGCACGTCACTTGGCTCTTTGCGTCTGGCCTGAGCCAGGGGAGCTGTCCCGATTTACGAAGATCGGTCAGCCCTTCCATGAGGCGATGGCTGTAGTGAATCGCAGCAGGCATCAAGGTCTCGGTTTCATCGCAAGCGAAGCCAAACATCAGACCTTGGTCACCAGCGCCTTGATCCTTGTGGAGCCCGCGTCCTGCGTCGACACCTTGAGCGATGTCGTCACTTTGAGCATCAAGAGTGGTGAGGACTGCGCAGCCATCCGCATCGAAGCCTAACGCCGGGTCTGTGTAACCAATTCGCCGAATGGTATCTCGAACGACTTTGGGGAGGTTGACGTATGCCGATGTGGTGACCTCACCAGCGAGGCAGACCATTCCGGTGGTGACCAGCGTTTCACATGCGACGCGCGCGTTCGGGTCCTGCGCCAGCATGGCATCCAAAACGGCGTCTGAAATTTGATCGGAAACTTTGTCGGGATGCCCTTCACCTACGGACTCACTCGTGAAAAGATGCTTGCGGGTCATGCGGCCTCCTGAAATGCAAGGTTTGACCCCCTAGCGGGGGTGCACTGGCCCGTCAACGGCAACTGGAGTTAGACAATGACTCAAAGAGCATTATTGCTCATCTTGGATGGTTTCGGAGCGCGCGAAGCGGCCGATGATAACGCAATTTATTTGGCGGGTATGCCAAACTACAAACGGTGGTGCCAGCAAGGCGTCGTCAATCAAGTGTTCACTTCGGGTGCTCACGTGGGTTTGCCTGACGGTCAGATGGGAAACTCTGAGGTTGGCCATCTTAACATTGGCGCTGGCCGCGTGGTGAAGCAGACCTTGGTTCGCATTACGGATGCGATTGAGCGCAACGCTCTAGTCGAGCACCCAGTGCTCATTCGAATGGCTAAAGATTTAGCGCCTGAGCGCTGCTTGCATCTGATTGGTTTGGTCAGTGAGGGCGGTGTCCATAGTGCGATGGAGCATCTTCAGTCGGCGATTCAGGCCGCTCAGGACTTAGGCGTTCGCAGGATCGCATTTCATGCCTTAACCGACGGACGCGATACAGCGCCTGACTCAGCTGCGGGCTTTCTTCGTCAGCTTGAGAGCTACCTAGGCGATGGGGCCTATCTCGCAACATTAGGCGGGCGTTACTTCGCCATGGATCGAGACCAGCGATGGGATCGAGTTGAGAGCGCATGGCAGGTGATCGTCGAGGGCAAAGGGCCGCAGCTAGGCTCGGCTCAAGAGGCGATCGAGGCGGCTTATCAGCGAGGGCAGTCTGATGAGTTTATCGAGCCCGTAACCCTTAAGCCGACGCCTGTTTTAGATGGCGACGCCGTGTGGTTTTTGAACTTCAGGGCAGACCGAGTAAGGCAGTTTGCAGGGGCCTTGACGAAGGCTGATGAAGCGGGTTGTTTTCAGCGCAGATTACCGAAGCTTTCATCTTGTATTGGGATGGTTGAATATCGTCGGGACCTGGACCTGAGTGTGCTGTTCGAACCGGTCATTCCTGAAGCGACGATCGGTGAATTGGTGGCGCAAAAGGGTTTGCAGCAACTGCGCATCGCCGAGACCGAAAAATATGCGCACGTGACCTACTTTTTTAATGGTGGAACTGAGGCTGTTTTCGATGGCGAAGAGCGCGTCCTAATCGACAGCCCGCGCGAGGTGTCGACCTACGATCAAAAGCCCGAAATGAGCGCCCCTGAGGTAACGGATCGTCTGGTTGAGGCGCTTCAGTCAGGCCGTCATCATTTGATCGTTTGCAACTTCGCTAACGCCGACATGGTGGGACACACCGGGAACCTCGATGCAGCCGTTGAGGCGCTGCGAGCGCTTGATCAATGCCTCGAGCGTGTTCTCCAGGCAGCCCAAGCGAACGGGTTTGGTGTCTTGATGTCAGCAGATCATGGCAACATCGAGCAGATGCGAACAAGCGAAGGAAAGCCGCACACGCAGCATACGACGGGTCCAGTGCCGTTAGCCTTGATCGGTATGGGCGCTGCGTCGGCGGATGAGGGGGCTTTATGCGATCTAGCGCCGACCATTTTGGATCATATGGGGATTGAAATTCCAGATCAGATGACGGGCAAATCGCTGTTGGTGCGCATGTGATCGACGCCTTCATTCCAAGCGGTAACTGTGTGCACTGCGATGAGGCAAAGGCAGACCAAAACTATTGGATTTGCAAAGGGTGCTGGGTCTCTGTTCGTCGCTTTGAGACCTCAAAGGCGTCCGCTGAACCGCTGGCTTTATACCGGTATGAAGGAGCTGTTCAGACCCTGCTCGCACGCGCGAAGCACCCTCTTGAACCTGCGATCTATAAGGTTTTGCTCGACGCAGATTTTGAGCTGCCCGACCAAGCCGTTTACGTGCCCGTTCCCACTCCGTGGCGCCGTAGGTTTAGGCGGCGCGGTTGTCAGACCACATGCATCGCTCAGCTGTTAGCGAACCGGTTTGACGGCTCGGTGATTCACGCCCTTCGCAGGCGTCGCCACCTCCGACGTCAGGCTAAACTTGACGGTGAATCCCGGCGCGCTCTGCCGGTTGACGCATTTGTGCGCCGTCATGAGCTGCCGAGTGATCAGGTGGTCGTTTTGGTGGATGACGTGGTGACGACGGGGACCACCCTGGCTCGGGCGAGCGCTGCTCTTGGGCATCAGCGGGTCCATTATTTTGCGATCGCACAGGTTCCGTAGGGCTTTCGTTTGCGCTTGGCTGATGCTTATGGAATACGCTCGGCGCTCCTAGGGTGCTTTTCATGACTGATGACCAACGCCAGACGATACCGGCCGAAGCGGATATTCCGACTCGTTACGGTGATCTTCGTCTGCAGGTTTTTACCGACGCAGGCGGAAAAGAGCACGTTGCGGCGATCGCAGGCCATGTGAACGGACGCTCCGGAGTCTTATGTCGTATCCACTCTGAATGCTTGACCTCTGAAATCATGGGCAGCCTCAAATGTGATTGCAGAGAACAGCTTGAAACGGCTCTGGGGCGAATCGGCGTTGAGGGTGGCGTGGTAATCTATTTGCGCCAAGAAGGCAGAGGCATTGGCTTGGCGAATAAGGTCCGTGCCTACGCGCTGCAAAACCGGGGCGTCGACACGGTCGACGCGAATCGGATGCTCGGGCTCCCTGATGACCTTCGTAGTTACGAATTAGCCGGTAGAATCCTGCAAGATCTCGGCGTGAAGTCTGTTCGGCTTTTGACGAATAACCCTACAAAGATCAATGGCTTAAGCGATGCCGGAGTCCCCATTGAGAGCCACGAGCCCTTGATCTGTGATGTCACCGGTTTGGCGCAAGGGTATCTTGAGGTGAAACGCGATCGGATGGGTCATTTGATCCCCGGTGCTTGGCAGCCCAAAGCCAGCGGCCGAACCCAGCCGATTTAGCGACAAAAAATCACCAGTTTAGGGTGTTTACACACTTTACACGCGTGCGCGTGCGCGATAAAGCCGGGTGCTCACCGATTTTAGGGTCGCTTCATGGAAACACAAGATCAAGCCAGTTACGGCGCCGATTCAATCAAAGTCCTCGAGGGGCTTGAGGCTGTGCGCAAGCGGCCTGGAATGTACATTGGCGATACTGATGATGGCAGCGGACTGCATCACATGTGTTTCGAGGTGGTCGATAATTCGGTGGATGAAGCGCTGGCTGGTCACGCGACGAGGGTCGATGTCGAGCTCGGCTTAGACGGAAGCTGCCGCGTCAAAGATGACGGCCGCGGTATCCCGGTGGCGATGCACGAACAGGGCGTTAGCGCCGCTGAGGTCATTATGACGAAGCTGCATGCCGGCGGTAAGTTCGATCAGAACTCGTACAAAGTGTCGGGCGGTTTGCATGGCGTGGGTGTCTCGGTGGTCAATGCGCTGAGTAAGCTGCTGACGCTGACGGTTTGGCGCGACGGCGGTGTGTGGCGTCAGCAGTTCTCGCAGGGTGATCCGGTCGCTCCGCTCGAGCGCATCGGCGACTGCGACGCCTCGGAAACGGGCACCGAGATTTCGTTCATCCCGGATCACGAGATCTTCTCCGACACCAATTTCAAGTTCGAAGTGCTCTGCGGTCGACTCCGTGAGCAGGCCTTCTTGAACAAGGGCGTTCGTATTTACCTGGTGGATCGTCGAACTGAGAAAGAGATCGAGTTCCTCTATGAGGGGGGAATCATTGAGTATGTGCACCACCTCAATGAGGGTCAGGATTCATTGCATTCCGATGTGATCCACGTCGAGGGCGACTATTACTCCAAGGAAAACGATGTCACCATTCACGCTGAAATAGCGATGCAATGGACCCACATCTATCGTGAGCAGATCGACTGCTTCACCAACAACATCGCCAACAAAGATGGCGGAACCCATATGGCGGGTTTTCGCGGCGCGTTGACTCGGTCGGTGAACAAATACATCAACGCCAACTCGCTCTCGCCTAAAGGTGGCAAGACGGATTTGAGCGGCGAAGATGTGCGTGAAGGGCTAACCGCCGTGATCTCGGTGAAGATGACTGATCCGAAGTTCAGCTCGCAGACCAAATCGAAACT
>JBDQPD010000200.1:0-2638 GCA_040260805.1 Myxococcota bacterium | reverse complement strand
GCTTTGGGCTTGGACTCGTCCGACTTCTTTGGCGCCGTCTTTGAATCCACCGCTGGTTTGGGCTTGGTGACCGGTTTGGGCGCCGGAGCCTGAGCACGCATCGACAGCTTTTGATCCAAAGCTGCGAGACTCGCCTCGGCAGCCGCTACCCGCTCCTTGAGTTGACCTAACTCGCCTTGAGCTGCTGCGACCGCTGGGTCTGGCTTAGCCGAGGTGCTCGATTGATGCTCGATCGTTTCGAGTCGGCCCTGGATCGTTGCGATGGAGCGTCGCATAGCGACGAGCTCTTCGCCAAAGTTGGCGTCAGCGCGGCGCGCAATTTTGTCCACCTTAGCCATCGTCTCGCGGATCCGCTCGGCGTCTCGCTGGGCTTGAGCGACCCGCTCTCTGAGCAACGCATCATCGGTTTCGGCGCGGTCCTCAACAGCCACCAAACGATCACGCAGCAAGCGCAGATCATTTTCGATAGCCTTGCCTTGACTGACGGGCACGAAGCAGCCGCTCAAGGTTAGGCTCAATAAGCTGGTCACCAGAGCTTTCATGGTCGCTTGAACTCAGCCCGTCGATTCTTTTGCCACGAGCTCTCGTTGCTGCCCTCATCGGCAGGTCGCTCTTCGCCGTAACTGATCACCGAGAGTTTCTTCTCACTGACCCCGAGATTCACCAGGTACCTTTTGATGGCGCGTGCGCGCCGCTCGCCAAGGTGAAGGTTGTACTCTTGCGTTCCGCGTTCGTCAGCGTGGCCGACGATACCGAGCTCAGCGGCTTCAAGAGTCGTCAGGCAGCGGGCGATGCGATCGAGGCGCTCTTTGGCGTCGCCGCCCAAACCGTCTAGGTTAAACTCAAAGGGTACAGCCGCCCACAGCTTGCCGTCTTTGTCGGCGCAGGGGCCCTCACCAGCGTTTTCGGCCTGAAGACCGACACAGCGTTGATCTTGGCACGCTTGTTCTGCCCCACAGTCGGTGTCCGTAGCGCAATCAGGCGCTGCGCAGACCTTGTCCTTGCAGATCTTTCCTTCGCCGCACTCTTGATCAATCTGGCAAGCCTGAGGCGCCGCAACGCAGGCACCCTTTTCGCACACCGAGGCGCCCTTGCAGTCCTCATTCGAGACACATTCCGGCTTCGCTTTGCAGACGTTCTCAAGGCACTGCTCACCGTCCTTGCAATCCTTGTCCTCAATACACTGCTGACAGGTCCCAAAGACGCAACGCTGCGCCTTCTCTTTGCAATGCTCATCGGTCTTACAGTTGGGATAAGCTGGAGGCTTAGGACAGCCCACCAAACCCAATAAACAACCGATTATCGCTAACTTCCGGATCATGTTTCGCTCCTCGTACCTGGGTTAGGACGCCAGGTCGGCACATCTATTTCATTGGACTTGCACCAGTGCACCTTCTCTCTCCATGCACCACGACGGCCTTCAGGCCAACCTTCATCGCCAGGGTAACCTAAATGAAGGCACCCCATCAGCCGGCCTCGAGCCGTGCAGCCAAAGGCTTGCGCAAGACTTGGATGGTCCATCATCGAGCCCGTGGACCAAAACAAACTCAATCCCAACGCGGTCGCTTGGAGACTCATGTTCTGGACCGCGCAAGCGACCGCCCATTCCTCTTCATGCGGCTTGACCTTCGCCAGATCACTTGGATGGCAGAGCACCGCAATCAGGACGCTCGTGCGCAGGGGTTTAGCGGCCACCTTTCGACGCGTAAATTCCCGCGCTTCAGGGTTTTGATCGACGTAGGCCGCTTCGAACAATCGCCCAAGATGCTGACGCGCCTCGCCCTCGACCACGACAAAGCGCCAGGGCTCGGTCAAACGATGACTTGGCGCCCAGTTTCCAGCTTCTAAAATTGCCTCAATCGCCGAATCAGGGACGGGTTTGTCGCTCATGGAGCTGGGTTTGATCATTCGCCGTTTCGCAATCAACTCAGCGCATGCATTCGCATCCATCCTAGTACTCCTCTTCGAAATCGATACCGCTGCTGGCGCTGTCTAAGGGCGCAAACTCTCGCGGGACCGTGCCCGAAATAAAGGCCTCACGCCGGGCGGTTGACGAGCCCTCGGGCGCCAACATACCGGTCTTGGGATCAATCGCGGCGAAGGTAATCCCCGGAGGCACGGCAAACTTGGTCTTTGGCGTCTCGCCCACCGCAGTTTTCATGAAGTCGAGCCAGAGCGGCGCCGCAATACCGCCGCCGGTCATGGCCCTGCCCATCGGGTCGTTGTTATCAAACCCGATGTACACGCCGCATACCAAGTCGGGGGTAAACCCAATAAACCAGGCGCTGCGCTGCTCGTTGGTGGTTCCGGTCTTACCGGCGACCTCACGCCCGAGGGCGCGCACACTCTGCGCTGTTCCCGACTCAACGACCGAGCGCATCAAGCTCGTGGTCAAGAAAGCCACCGCAGGGCTAACGACCTGACGAAGACGCGTCTTGCTCGCAAACAGCTTCTCGCCGTGGCGGTCTTGAACTCGCGACAAAAATACTGGCGGAGCGTAGCGCCCACCTGCGGCGAGCGAGCCATAGGCATTGGTCAGCTCAAGCGGGAGCACCTCACCCGAACCCAACGAGATGGTCAGATCATTGGGCAACCTACTCTCCACGCCGAGGGCTTGAGCCAAGCTGCGAATCTGAGC
>JBDQPD010000112.1:0-11303 GCA_040260805.1 Myxococcota bacterium | reverse complement strand
GGCTATCAATCTCGCGATCGGCGCGGTCGAGCCGCGTGTCATGGGTCAGGCGCTCGGGCTCTCGGCGCTGGTCGTGCTGGTCTCCATGGTGGTCTGGGGCTGGCTATTGGGACCGGTTGGCGCCCTGGTCTCGGCGCCGCTCACCTTGGATGGCGGAGCCTTGCCTGAGCCTGCGCTGCGTGAGTACCGCCGCATCCATCGCGAGTCGCTCACGGCGCGCTATGAGCGCCGTCACAAGCGCTGGATGGGCGGCTTAGAGTACCAACTGGGCTACACCGGTGATTCGCTGAACTACGTCGACGCAGCCGAGGGCACTCGAGGCGACGTGATCTCGAACGTGATCAGCGTGGACGGCTTGTATCGCTTAGACAAGCGCTGGAGCGTCGGCGGTGCCCAGCGCGCCATCCTGAGCGGCGACGACTTGCGCTTTAGCGATCCTTTCGCTCGCTTGCTGACCGCCGCTCGCGCTCGCTACGCCATCGACAAGAAGCTGTCGATCGAGCTTGAAGAAGAGCTTCGCTGGAACGGTGATAACCAGACCCGTTTGAGCTTGGTGCGTCGCCCCAACAAGAACTTGGAACAATACGTTCAAGAGCGCCTGACCACGCAAAGCGGAGGGTTCTACAACACCACCGTTCTGGGCGCGATGGAGCGCAAGAAGAAGAATTCCGAGACGGCGCGCGCCGAGGTCCATATGGACCACGCGCTGGGTCAAGAGCGGATGAGCGGTGTGGTCGGCTTGGGCCGGCGCTATAAGCTGCTCCCAGGGTTGACCTTGGCGATGAACTACGAGCGCTTCCAGGTGCTCTCCGGCGGTCCTGCGCTGGCGTCACCGACGCCGGTCACCGGTCAAGCCTCCGAGCGTGGTGGCGCCGGTCGTGTCGTGGGCACCTCGGACTTGGTCGGTCAGCCGACCACGCCGCGCACCGGCAGTCCTTTGCTGCAAAGCGGCATGAACGGCTGGGGCTTGGCGCCGGTCAGCGGCTCGCGTGATGCGGTGGCGCTGAGCGTCCAGTACAAGAAGAAACGCAAGCTGATGATCACGGCGCGCTCCGAGCTCCGCCTTGAGCTGGCAAACGACGCCAAGCTCGAAGACGCGACGCAGCAAGACCGCGTGATTCAGTTCCACGAGATCAACGCTCGCTTACGCCTGAACCCTGACCTCGCCATCTTGGGTCGTTATGCGCTGGCTGAGGTCAAGAACCTCACCGCGGCGAAGCGTGAGCACTTGGCCAACGAGTTTAGCGTGGGCTTGGCATTGCGTCCCATGCACACCGATAGGTACCGCGGCTTGCTGCGCTACAGCCGTCGCCAAGATCTGCGCGCTGACAACCGCTGGCTGACCAAAGACTTGCTCGCCTTTGAGCCGATCTTCCGCACGCCTTGGTATCTGCAGGTAGCGACCAAGCTGGCGCTCAAGGCAGACTCAGAGATCGATCCGTTGCTCGGCGACGGTACGGCTCTGACGGCGCTGTTTGTGCCGCGTGTCGACTTTGAGCTCAGCCGGATGCTGCGGCGTCAAAGTAGCTTCCCGATGCCTGGCGAGATCGAGCTTTGGGCGGAGTACCGCTTGATGGCTGATCTCACCGTAGGCGCTGCGACCAATGGTTTAGCGCTGGGTATGAGCTATCTACCGATCAAGCACCTGCGCGTGGGGATGGGTTACAGCTTCACGGCGGTACCCGACCAGCTTACCACCAGCGAGACGGTCGACGGGTCGGGCTTCTTTATTCGGATAAGCGGTCTGTACTAAGGCTGCCAGCGACGATGCGGAGCAGCTCGCCCAGTTGACTCAGTTCGTTGGTGCCGAGCAGCACCAAGGGGCGCTCGGGTTGCACGGAGCGATCCCGGGGGTCGACCAGGTAGCCTAAGCCTGAGCCGCTTAACGAGACCACCCACTGATCCCCGCTGGTGCTCGGCACCAGCCCATTGCTGACTTCGCCAGCGACGAAGGTCATCCCGACGCTTCCTAAGCGCAAAAGGTGAACCTGAGACTCGTTTCGCCCGAGCCAATTTTGGAGCCATGGCGCCGCCACGAGGTCCCCAAAGAGGGTAAAGCGTGGATCGAGCGTGGGGAGCTCGATCGGCTCAAAAGCCAACCCGGCTTGGGCGGTGCTGCCGTTGTCTGCAACCTCGGCTAGCCCGCGCAGCGCATGCGCTAAAATCTCAGCGAGGCGGTCGGGGTTTCGCTCGGTCGCAACGGTGGCGTGCGCCGTGCGCCCGGGCAGAAAAATCACCTGATCAAAGCCCGCTTGCTCTTCTAAGATGCTGGCGACGCGCGCCGGGTAGTCGCCATCGGCTTGCCGGCTGGACCGCGCCACCAAGGTGGGGTGGGCGGCATAGGACCAGAGCAGGACGCGCCGGCCTTGAGCGCTCAGCTGAACGGCTCGAAGTCGATCGTCCACTGGTGAGGAGGCTCCTGGGCTACGGTTGGCGATGTAGGTGGACAGTCTCGAGCTTGAGGCGCCAAAGCGAACCTGTTGGTAGCTGCGCCGTGCTTGGTCAGCCGCGTAGGCGACCGCCGAGGCTAAGCCTCGCTCCTCAAGCTCTGGATGCCCAAATGCCACCCGAAGCGCAGGCCCAAAATGAGGCCTCGGGCCAGCGTGCGTATGGGTCGCGACGACCACAATATACTCTCGAGGCATGGAGAGCGCCTCACCAGCGTAGGCGCGTAAGAGCAGCGCCGTACGAGCTGGAATCGAGAGCATCTCAGCGGTGACCAGCGCCATCTTGGGTGCGCCAGGCTGACCCAACACAAGGACCGATAAGCGAGGCGGCAGCTCGGCGCGCGCAGAGCGCTTTTTCGACTCCGGGTCACCGGCACCTAATTTGCCGATCGGAAGATCCGCTAATCCCCAACCCGCTGCGAGCTGCCCTGGGCGCGAACTCCAGGCCCTGGCCACTTTAGCGAAGGCCGCTTTTTGCAGCGCTTCGGGTAGCTTTGAGGGGCCATCCGACGGGCGCAGACGCAGGCTTGCAAGCCCAGCGCCTAAAGCGAGGGCGACGATGCAGATCAAAAGCCGCTTCATTCCTGACACCTGGCCATTGCAACCGCTTTCATTTTCGCCTTATCCCCACGCCCAGCCAAGCGGAGTAGCGCAGTACAACGCACTCGGCGTCAAGGAGGCATTATGGGCATCTTTTCTGAGATGGTGACGACCGATCATGAGCAGGTGATGTTTTGTTACGATCCGGTGAGCGGACTTAAAGCGATCATCGGCATTCATGACACCACCTTGGGACCGGCTTTGGGCGGCACTCGCATGTGGTCCTACGCTCGCGAAGAAGACGCGGTGACCGACGTGCTTCGTCTGAGCCGTGGCATGACGTATAAAGCGGCCATCACCGGGTTAAACTTGGGCGGCGGTAAGGCCGTGATCATCGGCGACGCACGCAACGACAAGTCCGAGGCCCTGTTTCGTGCTTATGGTCGCTACGTGGACTCGCTCAACGGGCGCTACATCACGGCAGAAGACGTCAATATTAATGTCGCTGATATGGAATTGGTCCGCATGGAGACTGATCACGTCACCGGCATCTCGGTGGCGTTGGGTGGCTCAGGCGATCCAAGCCCCGTCACGGCGATGGGCACCTACGAAGGGATGAAGGCTGGCGCCCGTCGTTTATGGGGCTCAGAGTCCCTTAATGGGCGCAGCATCACGGTTCAGGGTGTGGGGCACGTCGGCTACTATTTGGTGAAACACTTAGCGGAAGAGGGCGCCAAAATTACGGTCAGCGATATCGACGCGGACCGGATCCAAAGGGTCGTCAACGAGTTTGGGGTCGAGGTCTGCGGCTTAGATGAGATCTACGACGTACAATGCGACATCTACGCGCCTTGCGCTCTGGGTGGAACGATCAACGATGACACCATCGAGCGGATCACCTGCAAGCTGATCGCCGGTTCGGCGAACAACGTTCTTGGGGACGAAGAAAAGCACGGGCGTCAACTGCGCGAGCTCGGGATCCTGTATTGCCCTGATTACGTGATCAACGCCGGCGGCTTGATCAATGTGGCTAATGAACTCGAGGGCTACAACCAGCTCCGAGCCTTGCGTCAGGCGGCTCAAATCGGTGACACCATCGACAAGATTTTCGCCTACTCGGACGAGAAGAACATCCCGACCTTCTTAGCGGCTAACGAGCTCGCCGAGCGCCGTATTCGTCGCTTGGGTAAAGTCAAAGGGACCTACTTGGGTCCGCGCAACCGCAAGTATCGCGGCATCTGCTAACACCGCGTGGTTTCAAAGCGAGCGCGAGCGGGCGACGCATGTCGCTCGCTTGTCGTTTTTAGGCGGTGGCAAACCGCCGAAGCTCGGCTAGGATTTCCGGGCGTTGTCGCCTATAAGGCGCCGGCTAAAGGAGCTCGTTGATGCGGCATACTCGATTCGGTTTTTTCGCAGCGCTCACTGCGGCGGTGGGTTGTGGCAACCCTCTGCCTGAGCTCCCGGTTAGCGGTGAGAACGAGCCGAATTCGATTGAGTGGGTGAGCTTAGCCGGCTTAGATGATGCGGCGATTGAGCCGACCGCATTTCCCGCAGGTAGCGTCGCTCGAGTGCAGTTTAGAGTGCTGGATCAGGCCGGTGAGCCGGCGACTGGCGCTGCGCTCAACCTGACCGCCCAAGCCGAAGACTTTGCCGACCTGCTGCGCTTTCCATCGGGCAACGACTGCTTTGTCGATGCGCAAGGGCTGTGTGAGCTCGTGCTCGCCAGTAAAGGCGGCGCTGGTCGCTTAACCTTGACGGCTCGGGTCAGCGCGGCCGCTCCCTTGGTCACTGAGTATGATTTGGTGGTCGTCGCTCGCCAAGACCAGCTGCGACTCCATGTTGAGGTGCAGGGTTTAGGGAGCGTGTCCTTTGATGGGCAAGGGACCGACCCCTTGGACGCGCTCGACCGGGTGCTGCTCAACGCTGACGTCGATACGGCTCGTTTGGTCACGCTGGCGGTGAGTGATCGCTTTAATAATCCCGTCGCCGATCAGGCGACGCAGCTGAGTTTAGTGACCGCGCAACAGGTTCGGCTCGACGCCGGAGCATCTGGCGAGGATTCGGGTGTGATCTTGGATGCCTCAGCGCTCGTCGATACCGGCTTGGTCGTTGCGGACTCGGGCGCTGTGGATACGCGCCCGCCAGCTGGTGATTCGGGCGTCGCTGGTGACGCAGGGGCGATTGGGACTGAACCCCAGCTTTCGGTGCAGGTCAGCGCAACCGCAGACTGCAGCCAGGCGGTTGAGCCACAAGCGCCGGGCGCAGCCGTGACCGACGACGAAGGGCGCGTCTATTACTGCTTGCGGACGACCGCATACCGCGGCGACTGGCGGGCACTGCTGCGCGTGCCCTCGGTGGTGACTGAAGCGCTCGAGCCTCACGGTGAGGCTGCCCTTGCGCTCGATGGCCGAACCTCGGCTGGGGTGCCGACCCAGATCAGCGCCTTGATCGACGGTGACGCCGTGCAGTGTTACGCCGGGCATTTGAGCGCGGCGATTCGTTTTCGTGTGATCAATTCGGTGGGCGATGGGGTCCCCGGCGTGCGCGTCTTTTTCGCCGAGAGCGGTGGGCTCAACGGCGTGAGCACATCGCTCGCCGAGACCAACAGCTTGGGGGAGGTCAGCGTCCGTGCGTCTTGCCCGACCAATTCAATCGGCGAAGCCTTCGTTGAGGCTAGAGTCACTCAGCCGCTTTTAGAGCCTGCGCGGGTACCGATCGAGATGCGCGCCGACGACGTGAGCGAACTCGAGATCATCGCCGACGCCAACAACCCTGAGGTCGTACGCGACGGGGATCAGCTGCGGTTTCGCGTCGTGGCTAGCGACATCAATGGCTTAAGAGTGCTTCGGGCGCGAGACTCGAGTGAGCCTTTGCGGTTGCAGCTGGGCATCGTCAGCAGCGGGCATGCGCGGACCTTGTGGTTGGCTGAGGATCCGTTGCTGTCGCAGCAGCTTGCGGTTGACGGCAGCGGTGACCTGCACCTGACGTTGACCGTGCGCAGTCGAGCGACCGTCGACCAGCCGATTCGGTTTGAGGTGAGCACCTTGGACAGAGCGGTGCGTGCGCAGCAAGCCATCGCCGTGAGCCCTGGCGCGCCGAGCCATTTGGAGGTGCAACCCGCAGGGCGCGTTCAAGCCTTGGTCGGCGGGGTGGGCGGCATGATCCGGATGCGGGTGCTCGACGGCCCCGACGTTAACACCGCCAATGGGGTGCCAAACGCCTTGGTGCGAGTGGTTGCGCCCGTTGATTTGGTGCTTGATCGCACGGACGGCGTGACCGACGCGGCCGGACGCTTTGAGGCGATGATCGTTCGGGTTGACCGGCTCGGTGAGCACACGCTGACGCTTCACGTCAGCCACGGTGAGTGGAGCGCACAGACTGAGCTTGTGGTTGAAGGCACCGCAGGCGTGGCGCAAGCGATCGAGGTCCGCTTGAACGACCGGCGTCTCGAATTGACAGGCGCAGAGGGTCAACAAGCAGCTTACGAGGTCAGCTTGGGCGCTAGCGAGCGCTTGAGCGATACGCTCAGCTTGCGGCTGACGAACGACCAAGGGGGTGGCATCCCCGGCTTGGGTCTAAGCATCGAGCTGCTTGAGGGCGCCCAGGGCGATTGCGCAAACTGGGCTGATTCGGGCGTGACCGACGAAGCCGGCGAGGTGCGTTACGGTGAGGGCTTATTGGCGCTTACGGGCGGGCCTCGGCTTGAGCGCTGCTTGTACCGGATTCGCCATGGCGCGACCCCTGCCAGCATTATGGTGCGTGTGGTGCAGGTCGCTGGGCGGCCTCTTACGGCAAGCCTCGAACGTCTTGGTGGCTTAGCGCCGCCGCTGGAAAACCAGCTCGAAGGACCCGCTGATTACAGCCCACAAAACGCAGCTCAGCTCGAGCTCGTGGCGCGTGACGCCAACAACAACCCGGCGACGGGGCAGGCGATGTATGTGGTGACCAACAACTGCCTGGTCAGCGCGCGTCGGGTCACCCTCGATGAGCGCGGCTCAGCGCGTCTCTTCGCAACGACCGGCGCAGATCCCGACGCATCGTGCCGCGTGGTTGCGCGCTATGAGCGCAGCTTACCAGGTTATGAAGCGCCGGCGCTAGAGTTAGCCAGTGCAGGCTTTGGTGCGCCAGTGCTCGATAATATCGTCTATACTTTAGACAGCAGCTACGAGGTGATGCTGAGTCCAAACAGGACCCACAAGTGGAGACTCTATGGGCGCAATATGGTGGTCGATCCGAACTTAGCGAACAACGTGCCGTGCGCTGATTTTAGCTTGTGCACCAGCGTACAAGTCGTCGAGCTTGGCGCCGCTAACGAGCAGGGTATTCGCCCGGTCCGGCGGGTTCTTCATGAGGGCTTGCCGATAGCTTACGACACCCAAGTCGCCGGCGGCACTTTTGTGGTGTCGGTTCCGCACGCTGCGATGGGCGCTGGTGGCTGGCTTGGCTTGCGCCTGGTGGCTAATCGAGCTCTCGGTGAGCCGCTTCGAATTGGTTCTGCGGTACCCTTTTATGCTCAGCCTCCTGGGAGTTTTGTCGGCGTGGGACCGGGCGGTTTACGTGGTCAGGTCACGGTCACCCCCCCAGCCGATAACCCCAACGGCGCCGTCGAGTTGTTTGGTGGTCAGCGCATTAATCTCGACGATGACGAGGCGCTCGAGCTTGTGGTCTGCGGCTCGGATGAGCTCGGTAAGCTTTTTGCGGTGATCGATACGGTAGACGGCGCCTTACCCGAACAAGCCCCGCAAGCGCAGCGCGCCAGCCGCTTTGGCGGCGACTGGTTAGGGCTAGGCGGCAACGCGGAATACCTTCGCTCGCAATCTAGCTATCAGGTCGACGGCGCCCACGAGGCGACTGCGCGCCCCAAAGACGCTTGCGTGTTAGCTGACCTCAACGAAGACGGCCGGCTCGATCTGGTCGTGCCTGGGCGTACAGAGACCGGCGCCGTGAGCAACGGGTACCCGCACGTGACTGTACACAACGGCGTTCCGGGCGGTTTCGGCGTTGGACAGCCGGTGGCCTGGGCTGCGCCGTCGGTTCGAAACCGTCAGATTCGGAACTTGGCGCTGAGTGCGGCGCCGCCCGGGGTGGTGGTCTGCGTTGAGCGGTTACAGAACAACCGACGTTACGACGTGCACGGTGGTGATGATACCGATAGAGCCTGTCTTGAGCGTTTATTTTTGCCGCTCGAGCAGCAAGCGGGGAGCTGGTCGCCGCTGGTGCGCAGCGCCGACGTACTCAGCGCCGCTGCGCCAGAGGGTCGGCTGCGGCTCGTTGAGCCGCCGCGCCTGATGGCGATGGAGCAAGGCGGCTGGATCTACAAAAGCGGCGCGTGGATTACCTGGGAGGTGCGCGGTGCAAGACGCGTCCAGGCGACCGATGAAACGATTACTGACCTCGTTTACAGTCCGGACGGTAGCACGCTGGCTTGGGCTTCAGGGCGCGAGCTCGGCTTAGTTGATACGGGCACGGAGCAGACGCGCCGAGGGATCTTTCCAGACATCTCAGTAATTCAAGATTTAGCGTTTAGCGCAGATAGCCAGCGACTTGCGGTTAGCGCTGGCAATCGTTTGTCGATCTATAACGTCGAGCTAGGGGCTCTTGAGCGCAGCCTCTTCGGTCATCGCTCCAACATCTCGGCTGTCGCTTATAGTCCCGACGGTCAGATCATTGCCTCAGGTGATTCGCAGGGTGCGTTGAGGCTCTGGAGTGCACAAACCGGTGACCCGGTCGCTAGCCGCGCACTGCACGGAGCCGGTATAACCTCGCTGGCGTTCAGCGGCGACGGTCGCTGGCTGGCGAGCGCCTCGAGCGACGGTACGCTTCGCCTCGTGGACGCGCAGACCGGGCTAGGGGAGCGTGTGCTGCGCGACGACCTCAGTGTTACAAGCTCTTCGGTGTTTAGCCCTGACAGCCGCAGTCTTTATGTCGGCGGCGTCGGCAGAACTTGGATGATGGATGTAGCGAGTGGCGTGACCATGTATACAACGAATAATGGCCCTTCAAGCAACCTAGTGATGAGTCCAACCGGTCGAACGCTGGTGCGTGACCTTGAGGGTGTAGCTATCAGCACCTTTCTGACGCCCGGTTTGTCAGAGCTGTTAAGGTTTGATGGACACAGCGTGGTTCGTGCAACAGACTCGACGATCGCTATGCACCCAGCCGGTCAAGCCTTTGTTTCATCGGGGTCGAATGGTGATTTGAAGTATTGGACGCTGAGCGAAGTCCCCAGTCGGGCCACATTGTCGATGTCCTACGGTCGATACAACTACCGCGACTTCACACCTTTGGGCGGTCAAGCCGAGCCCGGCAGCGTCTGGTCGGACCGCGCCGGGTTTTTACAAAACCGAGTCGCCCTTGAACGCCCGATTACCTGGCGCCCTTACTGCGGCAACGGCGTCCTCGACGAGGGCGAGCTCTTTGATGACGGTCAGCCCTTTGAGCCGAGCACCGAGTATCACATCAATTGCGGCGCCACCTGCGGCGACGGCTTTGTTCACCAAGGCGAGGGCTGCGATGACGGCAACAACGCCGGCGGCGACGGCTGCAGCCGCCTGTGCCAGACCGAGTAGACGGGTTGACGAGCGCCTTGGCTTCGCTGAGGGCTGGGTCGACGGGTAAAGGGGAAGACCAATGGCGGTGAGCTCGGAGCACGTGGACCGGTTGATCGAGGGCCTCGATGTCATGGCGGAGCAGGTCGACTTCAAGCCCTTGCTCGAGAGCGTCCGCAGCGTCTTGTCGGCGAGCGGAGTGGACGCCGACCGAGTGCAGATCCCGATGACGAAGGTCCTAGGGTTTCGGCACCCGACGCTCTGGGGGGTGATCTTGACCTGGCACCGTCAGCGCAACTTCGCCGACACCAGCATGGTCACCCACGACGAGGCCCAGGCCAACGGGCTGCCCATGACCGGCCCCATGACCGCGCCGCTCGACGATACGGGCGCGCCGCGCAACCCGTACTTTTACATCTGGGGTGAGCGCGACTGGCTCTATGAGTGTGACCTCGAGTCACCTGATCACGACTTTGAGCTGTTTGAGAAAATGCGCGCCGACGGGTTTCGCTACTACGCCTGCTTTCGCCTTAAGATGCCGGCTACCGAGATCCCTGCGGTGGTCAGCTTGGCCGCCGCCGAGCCCTTCCCTGATGACCTGAGGCAGCGCCTTGAGCCTTTGCGGGGCTTGCTTGGTATCACCTGCTACGCCGCCTGCCGCACCTCGCAGGCGCACAAGATTGCGGTCAGCTACGTGGGGCGAACCACCGGCCCGAAGGTCCTCGAGGGGCATATGGTGCGCGGCTCGTCTCAGACGGTCGAGGCGGGCGTGATGTTTTGCGACGTACGTGGCTTTACGGCGCTGTCGCAGAAGGTGGGCGCCGAGATCATCACGATCATGAACCAGCTCTTTGAGGCGATCGGCGACGAGGCCGAGCAGCGCGGCGGCGAGATCCTCAAGTTCATCGGCGACGCCATGCTGTTGATCTTCCCGCTCGAGGGCAGCAGCCAAGCCGGCGTCGCTGAGGCGATGCTCGAGACCGTACGCAGCGCCTTACCGCGCGTCGCTCAGGTCGCGCAGCGCACCGGGCACGACGTGTCGGCCGGTTTTGGCTGTCACATCGGGGACGTGATCTATGGCAACATCGGCACGCCTGAGCGGCTCGATTTTACCGTGATGGGCTCGTGCGTGAACCTGGCGAGCCGGCTCGAGAGCCTGTGCAAACCCTTAGAGACGACCGCTGTGTTTTCGCAAAGCGTGCAAGCGCACTGCGCCGAACTCAGCCCAGCCGGCTCACACGCGCTCAAGGGCATCAGCGAGCCGGTCCGAGTTTGGGTTCTACCCCGCTAGCTCGTTTCGTTCGACTTCTTCTGCTTAGAGCGCACCTTAGGGACCGCTTTAGGGTCTGGTCGAGAGACCAACAGCTGGTCGATCAAATCACCATACTCTTCGGCGTAGACGAAGGTGAGCCCGCGGCGAACCTTCTCAGGGATCTCTTCGATGTCTTTGCGGTTGCCTGCGGGTACGACCACCGTGCGGTTGCCGTGGGCTTTGGCGGCGACCACTTTTTCGCGCAAGCCACCCACCGGCAGCACCTCACCGCGCAACGTCAGTTCGCCGCTCATCGCCGTGCGAGAGCGGGCACGTCGCCCGGTGAGCAAGCTGATCAAGGCGGTGGCGATGGTGATGCCGGCGCTCGGGCCGTCTTTGGGCACCGCGCCCGCCGGAAAGTGCACGTGCAGGTTGTGCTGCTCGAGCACCGCCTGCGGGATCCCTAATTCTTCGTTGCGAGAGCGCACGTAGCTCAGCGCGATCTCGACGCTCTCC
>JBDQPD010000136.1:0-8438 GCA_040260805.1 Myxococcota bacterium | reverse complement strand
GCGATGGCTCTCGCCTCTTCGACCAGAACGTCTTCAGCTTGGTCTGGATCCACGCGACCTACGATCTCACCCTTCTTGACCAGAAGGGCGACGCCGTGGCCGTAGGCGATGGCGACATCAGCAGCCTTGGCTTCGCCGGGACCGTTAACCTCACAACCCATCACCGCCACCCGTACATCGCCCTGAATGCCTTGCAGTCGCTTCTCAATGCGCTCGGTCGCCGAGATCATGTCGACGGTGCAGCGACCGCAGGTTGGGCAAGAGACCAAAGACAGCCCACCGGTTCGCAGACCTAGATCAGTGAGAATGCCAATGCCGACAGCCACCTCTTCTACAGGGTCGGCCGTCAAACTCACTCGGATCGTATCGCCAATACCTTCGATCAGCAGGGCGCTGAGTCCAATAGCGCTTCGAACACCGCCGAGGCGCGGCGTGCCGGCTTCGGTGACGCCGAGATGTAGGGCGTAGGGGACGCGTTTTGCGAGCAAGCGGTAGGCTTGCACCATCAGCGGAACTTGACTCGATTTAACCGAAATCTTGATGTCCTCAAAGTTCTCGTCTTCGAGGATGCGAACATGATGCATCGCGCTCTCGACCAGCATCTCCGGGGTCGCTTCGCCCTCATGTCCCTTCATCAGCCGTTTTTCGATCGAGCCGCCGTTAACTCCAATACGAATCGGAATTCCGTTGTGTTTAGCCGCTGCTACAAGCTCTCGAACTCGTTGAGCGCGGCCAATATTTCCTGGGTTAAATCGGAGCGCAGAGATCCCGCTGTCGGCCGCTTTGATCGCTAGTCGATAGTCAAAATGGATATCGGCGACCACGGGCAGCGGCGCGCGCTGCATGATCATCTCCAAGGCTTCGGCGGCTTCCATATCAGGAACGGCCACCCGGGCGATATCGCAGCCGGCAGCGGTTAGTTCTCTGAGCTGCTGAATGGTTCCGGGGACATCGCGCGTGTCGGTCGTGGTCATACTTTGGACAGAAATAGGCGCATCACCACCGACGGCGACACGACCAACGGTCAATGGCCGACTCTTACGTCTTGGTTGACAGATTCCGTCCATCTGATGACCCCTTTGCGCCCTCTCCATAGCAAGACAGGCCGAACGGGGTTGGAAAAAATGAAGGCTTTCGTAAACACGATGGGGAGTTCTGACGTCAGAGGGTCATGGTTCGTAGCTTAATCAGCACCTGCATCGTCCTGTTTGCCTCTTCGGCGACAGCTAGCGAAGTGCGTGTTCGGCTCGCAAAAACCACCAAGACGCTCAACCTATCCGGGGTCGTTAATTGTGACGGTCGGTCGGTTAAATCGCCTAGGGTACGGGCTACTGCGACGCGGATGGTGGTGCAGGGTCAGGTGGTCAAATCGGGTCGTTGCGCTGGGCGCGGTCGATTTACTTACCAAGGGACCGTATGGACGGGGGGCGCTGAGCTGCGTCGCCATGGAAGGCATACGCTGCTTATCGGTCTGATCGACCTTGAGGCTTATGTAGCAGGCGTTGTGGCAGCTGAGCTGCTGCCCGGCTGGCCGCCCGAGTCGCTCAAAGCGATGGCGGTCGCAGCGCGCTCGTACACGCTGTGGCGGATGGGCCAGAGTAAGCGTCAGCCTTTCCATTTGACGGCGGATGTCAGCAGTCAGGTCTTTCGAGGCTTGGAGCGGATTCCTAAGCCCGTTGTGCAGGCGACTCAAAGCACTGCCGGACAAACCCTTCGCTACCAAGGCAAGCCAGTCGCCGCTTATTACCATGCGTGCGCAGCCGGTCGAACCGCCTCTGCGAGAGAGGTCTGGGGCCGAAATCAGCCCTATCTTCGTTCGGTAGTGAGTCCCGACTTGGCGTGCAATCGTATCAACTGGCGCAGCGCCATGCATGTCCGAGAAGCCGGGAAGAAACTGGGCGTGGGGCCGGTGAGCCGAGTGCGTATCCAGGGGTTTACTGATTCCAACCGGGTCGATGAGGTTGAGGTCGTCGGCGCCGACAAGACGCGGCTGTTTTCGGGGCAAGACCTCCGTAAGAAATTGGGTTGGGCGATCTTGAGAAGTACCGACTTTTCAGTGACCATTAAAGGGCGCCAGCTCGTCTTTATCGGTCATGGCAGCGGGCATGGAGTAGGGATGAGCCAATGGGGTGCGCGAGGGATGGCGCAGCGCGGCAAAGACTACCGTGCGATCCTGGCTCACTTTTACCCTGGCGCTGACCTGCGCTGACACCAAGCATCCTAAAATGGCGGCTGTCCGAGCTAGGGTTTATCCTCGGCGAGGAGGAGGTGTTGATGCCTGCGCCTGAGCGATTTGCAGTGACCGTCGATGTCTTGATGTTCGCGCCTTCAGAGCATGGCCCTGCGCTGCTTTGTATTGAGCGCGCTAAGCCTCCCTTCGCTGGCTGTTGGGCGTTGCCTGGCGGTTTTGTCGATGCCGGTGAGGATTTGCCGCAAGCGGCGGTGCGTGAGCTTGCCGAAGAGACCGGGGTAGCGATCACCGAGGATGAGTTGATACAGCTTGGCGCTTTTGGCGCTCCAGGTCGCGATCCCCGTGGGCAAACGATCACGGTCGCCTTCATCGCTTTGATGACCGAAGAACCGGTCGTCGAAGCAGCCGATGATGCAGCCAAAGCTCGCTTCTGGCCGGTGGAGGGACTGATCGGTGGTCACGGTCCGATCACGCTGGCCTTTGACCACCTTGATATCTTGAGCAGCGCGCTGGACCGACTCAACAGTTTAGGCGTCGATGAGATCGACGATGAGGACGGTGAGGAGACGGGCGGCAAAGCCTAACGCCTTGCCGTCGTCGTTAAGCTGCCTAGTTTAGAGGGGCAGATGAGAGACTAAGATGCTTGATCAAAGACTCACAGCTCGCTGTCGGCATGTCCTTCAAGATGCTCCAGCGCGTGCGGCCCAGTCAGGGCACTCCGAGATTAACTCCTTGCACCTTTTGAGCGCCTTACTCGATGAGCGTGAGGGGCGGATGGCGTCACTGATCGACCGCTCGGGAAACCGTCAGCGGTTGATGGAGGCGGTCAATCTGAGCTTACAACAGATGGCTCAAGTCGAGGGTGGGGGCATGCCGCTACCCGGCAGGACCTTTCAGGAGGCGGTGCAAAAGGCTGAGGCGTTTCGCAAGCAAAGCCAGAGCGATTTTTTATCGACCGAGCACGTACTGGTGGGTGTGGCGCAGTCCGCTGGACAGGCGGGAGCCTTGCTCAAAGATGCTGGGCTCGATCATGTATCGCTGACCGGGACGCTGGAGTCGGAAGGGGCGGTACGAGTGGATTCCGAGAACCCGGAAGAAGCTTATGAGTCGCTCACTCGCTACGGTACAGACCTCACCGAGTTAGCCCTTGCGGGCAGGCTTGATCCGGTGATCGGACGAGACGATGAGATTCGGCGCGCCATGCGAATTCTGTCACGTAGGACCAAGAACAACCCCGTTCTAGTCGGCCCTCCGGGGGTCGGTAAGACGGCGATCGCCGAGGGGATCGCTCGGCGCATTGCGCAAGGCGACGTTCCGGACACCTTGCGGGACAAACGATTGATCAGTTTGGACATCGGCGGCTTGCTCGCCGGCGCAAAGTACCGAGGCGAATTTGAAGAGCGTCTCAAAGCGGTGCTCAAAGAGGTCGAGGACAGCGACGGTGAGGTGATCATCTTTATCGATGAGCTGCATACGATCGTCGGAGCCGGAGCCGCTGAAGGAGCGGTCGATGCCGCTAACATGCTCAAGCCAGCTCTGGCTCGCGGGGTCTTGCGATGCATGGGTGCCACAACCGAGGACGAGTATCGCAAACACATCGAGAAGGATCAGGCGCTCACCCGGCGTTTCCAGCCGGTGCGTATCGGTGAGCCCAATTCGGACGACGCCATAGCGATTCTCCGGGGATTGCGCGAGCGCTATGAGGTGCATCACGGCATTCGCATCCGTGACGCTGCGTTAGAAGCTGCGGTCCGCTTATCGGAGCGCTACATCACCGACAGACAGCTCCCTGATAAAGCGATTGATTTGGTCGATGAGGCGGCGAGCCGGGTCCGTATGCAGATCGATTCCACGCCTGAGGTTATCGACAACTTAGAGCGCCAAATCTCAGGATTAGAGGTCGCTCGTGAAGCCTTGCTCAACGAGGACGATCAGCAGCGCCTCGAGACGGTCGAAGTTGACCTCCAGGTCTTGAAAGATGAGCTTGAAGCGGCTCGTGATGCGTTCGAGGCTGAGCGCGGCTTACTTTTGAAGGTTCGAGCACTGACCGAGCAGCTCGAGCAGGCGCGATCAGCGGCGAGCGAGGCGGTCGCTGCGAGTGACTTTGCCCGAGCTGCAGAGCTGACTCATGGCCGTATTCCACAGCTCGAGCATGAGCTCGAAGCCGCTGACCGTATGCTGCAAGAGCGCCCCAAAGAAGAGACGCAAGTCCTCGAGCATGTCAGCGAAGCCGAGATCGCGGCGGTGGTCGCAGAGTGGACAGGCATCCCTGTCGAGCGGATGCTCGCCGAAGAGGCTCAGCGCTTGCTCGAGATGGAAGCGGCGCTTCAGGCGAGGGTTGTCGGACAAGACGACGCAGTGAGCTCGGTCGCACGAGCGATTCGCCGCAGTCGTGCGGGCTTGGGCGATCCAGACCGACCCATCGCCTCCTTCTTTTTCGCCGGCCCGACAGGGGTGGGAAAGACCGAGTTAGGGCGAGCTCTGGCGGAGTTTTTGTTCGACGATGAGCGTGCGATGGTGCGCATCGACATGAGCGAATACATGGAGAGCCACTCGGTAGCTCGTTTGATCGGAGCCCCTCCTGGTTATGTCGGCCATGATGAGGGGGGACAGCTGACTGAGGCGGTTCGCCGCCGACCGTACCAAGTGGTCCTATTTGATGAGATCGAGAAGGCCCACGCGGAGGTCTTTAATGTCTTGCTTCAGGTCCTTGACGACGGACGACTCACGGATGGTCAGGGTCGAACCGTCGATTTTCGCAACACCATTTTGATTATGACCAGTAACGTGGGCACCGCTGAAGGCGTTTTTGAAGACGACGACGAGCAGGACTTTCAGGCCATTTTGAAGGGCTTCTTTCGCCCAGAGTTTATCAATAGAATCGATGAGATCCTCCGGTTTAATCTGCTCGGCGTAGATCAGATGGAGCCGATCGCCCGAAGGCAGCTGGACCGCTTGGTTTTGCGCTTGGCTGAACGGGATATGGTGCTCAACTACTCGGATGATGTGGTTCGAGCAGTCGCCAAAGAGGGTTACGACCCAGCATTCGGTGCTCGACCGATCAAGCGCGCAGTTCAACGTCTGGTCAGCGATAAACTGGCGGAACATGTCCTGCGCGAAGACTATGCCAAAGGCACCCAGCTGGAGGTCGACTGGAAAAAGGGTTTGGTGGTCAAAACCGTTTAGTTTTTTCGGCCCCAACTGCCCTCATTCGGTCAGCGATTGCCGTTGACACGAGGAACCCCCTGCTTCATATGCGCCGCCGTGCTGGGGTGTCGTCTAAAGGCAGGACAGCGGTTTCTGGTACCGCGAATCGGGGTTCGAATCCCTGCACCCCAGCCACATGTGGCCCCATCGTCTAGCGGTTAGGACGACGGCCTCTCACGCCGTAAACCGGGGTTCAATTCCCCGTGGGGTCACCATCACTGAGTCGGGCTTCGGTCCGGCTCATGTGTTTTTTACGCGCTAATCCACTAAGCTTTGAGCAACAAACGAGGCGTTCCACCGATAACATGTTATGAGCGTGTCACACTGAGGCGTTCGCTCTGGAGGCAACATGGAATTCCGTAAGGCGATTCAACGATTTTGGCTTGAAGAAGACGGTCAGGGAATGACTGAGTACATCATTATTGTGGCGGTGATTGCGATCGCTGCCATCGGCGTGATCACACTCTTTGGTCAAAATATTGCTGGGCTTTTTGGTTTAGCGGCCGATTCGTTGACGGGTCAGGACAACTTACAGACCTCCGACTACACGAAGCAAAGTACGCAAGAGCAGCGCACCAAGACACTTGAGAACTTCGGTACGAACAACGCCCCGTAAGTGTCCGGGTCCTTTCTCTTTAGCGGCGAGGTGCCGGCCCTTGGAGCTCTGCTCCTAAGCGGCTTCGGTCTCGCCGCTGCTTGTTTTTCGGATTTAAAAGAGCGCCGAATTCCGAACCGCTTGAACGTTGCGCTGGCGATCGGCTTGATGGCACTGCACATCAATGGAGCCGGGCTCTCGGGGCTGCTCGATGCTGCGCTCGCCTTTGCGCTATGCTTTGGCTGCGGGGTTTTACTCTACGCTTTGGGCGCGCTCGGAGCAGGGGATGTTAAGCTGCTTGGTGCTTTGAGTTTGGCTCTAGACTCGACCTTAGCGTGGCAACTCTTGGCTCGAACGGCACTGGCCGGAGGAATTCTTGGGATCACGCGGTTGATCGCTGATGGAAATTTTCGCCACGCGCTCTTCGGTTTGCTGAGCAGTGCTCGCCGCGCCCAAGCAGAGCGTTCTAGTGTACCGTACGCCTTGGCCATCGCTGCGGGTTGGTTTTGGCTCTTTGCCGCGGGTATGAATTGGACGCAGTAGCGAACGTCCCTCATCGTAGATGAGCCAGGCTCAGTCTGGATTGACCTGTTTGGGGGTTTCCACCATGATCAGCAACATCATGCGTATCTCTCGAATCGGGCTGCTCGCAGCCCTTGTATTTTATGCCCTTCCTGCCGAAGCCGCGACCGTCCGTGTCGCGGTCGGTCAGCAGCGCGTTGTCGAGCGACCCAATATCGTCAAAGCGGCGATCGGTAACCCGAAGGTCGCAGACGTGCGGGCGCTGAGTCAGCGGCAGCTTTTGATCACCGGTGTTGGCGTCGGGCGAACCTCGCTGACCATCTTCGGACCCAGCGGCTCAGAGCAACTCAACGTTCAAGTGACGTCCCAAGACCTCCGAGCTTCGGAGCGTGAAGTGGGGCGACTCATTCGCGGGCTTCCTAAGGTTCGGGTGCGTGAAATTGGCGACCGACTTGTACTTCAAGGTGAGGTTCGGTCAGTCAAAGAGCACCGCCGATTGAGTCTGGTGCGCGAGATGCACCCTTCGGTGATCAATATGGTCACCATCGCTGAGTCGACCAAAGCAGCGATCGCAGATGGGCTCACCGAGCGCTTTCGCAAGCATGGCTATCCCCATGTTGAAGCGGTCTTAGTCGGTCCAACCTTATTCGTTGAGGGGACGGTCCCAAGCTCCGACGACTTAGAAAAGGCGACCGAGATCATCAAATCGGCGGGCGTGGGCGTGGAGAACCTGATCAAGGTCGGCAATCGGCGCATGGTCTTGATCGAGTGCCAGTTCGTTGAAGTGCGACGCAGCCGTAACGATTTGGTGGGCGTGCGTTTGCCGCTGCAGATCACGGGTAAGGGACAGCTTGGCGTCAACATCACCCGGGGGTTCTTGGGTCCCGTGACCGACAGCGGTGGCGCAACGATGGACATGAATGGCGAGACGCCGTTTAGCTTTGGGCTGCAGTTTAATTCGGGTTATGGACGCTTGCTCGCGCAGCCCAGGCTGCTTGCGAGCGCGGGTGAGGAAGCTGAGTTCTTAGCCGGTGGCGAGATCCCTGTGGTCACACAAAACCAAAACGGGACCACGGTTAAGTGGAAAGAGTTTGGGGTTAAGCTGGGCGTGCTGCCGCTGGTTGATCGTATCGGAAACATCAACCTGCGCATCAAAGCTGAAGTCTCTCAGCCCGATTCGTCGGTGGCGGTTATGAACATCCCTGGGTTTCGAACTCGGCGTGTGGAAACAGCCGTTTCGACGTCGAGCGGTGAGACCATCGCCTTGAGCGGGATCTACAACAATGATGAACAAAAAGATGTGAGTAAGTTTCCCGGTCTTGGACATATTCCGATCATCGGGGAGCTCTTTAAGAGTCGAGCTTGGAAAGAGAATAAAAGCGAGTTGATGGTGCTTCTGACCCCACGACTCGTGACGCCGGCAAGCGATCGCGTGCGTCGCATCATCGACGATGCGCGCCGGATGTATGATCGCTCGAGCAAGGAAGTCAGATTTAACATTTGGGACTAGAACTATGATTCGTGTGGTGATCCGCGACAATCAAGGGACTCAATGGACCTTCGCCTCTGAGGGTGATGAGATCGTCATCGGGCGCGTCACTCAAAAGGTGCGCGATGAGATTGTGCTTCCAAAGAAGAATATCAGCCGTAAGCATTGTCGTATTTACCGAGATGGCGATGACGTCATGGTCGAGGATATGGGCAGCGTTAACGGAACCTGGGTGAACCGTGAAAAGCTGAATGGAGCTAAGGTGCTCGCGCTGAGCGATAAGCTTCACGTGGGTGACTACGTGCTCAGCATTGAAGATGAGGCACAGGCTGAAGGCGCAGCAGGCGATGTTCCTGTGCCGCCTCCGCCAGGTGACATGCCTGCGCCGCCACCGCCGGCTCCCCCTGCCGCACCACCGCCACCACCTGCAGCAG
>JBDQPD010000193.1:0-3105 GCA_040260805.1 Myxococcota bacterium | reverse complement strand
TGGCGCTGCCTTTGATGCTCGGCGCCGAAACTCAAGGTAGCTTATGCGGGGCTACTCCAGGCGAAGACGATCTTGATCTGTATCAAGTCACCGTCGCCGAAGGTCAGCGTATTGGCTTTATGCTCGAGCAGGGCGGCGCCGATGAAGTGTACCTGAGCCTGCGCGACGCAAGCGGCGCTGTCCTCGGGCAAGAGCTAACCCTCACGCAGCGCAACAGCCGAGGTGAGCTGGGCATCGCCGCGCAAGCCGGCGCTGCATATATTGGACTGCGCGGGGATGGATCAGCGTATCGCTTACGCATTGGTTTGTTCGGGGCAGCAGGGACCTGCGAAGACGACGCCCAAGAACCTGATGATCAACCCGATTTTGCGCAGGCTTTGGGCGCAGACCCCGTCGAAGGGGTTTTATGCCCGAACAGCGTCGACCACCTCGCCTTTGATGCTCAAGGCGATGACGGCCTTCACCTCCTGGTCACCGAGCTTGAAGGTACAGGGTCGAGCTGGATGCTCCGCAGCCCAAGCGGACAAGGTATCGCGCTGCAACGACGCGCTGAAGGTTTGCGTTTGGACCGACAGCGCATGGGTGAGCCAGGTCGCTACCTTTTGGTCGGAGCAGCGGGGGTTGAGCGCAGCAGTTATCGAGTCGAGATGGAACTGGTCGCCGGCGGCGCATGCACTCCGGACTATCGCGACCCCATCGACAACACACGCGCCGAAGCGACCCCGCTTCAGCTCAATACAGGATCAAATATTTTCACCGCCTGCGAAGATGCGGACTGGTTTCAAGTGCCGCTCAGCGCAGGCCTTGGCCGAGTCAGCGTGAGACGCTTCTCATCAGGTGTTACTCCCATCTCCCTAGAGCTCTTTGCGGCCGCTGGGGAGCTCCCCATCGCTTCGACCCAAGTGGCAGGCAGTGAGGGCGATCTCGAGTTTGAACTCGCCGAAGCTGGTGATTACTTCTTGCGCATCCTCGGCGATGCACACGCCAGCACACGCTACCAGCTGATGGTCACGGGCGCGCCGCCGAGTAACGACACCTGCGCATCGCCAGGCGCTGTTCGTCTGAGCAGGGGAGAGCCTCAGGTCCTGATGGGGACCACCGAAGGGGCGCACCACAACTCAGAGAGCGCCTGCGGCGGTTCACGAGCCGGTGATGTTCAATACTTTGTCCAGGTTCCCCAAGGCGGCGGCTTGGTCCGCTTCGAGCTTGAGACCTTAGCCAACGAGCAAGGTCGAAGGTACGATCATTTGATCAGTCTGAGTCAATTCTGCGGCGAAGCGAGCGAGCTGCTCTGCGACGACGACTCTCAAAGCAATTACCACGACCGACTCGAGGTTCAGCTTGATGCAGGGATCTACACCCTAACGGTGGATACGCTGAGCAGCTTTTCGGGCGGATCACCCTTTCGGTTGACCGCAAGCATCGGGGCGCTTGAGGACCGATTGCCCTTGATCGCACCAGGCGACGGCTGCGGCGCCAACATCCCCTTGATTCCGCTACCCGAAGGGGAGCGTGGGCAGGTGTCGATCGCGTCGACCAGTGAAGGGCTCTCGGACTCGTCGCGTGGCAGCTGCGGCTTCACCCTTGAGGGGCGTGACGCCTTCTTCGCTTTTGAGTTGACCGCACCCGCTCAGGTTCAAGCCGAGGTCCCTTATGCGGGACGGTCCTCTTTGTATTTACGGGCTGCGGCTTGCACCTTGCCCGTTGATTTAGCTTGTAACTTCTCGTGGCGAGGCAACCAAAGCCTCGCCCTTGGCACCTTGCCCGCGGGGCGCTACGTGCTGATCTATGATCGCATGAGCAACCTCGACGGCCCCTTCACCCTCAGCCTGACGCTAAGCGACCCGTGAAAAAACCGAACCTCTACAATACCCTCACAAAGACTTCAGAACCCCTCAACACGAAACAACCCGGCCATGTCGGGCTCTACGTCTGTGGGGTGACCGTCTACAACCTGTGTCACATTGGACACGCACGAGCCTACGTCGCCTTTGATGTGCTCGTGCGAGCTTTGCGAGGGCTTGGCTACAGCGTCAAATACGTGCGCAACTTCACGGATGTTGACGATAAGATCATCAACGCTGCGAACGCCGAGGGCGTCGAAGCGCTCGATCTGGCGAACCGCTACATCGCGACCTTTCACGAAGACATGCGCGCGCTAGGCTGCCTCGATGCAGACGTTGAACCGCGCGTCTCAACGCATATGGATGAGATCATTACCATGGTCGAGCAGCTGATCGAGCGCGGTCACGCGTACGAGGCTCAAGGCGATGTCTATTACGCAGTTCGAAGCTTTCCGACCTATGGAGCGCTGAGTCGCCGAGATCTTGATGACCTTCGGGCGGGCGCTCGAGTCGAGCCCGGCGAAGCCAAACGCGACCCGCTCGATTTTGCACTCTGGAAAGCTCACAAACCCGGCGAGCCTTTTTGGGTATCTCCTTGGGGTAATGGTCGGCCCGGTTGGCACATCGAATGCTCTGCTATGTCGACCACACACCTGGGCTGCGATTTCGATATTCACGGTGGTGGGTCTGATCTAATCTTTCCGCACCACGAGAACGAGATAGCTCAAACTGAAGGCGCTACGGGTGAGCGCTTTGTGCGCCACTGGATGCACAACGGCTTTGTCAACGTCGACAACGAGAAGATGTCCAAATCGTTGGGGAATTTCTTTACGATTCGCGAGGTCATGGAACGCTTCAGCGGCGAAGCGATCCGCTATTTTCTGCTGACAACGCATTACCGAGCGCCGATTAACTTCTCGGATGTACCGCTGATCGAGGCAGCGGATCGAGTCGTGTACCTCTACGAGACGCTGAGTCGAGCAGACGATGCAATCGCCTCAGGCAACTGCGAGCTTGAACCGCTCGACATCGCCAATGAGCTCAACCTGACGCAGCGCCTCGAAGACGCGCTGTGTGAGGACCTCAACACCCCTCGAGTCTTAGCGCTGCTCTCAGATGCACTCCGAGCCATCAACGGCTTGGTGGAAGCTCCGCCCGCCACCAAAGGCGAGCGCAAACGCGTGGCGTCGACTTTGAATGTTCTGCGCAGTCAACTCAGGCAGGTCTTATCGATCGTAGGCATCGGGGAAGACGATCCGCA
>JBDQPD010000143.1:0-7869 GCA_040260805.1 Myxococcota bacterium | reverse complement strand
CTACTTCGCAGAGCATTACCAACAGCTCGCCGCCGAGCCGAGCAAGGGCGGCGTCGACTTTCGCGGTATTCGATTCCCGGGGTTGATCTCAGCGGACACCGAACCGAGCGGCGGCACGTCGGATTACGGGCCCGAAATGATTCATGCTGCAGCCCAGGGTAAGCCGTACGCCTGCTTTGTCAGACCCGACACGACGATCCCCTTCATGGCGATGCCTGATGGCGTGCAAGCGCTGCTCGATCTGTACCAGGCGCCCGAAGAGGCGCTGTCTCAACGCGTCTACAACATCAACGCCTTCTCCTGCTCAGCGCAGGACTTCTGCGACGAGGTCCAAAAGCATTTTGACCAGGCTCAAGTGAGCTTTGCGCCGCACCTCAAACGCCAAGCGATCGTGGACTCCTGGCCCGCCGCTGTGGACGACAGCCCCGCTCGTAGAGACTGGGGATTTTCGCCTAGGTTTGAGCTCAACAACGCTTTTAGCGATTATTTGGTGCCGCGGATTTCAGCGCGCTATTCCGGTTAGGGCCTTGACAGATTCGAGCGTTCACTCACGTTCGCCATCTAGTGACACGCTACGATTTTGCGTAAAGGCTGGATCACTACCGAACGCCGAGGACTCGTTATGCGCCGTTTAACTCTGTTGCTCTTGTGCTCACCATTTTTAGCATGCGGCCCACCGGCGAGTGATAGCGGTGGTGGTGGTGGTGGCGGTGGCAATGTGCCAGAAACCATCGATTCAGCGATCGAAGCCTATCAAGACGCCTTTTGTGAGGGGCTTACTCGTTGCAATGATACCGTACAGGCTTCACTACTTCGGCAATTTTTCTTCGAATTCGGCGGCGACCAACTCGTCCACGCCTGGAACAATAAAGAGCACTGCAAAAATCTGGTTGCCAGCGACATGGTCAAAAATCTGCGCGCCACCATCGCTGCCGGACGAGTCAACGTCGATTTGTCTAAAGCACAAGCGTGCTTTGATTCGATGTCTCAATGTTCGTTGGAAACCCAATCCCCTGAGTGCCGCGAGTTCATTGCGCCCAACCAACAACTCGGTGACCCTTGCGGCAATCCGTCCGAATGCACGACGAAGGTCTGCTCTGCTGAGCCCGGTCAATGCGGCGAATGCGTCAATCCGGCAGCACTTGGCGAAGCGTGCAGCCTAATTTTGGTCTGCGCAGAGGATGGGCAATGCGACCCAGAGCGTAGTGTTTGTGTCGCAAAGACGCCAAAATCCGCTACCGGACAACCTTGTGAATCGGATTTATCGAGCATTGAAGGCAACTGCGAAAATCCAATGGATTTATGTGTCGACAACGTCTGCACGACCTACACGCTGGCTCAAGCCGGCGAGGCCTGCGGTGATACGGGCGATAAACTCTGCGCGCTGGGGTCGATCTGCATTGATGATGTCTGCGTGAGTGAACCGGCTTCGATCGGAGCAACGTGCCAAGTCCCCGACGGCGAGGAACAGATGAAACGCAGCGCACTTTGTCCTGTGGATGCTCGATGCGACACATTGACCTCAAACTGTGTTGGGCTCAGTTCTCCGAGTGAGAGCTGTTCGGGGGACTCAGAGTGCACTCGCGGCAACTACTGCTCCGACTCTGTTTGTTCGGCTAAAGAGGCGATCGATGCCGACTGCGATAGTGACTCAGAATGTGATTCGGATACCTGCACCGACGGGATTTGCGTCGAGCGAGTTGCTCTGACCTGCGAGTAAGCTAGATCGGTCGGCACTCGCCGCCGCCACCGCAATCCTCGGTGCAGGTCCAGCCGCTCCGCTCGCAAAAGCACGAACTGGGCTCGCAGCCGTCTCGATCACGCACGCAGCGCTGACCTTCGGGGCAGCCAAACTGGCTGCAGCCACTCGGCGCAGCGACCCCTTCGCAGATCCCCTCGCTGCCCACACAGCGACCCCCGCCGCAGTCTCGGGTGCAGCTCCATTGTGCTTCTGAGCAACTGCAACGAGACGAGACACAAGGCGTTAAGTCGCAAACAAAGCCCTGACCACAATCTCGGTCTGCAGCGCATCCTTGTGGGTTACTCCCCTCGCAGCCTTGCTGGTCGGGTTCACGGCAAATCCCGCCGCCACAATCTGGCGTGCACAGCCACTCACCGTTTGAACAACTGCAAGCGCTCGGTCGACAGCCGCTGCGGTCGCAGACTTGATCCCCAGGGCATTCCTCATCCGATGTGCATTGAGCCGGGTTTAGGCCTTCGCAGCCTTGGTTGGGGGCCGCGTCAGCCGCTCCTGCGTCACGAGCGATGATCACCACGCCCGTGTCGTGGGCGATGGTAGCGTCTAGTCCCGCCGAGCCGCTGTCCGAGAGCGCCGCATCGGCTCCTGCCTGAACTCCAGAGTCGGACAGCGTAGCGCCCGTATCCGGCGGTAAAACTGGGGGCTCGACGTCGGCTGCTGTGCAGCCCATCAAAGCCACCAGAACCCAACCCGCCGCTCTGCTCATTCGTCAACGCACCATGACTCGCGGCAGCGCTGATCATCGGGGCAGTGGCGATCCATCTGACACCGGTCCATGCACTGCTCAAGAATCGGGTGGCACTGCTCGCGCCCAGGACACTCGTGATGCGTTTCACACCATCCCGGCGCCGTGCATCGGCGATGAACACGGTGGCAGATCATCTCTTCCGGACAGTCACGGTCGGTGCCGCAGACGCCGTTCGAGTCATGACATCGCCCCGTCGCTTGGTTGCAAAGCTGTTGCTCAGGGCAGTCGCGGTCCGAGACACAAGCAGACTCTTCATCGCACAGTCCGGATTGCGGATTGCACCCCATGCCTGCCGGGCAGGTACCGCCAGGACCACAGCGGACCTCATCAGCCGGTCCGCAATAAGGGAAGTCTGAGATTCGGCGATTCTCTTTGCACACGGTGCCGTCAGGACAGATCTCGTCGGATTGATCCATGCGGCACTCCGCAAGGCAGAGCCCGACGTGAGCGCATCGAGTCTGCTCCGGGCAATCCGAATCACCCTCGCAGGTTTCGACACAGACCCCGCTCTGAGTGGAGCATACAGCGCCCTCATGGCAATCGGCAGACGAGGCGCAGCCATGCAGTAACCCTCGACATTCACCGCTTCGGCATACGTCACCTCCCGAGCAGTCGTCGTTGGTGCGGCAGTCAGGCGGGTCTTCGGGCGGGACTTGAGTCGGCCCAGCGTCCCCCAAAGGCGACACCGATTGGTTCCCCACATCAGCTGAGTGATCCACCGCCCCAGCGTCAGCGCCTGCACGCTGACTCGGGTCGACCTGATCAAGACCAGGGGCGCCAGGATTTACGCTGCACGCAGCGACAAGGAGGACGAGAGCAAATGGACGCATCAAAAGCGCTCCTAACGCCACGATTGTGCCAGGCTCAGCGGAATCCGCAATTCGGTGTTTTATTTGGCTAGTAAGCCACCAGATTTCGTACGGCTTCGATCATATCGGCTTCGGACAGCATCCGCTCATTCTCAAGAATTCGACTAAACGCCACCGGCGCTTCCTTTGAGGTCACTCGAGTGACCGGCGCATCGAGCCAATCAAAGCCTTTTTGTGCAATAAACGCCGAAATCTCGCCAGCATAGGTCCCGAACGGGCTGTCCTCACTCGCCACGATGACTCGACCTGTCTTGCGAACGGTCTCAAGCACTGCCTCTTCGTCAAAGGGTTTCAGCGAGCGCAAATCGAGCACCTCGACTTCAATGCCTTCATCGATCAGCTTCTTGGCCGCGCGCAGGGCAAAGTGAACCGGCGTTCCGTAGGTGATGATCGAGACGTCGCGCCCTTCACGCCGCAGACGCGCCTTTCCGAAGGGGATCGCATAGTCGTCATCGCAGCTCGGCCCTTGAGCAAAGAGCTGGTTGTACAAGAACTTCGGCTCGAGGAAGAAATTCAACCCTCGGCTCCGCAAGCAAGTGCGCAACAGCCCCGCGGCGTCATCGGCAAAGGCGGGCATCACAATCCGCACACCCGGCAGCGCCGAGAACAGGCCCTCGACAGTTTGGCTGTGGTAGAGACCGCCGCCGATGTAGGCGCAGGACGCTAGGCGAGCGGTGATCGCCGGCGACCACGCGCCGTTGGATCGATAATAGTCGTGGCTGGTTTCGACGATCTGCTCCATGGCAGGCCAGACGTAATCAGCGAACTGAGCCGCTTCGACCACCACTCGAATGTCATCCTTAAAGCGGCAAGCGCCGTTTGCGGTGCCCACGATAAAGTCTTCTGCGATCGGCGCGTTGCGGACGCGACCGGCGCCGAATTCTTGCAGCATCCCCTTGGTGACGTTGAACACACCGCCTTTGTCCTGAGAGGCGCAATCTTGTCCCCACAAGAAGGTGTCTGAATTGCGACGGAACTCGGCTTTCAAGGTCTCGTTGATCGCCTCTCGAATCTTCCATGTGCCGTCACCGAGGTGATCGGCTCCGTCCGAGCCAGGAAGCCAAACCTGTGGCGGCGTGACAAAGTCCATCACCGTCGCAGGATCCGGCGTAGCAGCTGCCTCGCCACGTGTTTGAGCGTCTTTGAGCTCTTCCTCGACCTCAGCTTCGATCGCTTTGAGCGTGCGCTCAGCCACACCAGCCGAGCGAACTTTCGCCCGCAGCTTGGGCAGTGGATCCTGAGCAGCGAGGCCCTCGATCTCTTCTTCACTTCGGTACAGGGTCTGACGATCAGAGTTCGAGTGGGCGTTCAAGCGAACACATTCGCCCTCGATCAAAGCCGGTCCTTTGCCTGAGCGGATGTACTCTAAGCAGCGATTGACGCCATGGAAACAGGCTTCGGCATCGGTCCCGTCGACCTGCTCGATGTGCAGATTCTTAATACCCCGATAGTTTTCACTGACGCGCTCGTGGTTCGCCGTCGAGTTGCTCAACGGAACGGAGATACCAAAGTGATTGTTTTGAATCACGAAGAGGACGGGCAGCTTCTCGTTGGAGGCTCCATTGATCGCCTCAAAGACGTAGCCCTCAGAGGTCGCTGAATCACCCGTGCTCGCGATTGCGATCCGGGTATCCTCTGCCGGCTCATTAGCCTCTTCCCGGTAGTATTTGATGGCCCGTGCCACACCCACTGCGTGCAGGTAATGATTGCCCGTGCACGAGCTGACATTTTGGATCCCAATCTCGGGCTTACCAAAGTGGTTCGACATGTGCCGGCCGCCGCTGCAAGGATCATCCGCTCGGCTCAAGCCGTTGAGCATGAGCTCATAAAGACTCATTCCACCTGCGTACGAGCTCAGCGTGTCTCGGTAATAGCCGAACATGAAATCAACGTTCGGTCGAAACGCTAAGCCGATCTGAAGTTGGATTCCATCGTGGCCAGCGAAGGCCGCGTGATATCCCCAACCCATCCCCTTACGGATGTATTTAACCGCCTCATCGTCCAGACGACGAGCGGCCAAAACTGTGCGGTACCAGTGCTTCCACTGACCTTTACTGATCGCCGCGCGATTGGCGCGACCTTTTCGCTTTGCGGTGCTTGCCATGGGGCGTCCCTCGCTTTGTCGGTGGCGGTCCTAACCGAAACCATGACCAAGCCGCAACGAGGTAAGCGCTTCGCGCCCTGGCGCGCAATTGCGCAAGCGACTGCGCACCCGCGAACAAAAGCCCTCGGTGTGACGAGTCACGCTATGGAGGCTTATGTGAGCGTCACCTTACACACAGGCTCGTTTCTCCACGCACCGCGTGGCGCGTCTGAAGGTCTTGCGGCGGGCGCATTGGCTGCTGCTAATGGCCGGATTATCGCGTTCGATGAAGCAGCTCGTCTGCGTCAGCGGTTTCCTGATGCCACACAGATGGCTCATCCTGGCTTAATCGTCCCTGGACTCGTTGATACCCACGTTCACTTCCCTCAGCTCGCCATGGCCGGTGCGCACGGCGAAAGCCTCCTGGATTGGCTAAACCGTTACACATTCCCCGCTGAGCTCGCCTTCGCAGATTCAGACCAAGCTCGAGCTCGAGCGCAGCAGTTTGTTAAAATGCTGAGCCGATCTGGCACCACCAGCGCCATGATTTTCGGCGTCTCATTTGAGCGGGCGATGGAGCATCTGTTTCAAGCGATGAATGAGGCTCAGATGGCCGGCGCAGCGGGATTGGTCTGGATGGACAGCGAGGGCCCTGAGGGCTTACTAAACGACGCCAAGAGCTGCGTTGATGCCAGCAATAGATTATTAAATAGATTCTGTAGTAACGGATCGCTTCGTTACGCTATCCTCCCTAGGTTTGCGCCGAGCTGCTCACCTGAAATGCTCGAGGCGTCTGGCCACTTTCTTGCCTCTAATCCCGATGTCCACATGCAAACTCACCTGAGCGAGTCATCCGAAGAGGTCGCTTGGGTTCGCTCGTTGTTTCCTCAGGCTAAAAGCTACACTGAAGTCTATCATCAATTTGGTCTGTGTGGACCCAACAGCAGTTTTGCTCACGCGATCCATCTCGAGGACTCCGAACTTGAAGTCCTCAGCCAAACCCGGTCAAAGATCGCCCATTGCCCCTCAGCAAACTTGTTCCTCGGCAGTGGCTTATTTGATTACCAAAGAAGCCGAGAAGCTGGTGTCTCGATCGGCTTAGGCTCAGACGTTGGAGCGGGCACCTCGTTGTGTCTGCTCGATGTGCTTCGTGACTTCTATGGAGTGCAAATGACCAAGGGGAACCGAATCCCGGTCGGCACGATGTTGCATCTCGCGACGCAAGCTGGCGCCGACCTGCTCGGGCTAGGCAACGAAATTGGCAGCTTTGAGGTGGGTAAACGCGCAGACTTTATTGCGATTCGTCCCATCTGGGATGACCTGTTTGCGGCGCGATGGTCTCAATGCCAATCGATGGAAGATCAGTTTTTTGCGGCAGCGATGCTCGGGGGAACCAGCTCCATCGCCTCAACCACGATCGCTGGGCGGACAGCTATTCATCCTGGCTGATTGGCATTTCATCGGCGAAAAACTATACTCGCCATCTCACCGGAGAACCCCATGAAAATATTCGGAACCCTCACCCTCACTATCTTTCTAATCGCCTGCGGACCTCCTCCCGCATCGAATGACGGCGGAGGTGGGTCAGCCGATGCCGGCTCAGCCGCAGATGCAAGCGTGACCATCGACGCTGGTGGGCCTGTCGCCAGTCCAACCATTTGTGATCTTCACGCAAGCAATGTTTTGGCGGGCTGTATCGGTTGTCACGGCAACGCCGCTGGAGTTTCCATAGACCACAGCTCGCCGCAAAGCCTCTACGACTCGCTCGTCGGCGTCAGCGGTAACTCAGGTCAACAGTTGGTGGTATCCGGCGATGCTGACAACAGCTGGCTTTGGGTGCGCACGAACGCGCTCCAAGGCGAGAGCTCGATGCCCCCTTCAGGCACACTCGACAGCGACCAGCTCGACCCGATTCGAGACTGGATCAATGGCGGCAGCTTAGACGACTGCTTATAAATCGTGCGGCAACATCGAACGCTTCGACCGAAAATAGTGAAAGGGCGTCGCTAAGCCCAAACCACTGATCCTAGACGCATAGACGCAGGCATAACGCTCCACCTGCTGAGCGAGCAGGCTCTCATCCGCACCGGCGCGCATGAGCGGGCCCCAAAATGGATTGGTAAACTGGCTCATCGCTCGAAGGCATTCGCCCAAATCCTGGTCAATCTCAACCAGCTGCTCGCGCAGCTTTGCCTGCGTCGTTCGCGTCGAACCTTTGGCGCTCAGATCAGCTGCCCGAGCATGATCATACTCAACCTCTAACGCTTGTTTCATCGCCATCAAGCGATCCACTTTGACCTGAATAGGTGCAATCTCCTCCAGATAGGCGACCTCTTGATCCATCTCAGCCAGAATCAAACACGTTCGCCAATCCAAGAGATTCTTTGAGACGATCACGTCGCCATAAATG
>JBDQPD010000054.1:0-22705 GCA_040260805.1 Myxococcota bacterium | reverse complement strand
CCGACATCGCTGAGGGCGAGCCCGGCTTTGAGGCCTGCGATGACGGCAACGACTCCGACACCGACGCCTGCACCAACGGCTGCCGTCTAGCTCGCTGCGGCGACGGCGTGTTGCAGATCGGCGTTGAGGACTGTGATGACGCCAATCAGCTTCAGACCGACGGCTGCTTGAACGACTGCCAGATCGCTCGCTGCGGTGACGGGCAGGTCTGGGCCGGCCGCGAAGACTGCGATGACGGCAACGAGATCGAGACCGATGGCTGCTTGAGCGACTGCATCACCAACCGCTGCGGTGACGGCATCGTCGCTGCCGGGATCGAAGCCTGCGACGACGGCAACCAGGATCAAGAAGACGCCTGCCTCAACGACTGCACTGCGGCGCGCTGCGGCGACGGCGTGCTCAGAGCTGACGTCGTGGCCGGTCAGGCGGGTTTTGAAGCCTGCGATGACGGCAACGCCGACAACCTCGACGCCTGTCTAGACACCTGCGCGGTGGCGACCTGTGGCGACGGATTTTTGCGCGGCGATGTGCAGGTCGGTCAAGCGGGCTTTGAGAGCTGCGACGACGGCAACCTCGACCAAGCGGACGCCTGCCTCAACGACTGCAGAATCGCCTCATGCGGTGACGGTCACGTGCAAGCGGGCGTTGAGGCTTGTGACGACGCCAACCCCGTCCAGACCGATGCGTGCTTGGACACCTGCGTCGCCGCTCGCTGTGGCGATGGGCTCGTGCACGCAGGGGTTGAGGGCTGCGATGACGGCAACCAAGATGACGGTGATCAATGCCGAAATGATTGCACGCTCGGAAACGAGGAATACTTCCTGCACGCCCACGGCGGCTGGCGGTTTTATCGGGTGCCTGCGCAAGGCGTTATGACGGACAACAACGTGCACGCCACCTGTCAACGCTTTGGAATGGAGACCCCCTGTGCGGGGGCAGCTGGCTGCCGATACAACAACAACATCTGCACGTTAACTAGCGAGGTTGGCTGCGGTAACCCGATGAGAACGACATCTCAGTCGCTTTGTAATACGAACCCGGGAACCTGCGATGCGATGAATCAGACCTACACCTATATGGGCAACACCTGGAACAACGGAGGCAGCTGCGGGGAAGAGAACAACAGCTGGTGCACGAACGGGAACAGCTACAGCGACCGATTCGCCTTTTGTGCGAGGCGCCAATAGGCCGTTGGTCTAAGCGAATAGAGCGTGCGATCCGTTAGCAGGAACTAAGGAGCTAAAGCGTGCGTGTTGGAGCGGTCATTCAGGCGCGAACAGGATCGAAGCGCTTGCCGGGTAAAATTCTCGAACCGATCGCTGGCTTCCCCTTGCTGGGTTGGTGCGTTGAGCGCTTGAGCCAAGCTCGAGGTATTGAGCAAGTCGTCGTCGCTACCTCAGATGCCCCCGGCGATGATGCGGTGGAGCGTCTAGGTCAGGACCTTGGTTTTGAGGTCTTTCGCGGCTCAGAGGACGACGTCCTTGAGCGCTTTGCGGGCGCAGTGTCTGGCTTTGGTTTTGAGCACGTGGTGCGCGTCTGCGGTGATAGCCCCTTTGTCGACCCGGGTTTGGTCGATGAGTTGCTCAGCGCTTACCTCGCCGCCGGGGTCGATTATGCCTCCAACGTGGGCGAGCGAAGTTACCCGCGCGGTCTGGACGCAGAGGTCTTCTCGGCCGCTAAGCTGATCGAGGTCGAGCGCGCCGCAAAGGAACCTTTTGAGCGCGCTCATGTGACCCCATATTTCTATCAACACCCCGACCAGTTCGCGCTTCTCAATGTGCCCGGTGATCGTGATCACAGCGCCTACCGTTGGTGCGTCGATGAACTCAGTGATCTCGAGATGGTTCGGACCCTCGCTGGCTTGATGGGTGGACGCCGAGATTTCAGTTATCTTGAGGCGCTTGAGATGCTCAAGCAAAACCCCGAGGTCGCCGCCATCAACTCGGCGGTTGAGCAAAAGAAACTGGTGCAAGGTTGAGGGGACCGAAGATCATCTTTCGTTGCGACGCCAACGAACAGATCGGCAGCGGTCATTTAATGCGCTGCATTGCCCTCGCCGAGACCTGCTTAGAGTTAGGCTTAAGGCCAGTCTTTGCGACCGAGCCGCTGAGCGCCAAAGATCAAGAGCGTGTCCTCAACCGAGGCTTTCAGCACCGACCTTTGTCGGCTTGGCGAAATCAACCAGAGGCGCTGGCGCGCATGAGCGCCGCCGCGTTGGTGCTGGATCGCTACGACCTTGAATCCGATTATCTCAACCCATGGGCTCAGACCGGCCGCCCTGTATTGCAGGTGGTCGACTCGGGCGAGCCATTGGTCGGCGCAACCCTGGCGCTCAATCAAAATTTGGGCGCTCAGATGGCGCAGCGAGAGAGCCTGCAGCAGTTAGTGGGTTTGAACTATGCGCTGCTGCGCAGGGAGTTTCGATGCGCCGAGTCGATCGATCTGAGCCTGCCGCCCAGGCGCTGTCTGCTCAGTTTAGGCGCCGCCGACCCCGACGGTCACACCTTAAGCCTGATCGGGGCGCTTGAGCCGGTCATGACCGCTCAGTCTATGACGCTCGTGGTGGTGGTCGGAGCGAACAATGCGCGCGCCGCATCCTTGCGTCGACAAGCCACTGACCGCACGTGGATCGAGTTGCATGACAACGTCACCGATATGGCGAGCCTGATGGCAACCTGTCAGCTGGCGGTGAGCGCTGCGGGCTCAACCTTATGGGAGCTTTGCGTTATGGGTTTGCCGCGTGTGGTGCTCTCGATTGCGCCAAACCAACGTCACTTAGCGCAAGCTGCAGCCGACGCCGGCGTCGCTCATGATCTAGGGAGAATCGAAGATGTCTTTCCCAAACCCCTTCAGCAGGCGCTGCAAAACTTGATCGATGACCCCAGGACACGTCAGGGTCAGGCGGCCAAAGGTCGAGCGTTGGTCGATGGACAAGGGGCTGTGCGTGTAGCGCAAGCATTGAAAGAGGCATTATGACGGTATCTCTAGCTCAACGGCTCGCAGGGGAAGCGGCGCCCCCCTTAATCGTCGCTGAGATGAGCGGTAACCACAACGGCAGCCTCGAGCGAGCGCTTGCGATCGTCGACGCCGCCGCAGCCGCCGGCGCGCACGCGCTGAAAATCCAGACCTACACTGCGGACACGATGACCATCGACAGCCGCAAGCCGGGTTTTGTGATCGAGGACGCCAACAGCCTATGGGCAGGCCGCAATCTGTATGAGTTGTACGAAGAGGCGCATACGCCTTGGGCTTGGCACGCGCCGATCTTTGATCGCTGCAAAGCCCTGGGCATGTTGGGTTTTTCTGCACCTTTTGATCCCACCGCTGTCGATTTTTTGGAAAGCCTTGAGGTCGAGCTCTACAAGATCGCGAGTTTCGAAATCGTCGACATCCCCTTGATCAAAAAGGTGGCCGCAACGGGCAAGCCGCTGATCATGTCCACCGGGATGTCCTCGCTTGAAGAGATCGGTGAGGCGGTCGAAGCCGCGAAGAGCGTCGGCAATGAGCAGATCATTTTGCTCAAATGCACCTCGACGTATCCGGCGCCGCCTGACGCGACGCATGTCTCAGCCGTTGCGACCTTGGCCGAGACCTTTGGGGTCATGGCGGGGCTCTCGGATCATACGCATGGGATCGGGGTCGCGTTAGCGAGCGTCGCCTTTGGCGCTCGAGTGATCGAGAAGCACTTCACGCTGAGCCGGGCGGACGGCGGCGTGGATTCAGCGTTCTCGCTCGAGCCCGCCGAGCTCAAAGCCTTGGTCGACGAGAGCGACCGCGCCTGGCGTGCGATCGGAACCCCCGAGCTCGGGATGCGCGCCGCTGAAGAGGCTTCATTAGCCTTTAGGCGCTCGCTCTACATCGTCGAGCCGATGCAGACTGGCGAGGTGCTTACGGCGCAAAATATGCGCCCTATTCGTCCTGGCTTTGGGCTCAAGCCCAAGCACTATGAGGCCCTGCTCGGTCGGCGCGTAAATCAAGCCCTTGAGGCAGGGACTCCCATGGCCTGGGACCTGGTCGACTCCGACTAGGGGTCGTTGCGAAGCTGCGCGACGACAAACAATTCGCGTCGAAGGCTCAAGCCTGATGCCAGCGCTTGCCAAGCGCTCATCACCGCAAACCACAGCCCCTCTTTGATCGTCGCCGCGAGCCCATCTCGAGCTCGCCGCTTTTTGAACAAAGCTTTGCTGTGCGCACGCACCGTAAAGCCAGCCTCTTCCAGCATCTTCGCAAGCGCTGCGCGGCTAAAGTAGACGTAGTGTTCGCGCCCGGCGTGACGTGGGTTGTAATAGCGGTGTTTCAGGCGCGCGAAACGCCCTTTGAAGTAATGAAGATTCGGCACCGCTATGATCAAGCACGCCTGATCCGAACAAACCCTCTTAATTTCGTGCAGCGCGCCTTTGGGGTCGGGGGTGTGCTCGAGCACGTGCTTCATCAGCACCAAATCAAAACTCTGATCTGGGAAGGGCAGCGCATCGAGGCGCCCGTCCACGGCTGTAAAACCTTGCTCAATACACGCGCTTCGGGCGGTCTCGCTCAAATCCACTCCGACCGGTTCGAGCCCCAGCCGGCGACCCGCTTCAAGGGCGTAGCCTAGGGAGCAGCCAATATCGAGCAGCCGGTCGCCGGTGGTGAATTCACGGCCGCAGTCGAGCTGCCTTTGCGCTTTGCCGATTCGATGCTCTCGGCGTTTATCGTACTGCCTGCTGCCGCCGGTAAAATAGTCCTCTTCGTAATGCTCGTCGGTCAAAAACCCATCGGGCTCTTTGCTCTTAAAGACGAGGTCGCAAGCGCCGCAGCGATGCCAGGTTAGGGGATCCATGGTCAGCCATGGGTCACCGTCGATGACGACCTCGCAGACCGGGCAAGCGGACCAGCTGGGCATTAGGACAAAGCCTGCTGGTAACGAAGGATCCGGTCGTCGGCGCCGCAAGCTTGGTAGCCGGCCCGCTCAAAGATCACCTTTGAGGCCGCGTTGCTTGGGCGAATCACGGCGTTGAGTTGGTTGATGTCCAAGCCTCGAGCGTACTGAGCCGCGGCGAGCAGCAAAGCGAGCCCCATGCCTCGCCCACGGGCTTCAGGAGCTACGGTGATGTTGATCTCAGCTTCGCGGTTGGCTCGATCGAGTCGAACGGTCCCGACCGCCGATTCATCCATCACACCGATCAGTAGGTGCCGCTCCGGGTCTGCGTGGACCCCAGCAAACCATTGGCAATGATCAGCCCAGGGGACCTCGCCGGTGGTCAGCGACATCGAGCGGGTTAACGCGTCGTTGCGCCAGCGCCAGAGCTGTTCTTTGTCTGATTCTTGAGCCGCACGCAGCGTGATCAACGGTGAATCGCTCGTCCGTCGACATCAAGCGCCGCCTCTTTGACCACCTCGGACAAGGTCGGATGCGCATGACAGGTTCGAGCGATGTCCTCGCTCGACGCCCCAAAAGTCATCGCCGCCGCCGCTTCGGCGATCAATTCGCCGGCGCAAGGACCGACCAAGTGAACACCGAGCACCCGATCGGTCTCGGCATCCGCTAGGACTTTAGCGAACCCAACGGCGTGTCCATGCGCTAAAGCTCGACCGTTTCCAGCGAAGCGAAAGCGGCCGGATTTGTAGGCTGTACCCGCCTCTTTTAAGGCTTCTTCAGTCACCCCGACGCTCGCGACTTCGGGCTCGGTGTAGACGATGCTTGGAACCAAGCCATAATCGACGTGACCGTAACCGGTGACGATGCGCTCAACGCAGGCGACGCCGTCTTCCTCGGCTTTATGGGCCAGCATCGGACCTGGGATCACATCACCGATGGCGAAGATCCCTGGAACCCCAGTGGCAAAGTGAGCGTCGACCTCGACAAAGCCGCGACCGTTGGTGGCGACCCCGACCTGGTCGAGCCCGAGACCTTCGGTGTGCGGCCGGCGACCGACCGAGACCAAGACGCGGTCGCAGGCGATCGGATCGCCCCCGTCGACCTCGACGATGCAGCCATCGCCCTCTAATTTTGCGCCGGTGACCGCCACGCCGAGTTTAAATTCTAAGCCCTGTTTGGCGAGAATTTTGCGCGCCTCTTTGGCGACCGCTGCGTCGCAAGCCGGCAAAATGCGCGGCAGGTATTCAAGGACCGTGACCTTCGAGCCCAGACGGTTCCACACGCTGCCCATCTCAAGGCCGATGGCGCCTGCGCCGATCACCACGAGATGTTCGGGTACCTCTGGGTAGCTCAACGCGGCGGTCGAGCAACCGATTCGGTCGCCGTCTTCTTCGACGCCACGTATGGGCGTCGCCGACGAGCCGGTGGCGATGATGACTTTGTCCGCGACGATCTGTTGGTCACCTACCGCGACCGTGACGCCCGCTTCGTCGCGCCCAACGAACTGTCCATGACCGCTGTAGACCTTGATTTTGTTTTTCTTCATCAGGCCGACGATGCCGGTCGCAAGAGTCTCGATCACTCGCTCTTTACGCACCATTAAGTTGGGCAGGTTGAGGGTCAGCCCCTCAATGTCCATACCGTGGTCTGCGGCGTCTTCTTTGGTGGCGCGGAAACGCTCTGAGGACTCGAGCAGGGCTTTGGATGGGATGCATCCGACGCGCAGGCAGGTGCCGCCCATCTTCTCTTCTTTTTCGATGATCCCGACGTTGAGTCCAAGCTGCGCAGCGCGAATCGCGGCGACGTAACCGCCCGGCCCGGCGCCGATCACCAACAGGTCATGGTCTGCCATGATTTAGGCCTCCACCAAGATGCGAGCGGGGTCTTCAATGCAGTCTTTGATGCGCTTCAAGAAGCTCACCGCCTCGCGACCATCGACGATGCGGTGATCGTAGGTGAGCGCAAGGTACATCATCGGACGAATGACGATCTCATCGTCCACGACCACGGCGCGCTTGACGATGTTGTGCATGCCCAAGATGCCGCTCTGCGGTGCGTTGACGATAGGCGTCGACAGCATCGAGCCGTAGATCCCGCCGTTGGTGATCGAGAAGGTGCCGCCGGTGAGGTCATCAAGCCCGATCGTCCCAGCCTTTGCGGCGCCGGCATAATCGGCGATCGCTTGCTCGATCCCTGCCATACTGAGCTGGTCTGCGCCTCGGATCACCGGAACCACCAAGCCTTTGCCGCCACCGATCGCCACGCCGATATCGTAGTGGTTTTTGTACACGATATCTTTTTCGCGGATCTCTGCGTTGACCGCTGGAAACTCTTTGAGGGCTTCGATCGTCGCTTTGATAAAGAAGCTCATAAACCCGACCTTGATGCCGTGTCTCTTCACGAAGGCATCTTGATACCGTTTGCGCAGGGCCATCACTTCGCTCATGTCGACCTCGTTAAAGGTGGTCAGCAGGGCTGCATTTTGCTGCGCACCGACCAGGTTGCGAGCGATCGTTTGACGTAGCCGGGACATCCGGACGACCTCTTCGCCGCCGCCAGCGACTGCAGGTGCTGCTGGGGCTGGTGCTTTCGCTGGAGCGGGCGCTGCCGCTGGTTGAGGGGCTTGCGAGGGGGTCGGTACGTCCTCTTTGAGGATCCTTCCGCCAGGACCGCTTCCCGACACTTGGTCAGCCGTCATCCCGGCGTCATGCAGGGCGCGCGCAGCCGCCGGCATGACGTGCCCACCGCCCGCTGCGGACGCTGCAGGTTCAGGCTCTGGCGCCGCCGCTGGCGCAGGCGCGCTGGCGCCGCCGCCCGCTGTGGCTTCACCGGGCTCTAAGATGCCTAAGACATCGCCGACCGCAGCGTCTTCACCGGCGCCGATGCGCTGCTCCGTGAGCGTACCGCTCGCAGGCGCTGGAATCTCCATGTCCGCTTTGTCGCTCTCGACCAGAACGATGGGCTCGTCGACTTCGACGAAGGCGCCGATCGGCTTGAGCCACTCAGCGACCGTCACCTCGGTGACGGACTCACCAACACTTGGGACCTTGATTTCCACTTATTCCTCCAGACCCAGCGCTTGGCGCATGAGTAGATTCTGTTCAAATTGATGGCTCGCTTTAGAGCCTGTCGCTGGACTCGCCGACTCGGGGCGGTAGACCCCGTCCAAGCGAAAGCGGCCCGCAACCCCGCGCAGGTGGCGGAGCAAGAAACCCCAAGCGCCCATATTGGCGGGTTCTTCCTGAACCCAGACCAGCTCACAGTCGTCACCGTAGGCGCTGAGGACCTCGTTCAACTCAAGGTCAGGTAAGGGGTAGACTTGTTCCATCCTGATGATCGCGACGTGGTCGATCTGAGCTTCGGCGCGGGCGGCGAGTAGCTCAAAGTACACTTTACCCGAGCACAGTAAGATGCGTTTGACCTTCGCTGCCTCGACCTCTGGATCCGCAATTACCTTCTGGAATTGTCCATCAGCGAGCTCTTCAAGGCTTGAGATCGCCTGAGGATGACGCAGTAAACTCTTCGGCGTCATCACCACCAAGGGCTTGCGGATTTTACGCATCACTTGGCGACGTAAGGCGTGGAAGAGTTGCGCTGGAGTGGTCAGGTTCATGACCATGATGTTGTCTTCTGCTGCGAGCGTCAAAAAGCGCTCGAGGCGAGCCGAGCTGTGCTCGGGGCCTTGGCCTTCAAAACCATGCGGCAGCAGCAAGACCACGCCAGACAAGCGGTTCCACTTATCCTCCGAACTCGTAATGAACTGGTCGATGATGACCTGTGCGCCGTTGGCGAAGTCACCAAACTGTGCCTCCCAGACGACTAAGGACTCGGGCATCTCTAGGCTGTATCCGTATTCATAAGCCAGGACCGAGGTCTCGGACAGCGGCGAGTTCCAGATCCCGCATTTGCCCTGGTCGGCTTGTAGATTTTGCAGCGGGATAAAGCGCCGTCCATCCTGCGCATCATGCCACTCGGCGTGACGGTGGGCGAAGGTGCCTCGGCCGCTGTCTTGCCCTGACACGCGCATCCCGGCGCCCTCAACGAGTAAGCTCGCAAAGGCGAGGCATTCAGCGCCGCCCCAATCGAGCGCTCGGTCACCCGCCGCCATCGCTCGACGTTGTTTGTGCAACCTGTTGAGCTTGGGGTTGATATTAAAGTCGTCAGGTACCTCAAGCTGTTTGAGCAACAAGCTCTTGAGCGTATCGACCCCGACGCTGGTATCGACTTCGGGCGTCGCGCGGTCTTTTCCTCCCGAAAAAAGGGCCATAGCTCGACCTGAGTCGGCGTCGTAGACTTCAAAGCCGAGATCACCCACCAAGCAGCCTTCTTCGACCTCCACGATCTCTTCACAGGTGCCTAGATCTTCGGGGGCGGTGCCGCCTGAGCGAGCCACCTCAAGGCACTCCTCGAGCCGAGCACGGCTCGCGACGGCGACCTGCTTTGCGTCTTCGTCGCTCATCTGACCCAGCTTGATCAGGTTCTGGAGGTAGTGCTCACGGACGGTCGCTCTTTGGCGAATGTTTGAATACATCAGCGGCTGGGTGAAGCTGGGGTCATCGCCCTCATTGTGACCGTATTTACGATAGCAATACATGTCGATGATCACATCTCGGCGCCACTTCGAGCGGAACGCACAGGCGAGATTGATCACGTGCCCCACCGCATCCGGGTCTTCACCGTTGACGTGGAAGATCGGGATATCGAGCATTTTAGCGACGTCGGTCGCGTACATGCTGGTCCGGCTCTCTTCTGGGTGAGTCGTAAAGCCAACCTGGTTGTTGACGATAATGTGAATGGTGCCGCCCGTTTCATAGCCCGTCAGGCCGCTCATATTGAGCGTCTCTTGGACCACGCCCTGGCCTGCAAAGGCGGCGTCGCCGTGGATCACAATCCCGGCGACTTGTTGACGCGCCAGATCGCCAATACGGTCCTGGCGAGCGCGGACTCGGCCACACACGACGGGGGCAACAAATTCAAGGTGTGAGGGGTTGAAGCAAAGGCTCAAGTGGGTCCTATGACCCTCTGCGTTGACTCGGATCGAGCTGAACCCGAGGTGGTATTTGACATCGCCGCGACCGACCAGCTCCTCGGGGTCACCGTCGTCTTCAAACTCGGCAAAGACCTTCGCCGGGCTCTTGCCCATGATGTTCGCCATCACGTTCAAGCGCCCACGGTGCGCCATGCCGATGATCGCGTGCCGCACGCCGTGACGAGCGAGCCCTTCGAGCGCCATGTCCAGCAGCGGAATCAGCGTCTCGCCGCCTTCAAGGCTGAAGCGTTTGGCGCCGAGATACTTTTTGTGGATGAAGTCTTCAAAGGTCTCGGCGTCGGTGAGCTTTCTAAAGATCCGAAGTTGTTCTTCGTGGCTCATCCGCCTTCGGTTTTGAGTGGCTTCCATCCGCGTGTACAGCCAGTTTTTCACCTCGGGGTTGTCGATGTGCATGAACTGCACCCCGACCGAGCCGCAGTAGGTTTTCTTCAACTGCTCGACCAAGTGCCTGAGCCGTTGGTCACGATCGGAGTGAAAGTAAGTGCGCGTCGAGAACGCTAAGTCGAGGTCGGCTTCGCTCAGACCGTGATGCTCAAGCGTGAGCTCGGGGTGCTCCTCAATGCGATGGCCGAGCGGGTTGATGTTGGCGACCGCGTGACCCCGGACGCGGTAGGATCGAATCAGCAGGTCGACGCGCTCTTGGCGGGCGTTGGTCTCACGCAGTCGCTGAGTGACCGTGTGAAACAGCCCGCGTGCGATGGCGCCGTGCTCATCAAGCAGTCTGTAAAGGTCGTGGTTCGCAAGCTTTAACAGCGAGCAGTCCCGAACCGCTTGGGCATCCGCCGAGCGCGGCTGGTTGTCCATCACTGAGAGCTCGCCGAGCACCTCACCATCACTGAGCGAGGCGACGTGGTCACCACCGCGGATAATCTTCACCTCGCCGCGTTCGATGATGTAGACGGCGTCACCGTCGGAACCGGCTTCAAAAATCGTTTCGCCCGCCGGAACGCTGACCTCTTCGACGAGGCTAGCGATCAGCAGCAGGGCTTGCTCGGGCAGCTGCGCAAAGATCTGCAGGCGGGATAAGAAGGGGAGCCGGCGCTGCATCGCTGCGTCAACGGGAACCGCAGCAGGGGCTTCGTTCCAGACCGGACGGGCTTCGCCGTTATCAAAGCTCGGCGGCGACCCCGCAAAGATCGATCGTGGCGCAAAGGTAGGCCCAAAGGACGAGGCGGAGTCGTCTTGAGCGAAGAACGCACGCCAAGCCTCGGGAACCGACTCGGGGTCGGCTAGATATTGGGCGTGTAGCGATTCGACATAAGGCAGGCTGCCTGCGCCGAGTGAATCAAAGATAGATTGGCTCATGGTCCCACAAGTCCGTATGTCGTGCTCGATTTCAAGCCCCTATGGGGCTGAGGTCAAGTTTACATCCGCGAATCGTGTAAAAACTCGATTAATGCAGCACGTAGACCGAGTGGTCGTCGTCGTGGGTTGTGACCACCAGATCATTGACCTCATCACCGCTCATATCGCCAGCGCAGACCGTGTGTTTAGGGCGGTTTGCGATGCGCGAAGCGGTCCATTCACCGTCGCCCCAGCGGATCTCATGACGGAGCCCGCCGACCACAGAAATCTCATCCCGGCCATCACCGTTGAGGTCACAGGCAGCCAGACCGCTGATCAAACCCACGGATCCGGGAACAGTGATCGATACGGGAGCGCCATCGAGCCGGTGGATGATCAGCTGCCTTCGACCCGCCGTGGTGGTGAGGATTCCATCGGGTTGGTCAGGAGCGAGTTTAATCGCCTGGGGATATTGACCGATCGAGCCAGGCTCCTCGCCTCTGAGGAGCGGATTATTGGGTGAGTCGTTGTCGTTGTTGATCAGCGCGTAGCTTTGCCCTGACGCTAAGGGGGTTTGCAGAACCCAAATCGCCCCGTGGTTGTTGTCTGCTCGTCGATCCACGATCGCTAAGCCTGTTGTGGCGCCCTCGCTGAAGCGACCGCTCAGCACCGTGCGTGCTGCGAGGGAGTCCGTCGTCCTGAGCACCAAGCTGTTCGGCGCAGCGGCGTCGATGAGGCTAGGCGAGTCCTGATCCAGACGCTGCGGATCGAACAACCGAAGAAACTGGTCGCCGACCTGCACTACGATCGCCGACCGGGGCTGCCTTGCGCCCTCCAAAGGCGCTAAACCCCCGGGATGATGAGCGATGTTGAGCCCCACGCTGCCGGTGCTTTGATTACCTCGGGTCATCACGTGCTGAGTTCTCATCTCACCTGCTCGTTGTGACCACTCAATGAAGTCGAAGCGCTCATCTGAACCAGACCCGGTGGTACCCACGATCAGCAGCTCACTCGCTGAGTCTTGCTGCGGGACAAATCGACAAATCGACTGGTTTCGGCCCATCAAGGTGAACCCTTCAATCTCCGTATTCTCGAGGTTTGATTGACCAAAGACGAGCGTGCCGGAGTTCACCAAAAGGCTCCCCAAAAGAAAGCCTCTGAGGATCACGAGGTCATCTAAGCCATCCCCGTTTGCGTCGCCTACACAGGGGATGCTCGTCACGCTATACCGGTCGCTTTGGGCGACTGTTTTAGACGTCATTTGAACCGTCACTTGGCGCTCGATTAGGCGCTCATTTCCCAGCGTATCGGTAGCGCGAACGGTCAACGTATGCGCGCCAGGGTTCAGGCCGCGCAAGCGCCCACCGCCGTCGCCCCCAAGGCGCTCGGTGATCGGTTCAAAATCACCGTCATTTACACGTAATTCAAGGCTCGCCACGTCATCGCTTCCGACCCCGTCAGCGTCGGACTCATCGCTCCAAACGAGCCAGGGTAGACGAGCGGGTTCAGGTTGCGCATCGAGCTCAAATGTTGGCCCGAGTAGGTCAACGTTGAGCCGATAATCAATGCCTTGGTCTTGGGCTCGAAAGACCCACTCGTACGCTCCGTGTTCTAGAGTCAGCTCGAGGCTGGCGACGCCTTGCGCATCCGTTTGCCCTGCAGCGAGCAAAGCTTCGCCATCGTAGATCCCGAATTCGGTATCGGCTAAACCTTGTATGCTCAGCTCAATCTGAAACCCCTCTAGGTCACCATTGATGTCCGCTGAGGCGCCAAACAGGCTGCCACTCGCCGGAAGAACGCTCCATTGGATAACGCCCGCATCAGCGGCACTTCCAGCGTCGGCAAGCGGCGGGTTTTCATCGATGATCCGCTCGGGGACCGCTAAGCAGCCCGAAGCTAAGACCATGGTCAGCCCAACAATTCGCCGCATCAAGGACCTCCTCGTCAAGCGATGGGGTACATTTTAGGCGCCTCCTTGGGCAAGTCAGCATGCACGGTAATTTGACGCACCATGCCTCGCTTACTAAGCGCGTGGTCATGAGTGATTCGACAATGGGCCGCTACCAATTGATGGACCGTCTGGGCGCGGGTGGCATGGCCGAGGTCTGGCTCGCCGACCAGATGGGACCTCGCGGCTTTCGTCGTCGCTGCGTGATCAAGCGGATCCACAACCATCTCAATGCGCAAGAAGACTTCGTCGCTCGATTTGAGGATGAGGCGCGTTTAGCGGCGATGCTTCGCCACCCGAACATCGTCCGAGTCGAGGACTTTGGCGATGAAGACGGCACCTTGTTCATGGCGCTTGAGTACATCGAGGGCTGGGAATTTGCTGATCTGCTTCGCCGAGGCTCGAAGTCAGGCAACCGCATACCGGACGCCTTGGCCATTGAAGTGATTATGCAGATCGCTGAAGCCCTCGATTATGCGCATTCGCTGCGCGATCAGTCGGGTCAGCCTTTGCGCATTGTTCATCGCGACGTGAGCCCACAAAACATCTTGATCGAGCGGGGGACCGGAACCGCAAAACTGCTCGATTTTGGCATCGCAAGCGCCGAGAGCAACCTGCACGAAACACAGGCTGGCTTGATCAAAGGCAAGATCGCTTATTTTAGCCCAGAGCAGGCGCGTGGTGAGGCGCTCGATGGGCGCACCGACTTGTACGCGCTGGGCTTGGTTCTTCATGAAGCCTTGATCGGTAAACGGGTTTTTCGCGGTGATTCGATGGTGCAGCTGCTGCGCGAGGTCACCGAGGCAAAAGTTCCGCCTCTGGTCGCAAGTCGTCCGGATCTACCGCGTGAGGCGCTGGTTGCGGTCGACCGAGCCACCACTTTGGATCGTGACGATCGATTTGCGACAGGCGCTGCGATGGCTGCGGCTCTGCGCCATGCGCTGAATGCGATGGGCGGCTCTCTTGGGCGCAGCGCGATGGACGCGTGGGTGGGCTCCTTACCCGCGCGCTCGGAGTTGCCGAAGACCGGCAACACGTCGGCTGTGTCGGTGGTTGCATCGGACTCGGAGTCGACTCAGCTGCCCAAGACGACCGACGCAACGATCGCTGCCCTGCCGACTCAACCGGAGACGCTGCTTGCAGGCCCCGAAACCCTTCTGGGTTCGCCTGTCGCCGTGCCGAGCCCGCCTGCTCAGCATGAAGAAGCGGACGAAGCGACGGTGATCGCCGAGACTGACCACCTGACCCACCCTCAGGCTCGAGTTATGTCTCAAGGGCCCGCAGCGCTTAAGACTCAGCCGGTCGTACAGACCAAAGATAAGAGCTTTTCCGTGGTCTTAGTGGTCAGCGTGATTCTGGGTTTGGGCTTTGCGATCTCTCAGTTTGATCGCGCTGAGCCTGCGGCGCAGAGCGAGACTCATAAGAGTTCGGTCGTTGAGCCGACAGGGGAGCCGGAAGTGGCTGTCCCAGCCCAAGCCGCTGAGGTGAAACCAGAACCGGAGGATACCGGCCCACCAAAAATGGAGCCTGAGCCCGTCGATCCGATCGAGCCGGTGGTTGAAGCGGCTCCCTCGAAAGTCGCTCCTAAAAGAAAGCGCATCACCGCACCAAAGCGCCGCAAAGCCGCCGCGGTTGAAGAGGTGGTTGTGACCGCTCAAAAGGAGCCGGTGGCTGCTAAGCCAGCGAGCGCGCCTAAGCTCGCTAAGCGTGATCTAGACGCCGTGACGATGCGGCATTTTCAAGCGCTGACCAATTGCCGCGGCGAGGCTAAAGGGATCGTGATCAGCCTACAGGTTCACAAGACCGGGATGCCGTTTAGCGTGCGCGTCAGCGGCGCGCCGCCAGAGGCGACCAAGTGTTTGCGCAAACTGGTTCGCAAATGGCGTTACCCCGCCCATGATGGCTCGGCCGTTCGGCACAAGATCCAGCTCTAAGGAACTAGGCTCGCGATCGCCAGCGCCGCCCCGGACACGATCAACCCTAAAGATACCGGTAAATCAACGCTCTCGAAGCGCTCTACTGCGGTGTTGTGCTCTGTCCTTAAGCGATCTTTTTCGTTGAGGTTATCCTCTGAAGGATCGCTGATCGCGTGCAGGGTGTTGTATTCTGATTTTAGATCCGAGATCGCGCCGTATGAGATGAAGTTGATGGCACCACCAATGGCCAGCATGACGCCACCACCGGCCGCTGCATAAGGCTGCCAAGGGCGCGCGAAGAAGCCCGATTTCGAACCAGTTTTTTGGGCGGTAGCTGGGGCTGCTTGGGCGGCGCTTTGAGCCGCTGCGGGCTCGCCAAATAATGAGGGCAAGATGTCTTCAAGGGCGGTGGCAAGCGCCGGGAGATCCGGACCTTGTCGCACCGTTGCGCTGACCGATTGGGTCTGACCCTTAACTTGCAAGTTGAGCTCAAGTTCAAAGTTGCCTGAGTTGGTCCGACGCAGCGACCCAGCGATCACAAACTGCGGGACGCGCCCCGCCATGAGGTCCTCTAAACTGACCGGAACCAGCTGAAATCTCGGGGAGTCTTCGACCAAGCCGCTGACGACTTCTTGCAAGAGCAGCGAATCATCTGGCGACAGCGCTTGAGTCCGCTGAAATGGAATGACCGCTACCTGCGCAGGCGCAGTGCTCGCAATCATGAGTCCACAGAGCATCATACTCAGCATCAGCGCATCTCCCCCTCCCGCATCGTGCAGAAGGCCTTATCCTCGGTGTGTCGTGCTCTAGCTTGACGCATTTGGTCAACCGCTGCCGTCGCATGCGCCCTGAGTTCTCTGGTCGCTGCGCTCGAGCGTGTGCCCTTTTGTGCGCCGGATGATGGCTTAGCCCACGAAGGCCTTTTCAAGCAAAAACTCACCGACGGTGCGGCCGCTGGTTTGTTTAAACCCAGCCTCTTCGAGCATATCTCGCAGCTCGGTGTTGAACTCCATGGAGCCACAAAGCATGACCCGGTCTCGTTCGGGATCAAGCCCCGCCGGGACGCCCAAGTCGTCAAAAAGTTTTCCGGAGCGGATCAGGTCGGTGATCCTGCCTTGACGAGGATAATCCGGATCCCGGGTGACGCTGCTGTAGTATCGGAATTGCTTTTGGGCGAGCTCATCGCAGAGCGGGTCGTTGTAGACCCAGTCCACAAGCTGCTTGCTGTACTGGAGCTCTTCGGCCTGGCGACAGGTGTGGGTCAGGTAGACCTCTTCGAACTTCTGGTAGGTCCCTTCATCGCGCAGGATCGAGGCAAAGGGAGCCACCCCTGTTCCTGTGGACAAGAGCCAAAGGCGCTGTCCTTGCAGCAAAGAGAAGGGGAGTAAATTGCCGACGGCTCTGCCGCTGAGCAGGATCTCGTCGCCCACCTTGATGTGTTGCAGTCTCGAGGTCAGCGGACCGTTGGGTACCTTGATCGAGTAGAACTCCAGCTCTTCGTCCCATTCAGGGCTGGTGATCGAGTAAGCTCGCATGATGGGCTTTCCATCCACTTCGAGTCCGATCATCACAAACTGCCCGGCGCGAAACTTCAGATACTCTGGACGTTCGACTCGAAATCGAAAGAGCGAATCGGTGTAATGCTCAACGAGCGTGACTTTAACTCGGTGGTCAACGGCTGCCATCTGGTCTTCCTTTTCGAGCGTTCGAGGGCTGATAAAGCCTGCGCGACCTCTAAAAGCAATCCGAGATTTTATCGCTCCAGTGCTCAGCGCCCCTGTCGCGCCAGGTAAACCTGAAACCCTGCACAGAAACGGTGGATAAGATGCCGTTTGCCGGCAGCGATTTGAAAGCTCTGGTCGAGCCCAACGCAAAGCAGTTAGAAGCCACTTATGTTGCTGCCTCCTCCAGAACAAAACCTACTGATTCATGCAGACAATCTCCCCGTTCTGCAGGCTCTAAAGGCTGAGTATCGTCAGCGTTTTGCGCTCGCCTATTTGGACCCTCCGTACAACACAGGGACGCGTAAAGCAGACGCTTATGATGACCGCATGCCCAGCGCACAGTGGCGAGCGTTTTTTGCTGATCGTTTGGCGGCCTTGTGGCCATTGATGGCAGCCGATGGAATCGTCATGGTTCAAATCGATGACAAAGAGCTGGGCACTGTTTTAGCCGTTGTACACGAGCAAAACCGGCGCATCCTCAATCATGTGGTGGTTAAGATGAGTGAGCTCAGCGGCGTGAAGATGGCGCATGCTCAAGACCGCTTGCCTAAACTCAAAGAGCATCTCTTGATCCTTGGGGTCGGGGACGACTCGCGCCTCCGAAATCTCAAGGTGCGCAAAGGGGTTTCAAAGCTCAGCGCTTATTGTCGATATTACAGCCAGGTGGTCCTCAACCTAGAGGATCCGGTCAGCGATTGGCGCTTAGAGCCCGTTCGCCAGGTCGCCGCTCGAGAGTGGGGCTGGGACGCCGATGCGAAGGGCGCTGCGGCTGCTTTGGTTGCGCTCAAAATCGAGCACGCCAAGCGGATGGTGTACCGCACCAACAATGCGCTGATCGCCGCCACCGAGGGTTCAGGGATTCGTCAGGTGGTGTCGCCAGAGGGCATCGAGTACATCGCTTGGGATGATAAGCAGATGCTCTTTTTAGCCGATCACCTCGAGGAACCCTTGGGCGATCTGTGGACCGACTTGAGCACCATTAACCTCAACAAAGAGGGCGGGGTGCGGTTTCGTCACTCGAAAAAGCCTGAAAAACTGATGCGGCGCTGCGTTGAGCTCGCCACCAAGCCAGGAGATTGGGTGCTCGACCCCTTCGCTGGCTCGGGAACCACCGCAGCCGTCGCGGTGCAGGCTCAGCGGCGATTCGTGACCATTGAGCAAGGCGATCATGCTCGCACGCTCGTGCGCCAGCGCCTCGATCGGCTTGACGCCGACTATCAGTGGATTGAGTAGCCGCTAGGCCTCAGCTTCTTGGCTGCTTTGGATCATCGCGAGGTTGTCCAGCGCTTCACGCGCCCAATCTTCGGATAAAGGCTCAAGCAGACGACGAACGGCGGTTTGGACCGGCACAACATCCGACCAGCACTGATTGGCGACAAAGCGCATGTGATCAGCGGGTCTTTGCCCTGGGCGGTCCATTAATTCTCGGCAGCCGCTGCAGAGCAGAATCAGGTGGTCCATCTCAGGTGTTTTCTCGGGCTCTAGATCATAGGCTCGGCAGTCGTTGCGCTCTTCGCAAAGCTCGCATGCTCGTCCGGCTCGTCGAGCCAGATCTTTACCCATCAGATTGATCGCATCGAGCCGCGCACGATGCTTTTGCAAGCCTTTAGCCAAAACCGTGTTCCTAGTTGAGTAAAACGTGCTCGCTGAGCAGATCAAAGGGCGGGATCTCAATCGAGAATTCGGTGCCGTCGTCACGCGTGCAAAGCAAGCTGCCGTGCATTGCGCCGGATGGCGTACTCAAGGGGCAATAGCTGGTGTACTCAAAGGCTGAGGTCGGCGGGAGCCACGGGGTAGCGCCGATGATGCCGGCCCCTTCGATCTCTTCGGTCTCGCCGTGCCCGTCGGTGATGATCCAGTGGCGCCTTTGCACCTGAGCTGCCATCGGACCTTCATTTAAGATGCGCACTCGATAGGCGAAAAACCAACGTTTTTCCGGAGGACTCGAATGCTCGGGCAGATAGCGCGAGTTGACAATGATCTGCAGGCCTTGGTTGTTCATTCTAGACTCCTAGTATCTGCGTCTAGCCTAGTGAGTCCCCGCGCGTCACGCGCTCCAAGCTCAAATACCGATGATCCTTTCTTATTGCGCCTCTTTTCTTCTGTTCGAGCTTGCGTCACACAAGCAGGTGCGGGCTGGAGCCTCTCCCGCTCAAAGGAGACGTGTTCATGTCGAGGGAACGCCCAGAGTGGGATCTGATCTGGATGGATTTTGCCCATCTGATCGCCAAGCGGTCTTATGACCCGAGGTTTCAAGTCGGCGCGGTGATCGTGACCGACAAAAACACGCAGGTCTTAGCGATCGGTTACAACGGCAACTACGCGGGTGGCCCCAACGAGGTGGAATCGACAACTCCGGGCGCGTCGGGGATGATTCACGCCGAGATCAACGCGATGATCAAGCTCGATTACAACAACCCGAACCGTAAGATCATGTACGTGACGCTGAGCCCATGCCGTGATTGCGCTAAAGCGATCATCAATGGCGGTATCTCAGAGGTTGTCTATTGCGAGCAGTACCGAAACACCTCGGGGCTTGATTTGCTCAAAGAGGTCGGAATCACAGTTCGGCAATACGTCCCTGAAGCCTAAATGGATCGATCGCAGCTTGCTTGCGTTCAGCGCTTGTCATTCTTAACCGACGAGGGCCGCACACGGTGAAGATTCAGTGGGTACCCAAGCGCCTGAGCGGTAAGCGGCGTCGCTTGCTCGAAGCTCTTCGCGCCGGCGCAAGCCCCCTTGATCAGCACGATGCGCTCTACGACCTCGCCCTGGTTCATCAGGTGGCTTCGCCCATCGCTAGTTTGGCCGCGGCGCGAGGGGAGCCCTTGCCTGCGCGCTGGCGTGAGCGCTTGCAGCAGGTCCGAGCGCAGAACCTGATCTTTGAGCTGCACCTCAAAGAGCTGACACAGATTCTTGATGGGCTTGAGGTGCCCTGGTTTGTAACCCGAGGCGCAGCGCGGCTCGCCGACCCGCTCATCCCAGATCGAAATTGCGGCGACATCGATCTTTACGTCCTGCCGAGCGATTGGCCGCAGATCGAAGCGGCGCTGTCCGCCTTGCCCGACTTTGAGCGCGACGTGCAGCGCGGCGAGAAAAATCGCAGCACGCGTCATTTTAATTGGCGCCCAAGCGCAGTGCTCGCCTTAGACTTTCATCTGGGCATCAGCCCCTTTCATTCGGAGGGCGGCGACCAGTTTGAGGTGTTGATGCAGCGACGCATCCGTAACGACGCTGGGGTGTGGGTGCTGCCCCCCGAAGACGACTACGGCATGGCCTTGATCGAGGCCTTGATCGAGGCGCCCGCTAATCGCTTGCGGCGCCTGTGGGAGCTTGAGCTGCTTTTAGCGCGCTTGAGCGAGGGTGAGCGCCAACGCATGCGACGGCGCTTTAGCCTGCGGCGCTGGGCGCACCGCCTGCCCGAGCAGATTTTCACCCGCTTACAGGGCACGACCTCGATGCAAAAACGAGAGCAGTTGTTGGTGCGTTACAGCGGCTTGAGCTTGCTGATTTTGGCGAGCCGCCGACCTCTGCGCCAGACGCGCGACTCGATTGGCTTGATGCTCCGGCGTTTTCGGGCTTGACGAGCACGAACTCCGATTCTAACCGAGGCGTCGCTGATGCCCAGTAGCTCAGTTGGTTAGAGCGGGTGACTGTTAATCACTAGGTCCGGGGTTCGAGTCCCTGCTGGGCAGCCAGATGAAAGCCTCGCCGGTTGGCGGGGCTTTTTCGTTTAACGGGGCTCGACTAGTCTCCCTAAAGCTGCGGAATCAATGGCTTGGGCGCAGGCTTGGGGCGCAGCCTTCTCCGCAAGAGAACGCCACCTCCCGCCGGGTCGAACGAGAATTCTGCTCTCCCAGTGCTCTGACGACCGCCCACTGGGGAGAGACGCTCGACTGAAGTTAACAGGGGGGTGTTAACTTCAGCCGCCACCACTTCGGAATGGAGACCCCATTTTGAAGCCGTCCGAATAACATCACCGAAAAGCAGGGCAAGAACATACACTTACGCAAGAGAACACGTTTCGAGTCCGCCGAGATTCTCTTGAGAACGTGTTCGTAAGACCGCTCATTTGGGGAGCCATTTGGAACCCCCAGGCGAAAGCCTGGGGGTTTCTCTTTAACAGCCTCCTACGCGCAGCCCCTCATCACAAAACGTCCGTACGCCCCGTTTCTACAAGGGATTCTGGGGATCGATCCGTGATCGTCGAGGCGCCGTCCGCACAGGCCAGAGAACACCCGAGGCTGGATTCGAGGGCGAGAAGCGCTCTCCCAGTGATCTTCGGGTCACGCTCTCGGGAGAGAACCGAGAGCGCAGTTAACAGCTTTCGGCTCAGGCGCGGGTTGAGGGGGCGCTGAAGTTAACAGCAGCCCAAAAGACCCTGTTCCGCCCTCGGGACGGCGAGACGATCCCATACGCGCGCTTCACTCATGCCTCGGCCTCCTCGAGATCGCCCACAGGGAGCTCATCTTCCTCGTCTTCGTCGGCAGCCATGCCGCCCAGCCAGCTGTAGACCGCGGGCAGCACGAAGAGCGTCAGCAGCGTGGCCGTCACCAGCCCTCCGATCACCACCGTCGCGAGCGGCCGCTGCACCTCCGCTCCGGCCGTGGTCGAGATCGCCATGGGGAGGAAGCCGATGCCGTCCGTCAGCGCAGTCATCAACACGGCGCGAAGCCGGAGCCTCGCTCCCTTCTCGGTGGCGTCCATCAGCGACAACCCTTCGCGCTGAAGGTCTCGGATGTACGAGACCATCACGACGCCGTTGAGCACCGCGATGCCCGACAGGGCGATGAAGCCGACGGCGGCGGAGATGGAGAACGGCATCCCGCGGAGCCAGAGCGCCATGACACCGCCTACCGCGGCCATGGGGATGTTCAGGTAGATGATCAGTGCCGGTCGAACCGACCCGAATGTAGCGTAGAGGAGCAGGAAGATCAGCAGCAGCGCCGCGGGTACCGCCACTGCCAGCCGAGAGCTCGCCGCCTGCAGGTTCTCGAACTGGCCACCCCAGGTGACGAAGTAGCCGGGCGGCAGGTTCCCTTCGGTGCGCACGCGCTCCTGGGCTTCAGCAACAAAGCCGGCGAGGTCACGGCCTCGCACGTTAACCTGAATAGTCATCCGTCGCTGTGCGCGCTCTCGGCTGACGACCGCCGGCCCCTCATCCAGGAGGACCTGAGCGACCTGTCCCAGAGGAACACGCTCGCCACCGGGGGCGGAGATGAGCAGCCGGCGAAGGGCCTCGGGGTTCGTCCGAGCCGCCTCTTGAAGGCGAACCTGGAGGGCGAAGCGCTGCTGCCCCTCGAACACGATGCCCACCTGCCGGCCTCCCACCGAGGCCACGGCGTCGAGGACTTCGGACGCGTTGATGCCGTAGCGGGCGGCGGCCCGCCGGTCGACGACGATCCTTAGTGATGGCAGACCGGCGACCTGATCAGCGTTGACGTCCGCTGCTCCATCGATCGAGCGGAGCACTTGCATCACCCGGGCTCCCGTTCGCTCCAGCTCCTCGAAGTCGGGCCCATAGAGGTTGACGGCGACGTCGGAGCGCACGCCGCTGATGAGCTCGTTCGTCCGCAGCTCGATCGGCTGGGAGAAGGAGTAGTTCTGACCTGGCACCTGCCGCTCGAGCGTCTCCTCAATGGCCTCGACGAGCTCGGCCTTCGAATCCGCCCGTGTCCACTGCTCGACTGGGTGGAGCATGATGTAGATGTCGGAGATCTCGACGCCCATGGGGTCGGTCGCGATCTCGGCCCTCCCGGTGCGCGAGATGATGGTCTCGATCTCGTCCGGGAACGCCTCGGTGAGCGATTGCTCCACTCGGCCGGTGGCGGCCACCGACTCCTCGAGCGACACCGACGGAGGACGTATCGCCTGCATGGCGATGGCCCCTTCATCGAGCGTGGGGATGAACACCGCCCCCATCGT
>JBDQPD010000088.1:0-14494 GCA_040260805.1 Myxococcota bacterium | reverse complement strand
GTGTCGAGCGGGACGACCAGTCGAACGCTGTTGAGCAGCCGAGGCGCTGTCTTGAGCGAAGAAGGCACCGTCGGCAAAGTTCAGTTTATCAGCCAGAGCCCCCTGGCATCTGGCTACAGCCACTCGATCAGCTCGGATCTCGAGCATCTGGATCTTCACGCGCTGTGCGGCTCGTCGATGGAAAAGGCGAAGCTGGCGAGTCAGCGAGTCGAGCTTGATGTGGGTCGCTACGATGTGATCCTCGAGCCGCACGCTGTCGCCGAGCTGCTCGAGTGGATGAGCGGTATTGCGTTCACCGCGCAGAGCGTCGAGGACGGCACCTCATTCCTCAAAGCCGGACCGGGATCGATGGTGACCGGTTCCAACATCACGGTCTTTGACGACGCGAGCAAACCCTGCGGACTAGGCTTGAGCGCTCGCTTTGATGGGGAGGGCAAGCAACCCGAGCGGGTCACTTTTATCGAGCAAGGACGGGGCGGAGAGGTGGTCTACTCGGCAGCCTCTGCAGCGCGTAAGGGCTGCGCGTCGACGGGGCACTCCGATGGATCTGGCGGTGAGCAGGTCAACCATCTGCACATGCTCGGCGGCGACCAAAGCCTCGATCAGATGGTCTCGGGTCTAAAGCGCGGGATTTGGGTCAACCGGTTCCATTACGTGAACGGCTTACTCGATCCGCCCAAGGCGACGATGACCGGCCTGACACGAGATGGATGTTTGTACGTCGAAGACGGAAAACCCGTCGGTGGTTTTGCCACGATGCGCTTTACCGAATCGATTCTCGAGGCGTTTAGCCGCTGCGAAGGGCTCACCGAGCTGCTGACCGCGGTCTCGAGTGGCTGGCGCGATGGCGGCTCTGTGGTCGTCCCTTCGGTGCTGCTGCGCGATTTCCACTTCACCAGTAAGCAAGGCAGCGTCTCCTGATCACCGCTGGTGCGCTGGCCCTGTTGCTCGCTGCTCCGAAGGCAGCCGAGCCGCCGCGAGCGCCGGCCGTTGGTGCATGGGTTGACTATCGCTGGTCGCTGCCCGACCAGCCGGACAGCCGGATTCGTTACGCCGTGGTCGGTGGCGACGCCGAGGGCCGCCGCCGGATTGAGATCGAAATTTTAAAAGGTGGGCGGCTGGCGCGCTTTGGATACGATCTTCTGGTCGATGGACGTCGCACCCGGCAGATCGCGCAGCTTGGTGATCAAGGCGCCGTTTTGTTGATGCCGGACTTAAAGCTGTCGTTACCCGAGACGGGAACGATGGATGTCAGCAAAATACCCAAGGCGCGGGCAAAAAAATGGAAGCGTATCAAAGTTCCAGCGGGCACTTTTCGTTGTCAGGAGGTGGAGAGCGTCCAGGGTATTGCGTGCATCGACCAGACCTTGATGCCGATGAACGTCGTTCGCTTTGAGGGGAAACTAGCGGGGCGGATGATCCTGATGGCGAGAGGCTTTGACGCCAAACCGAACATTCTTGGGACGCCAAGGGCGCTGCCCAAACTGAGCCCCTCGGCCATCCCAGAATTACTCAAGCAGCCCAGCCCAATTACACCCTAAGCTTATCGCCCAGCGAAAGGTGGGCCTTCCAGCAGCCGAAAGTTCTGCTAAGCCGTGCCTACGGGAGGCTTCCTTTGGACAAGCCCACGCTTATTCTTGTTGATGGTTCTGGCTATATTTTCCGGGGCTATTTCGCGATCCGGTCGATGACCTCGGCTGATGGTACGCCAGTCAATGCGGTCTTTGGTTACTCGAGCATGATCCTGTCCTTGCTCGCGGACTTTAAGCCCGAGCAGATCGTCGTCGCCTTTGACACCAAGGGACCTGGGTTTCGGCACGACATCTACCCTGACTACAAGGCGAACCGGCCTCCAGCCCCTGAAGATCTGGTTCCGCAGTTTGCCTTGATTCGAGAGGCTACCGACGCCTTCGGCTTGCACCGCGTGGAAGCCGCCGGCTGGGAAGCGGATGATTTGATCGCCACCGCCGCCACTAAAGCTCTTGAGAACGGGCAAGAGGTGGTGGTGATCAGCGCAGATAAAGATTTGATGCAGTTGATCCGGCCCGGCGTTCGTATGCTCGACCCGATGAAGCAGCGCTGGATCGACGATGAGTACGTCCGTGAGAAGTTTGGTTGTCGCCCCGATCAGGTGGTTGAGATCCAAGCCTTGGCGGGCGACAGCTCGGACAATGTACCGGGAGTTCATGGGATCGGCGTCAAGACCGCTGCGTTGTTGCTCGAGGAGTACGGAACGCTCGAAGGTATCCTCGCCGCAGCGAACGAGGTGGACGACAAGGGCAAGCCACTCATCAAGCAAACCAAGCGGCGTGAGCGGCTTCAAGAGCATGCTGATCTGGCGCGGGTATCCTTAGAGCTCGTCACCCTTCGAGACGACGGACCGCTCGAGTATGATAACGACAAGTTTCATTGGGCTGGCTTGGACCCTGCTCGCGTCTCACCCTTCTTTGATAAGCTGGGTTTTCGTCGCTTACAGCGTCATCGCTTGTTGAACACAGCGCGTGAGAGTCGCGCCGCAGAGGCGATCGCCGAAGGGGGGCTGGATCGTTCGGGCTATCGATTGATTCGAGACGCTAAGGAGTTGCTGTCGGTCTGCGATTCGATTCGTCAGGCTGGAGCCTTTGCCTGGGATACGGAAACCACAGGGTTGAATCCAGCGACCGATCATATGGTCGGATTGAGTCTGGCCTGGGGACCTGGCGAAGCCGTCTACGTACCCTTTGATCATGTCGATGAACACGGCGAGCGCCGTCTCGATCAACTGCAATGGCGGATGGTTCGTAGCTTAGTGGGGCGACTGCTGACGGACGAGCGACTCAAACAGTACGCTCAGAACTGGAAGTTTGATGCGCGCATGATGAGCGCCGCAGGACTGCAAGCGAAAGCGCCTGATGGCGACCCGATGATCGCCGGCTATCTCATCGACCCGGTCGCTCGAAATCTGAAGTTGGATGATTTAGCCAGGCAGCGACTTGGGCACGATATGCTGCCTTATAATTCAGTCGCCGCCGATGTGCCTCATTTCGGCTACGTCGATCTGGACAAAGCCTGCACTTATGCCGCCGAAGACGCCGATGCGACGCTGCGTCTTGCCTTGCAGATGGAGCCCGAACTGCGCGCAGGCGGCTTCGCTCGACTCTACGAGCAGGTCGAATTGCCGCTCAGTCGAGTCTTAAGCCGTATGGAAGACGTGGGCATCGGCCTTAACCTTGACGTGCTAACCGAGCTGAGCGCTGAGCTTGCAGAGCGCCTCGAGCGTGCTCAGGCGAAGGCTCAGGAGCTGGCTGGCGAAGCCTTTAATCTTGGCTCTCCAAAGCAGGTCGGCGAGATCTTGTTCACCAAGCTTGAATTGCCGGTGCTCAAGAAGACGAAGTCCGGGCCTTCTACCGATGCGTCGGTGCTGGAGAAGCTCGCTGATCAAGGTCATGAGCTGCCGAAGGTGCTGCTGGAGTGGCGCCATGATGCCAAACTGCGCAGCACGTATGCTGAGGTCCTGCCCAAAGCGATCGGTCCGGATGGTCGATTGCACACACGTTATCTCCAAACCCGGACGGCGACCGGACGTTTGGCGTCGGCCGATCCCAACCTTCAGAACATTCCGATTCGCACGGCCGAGGGGCGACGTGTTCGCCAAGCGTTTAGCGCACAGCCCGGTCACGTCTTAATCAGCGCTGATTATAGTCAGGTTGAGCTGCGGGTGCTGGCGCACATGAGCGGAGATAAGATCCTGATCGACGCTTTTAGTCAGGGCGAGGATATTCACCGCCGCACCGCCTCCGAGCTCTTTGGGGTGCCGCCACTCTTGGTCACCCCTGATCAACGCCGAGATGCGAAAGCGATCAATTTTGGGATCGTGTATGGGATGGGCGCCTTTAGGCTCGCCTCCGAATTGGGCATCCCGCGCCCCCAAGCCCAAGAGTATCTGCAGACGTTTCATGAGCGCTATGCTGGCGTGCGTCGATTCCATGAAAACTGCATCAAACAAGCGCACGCCGAAGGGTGTGCGGTGACCTTATACGGGCGTCGTCGACCCATCCCCGAGATGCGCTCGAGCTCGAAGCGCGACGTGGCGCAAGGCGAGCGCATTGCGATCAACACGCCGGTTCAAGGCAGCGCAGCCGATATCCTGAAGATGGCGATGGTGTCGCTGCAAGATCGTTTGGACCGGGACCACCCGAACGTGCGTTTGTTGCTCACCGTTCATGATGAGCTGGTGCTCGAAGCACCCGAGGCTGAGCTCGGCGCCACGCTGACTGCGGTGCGCGAAGCCATGGAGGGCGCGGTTCAGCTGCGCGTGCCACTGGTTGTTGACGTTGGACATGGCGCCCATTGGGGTCAAGCGCATTGAACTGGCACCCATGCCTTAGCGGCGGTATGCTCTCCCCTGGAGATGACACATGGATCGGCTGCTAGCTTCAGGCGCTTTGGTGTTGATGATGACCGCTTGCGGTCAGATGGAGCCGCTTGACGGCAACCGGATTACGGGCGGTTTTGATGCCGGCGCTGGGGCCGTTGAACCGGTAGCTGATGCCGGAGTGGTCACTGATGCCGGCGACACCAAGCCGGATACAGGTCCTGCTGACACGGGCATACCTCGACCGTCCGATGATCACTCGGACTCGAGAGTGGGCGGAAGCCGATTGAGCCCGGGGCAGGGTATCGCCGGTTTGCTCGATGGTGATTCGGACAGTGACTGGTTTGTTTTTACCGCTGGAGTCGCTGATCTTCACAGGGTTGAGACGCGCGGGCAGACCGATACGAAATGTGGGCTCTACGACGCAGATGGTGAGCCTGTCGCTGACGATGACGACAGCGGCGACGCGCTCAACTGCCGAATGGAGCAAGCGTTGGTCTCAGGTGCTGACTACTATGTTCAGGTCGAGCATTTTAGCGCCTCGGGGACCGGTGACTACATGCTGTTTATTGAGGCTATTTCGGCTCCGTCGGTGGCGCCCGAGTTCAGCGCCGATCCATTACGTGTCGCAGCAGGAGAGCCTGTTAACCTGACTGGAACTGGCTTTACCGCGATGGGGAGCGCTCGCTTTGTGGTCAGCAGTGGCGGGTTGCAGCCGATTGAGCTTGAGGCGGTTGCAGGTGAGGATGGTTCGGTGACCGCAGTCTGGCAGACCGCTCGGTCGACTCGAGCGGGTGCGTTTCGGATCGAGGCCACCGATCAAGCCTCTGGCCTCACCAGCCGATCGGTTGAGGTCACCGTGACCACCGCGCCCGTCGATGATCATGCCGACGAGCGCGCAGGAGCGACGGGGATTCGAACCGGCCGCTTTACGCCCGGTGAGATCCATGAATCCAATGACGTCGACTGGTTCCGTTTTCGGACCCAAAGCGCAGGCCAATGGGTGATCAGCACGCGCGGCGAGTTAGACACGACCTGTGCGCTGTATTTAGCCGGTGAAGAGGTCACTAATGATGACGACAGTGGCGACGCGCTGAACTGCCGAATTGAGCGAAGTCTACAAGCGAATCGCGACTACTTCGTCAAGGTCGAGAGCTTTGGGACGCGCACTGGCAACTATGAGCTAGTTGTGGTTCCGCCGCCCACGCCTGATGATCATGGGAACACGATCGAGACCTCCTCTGTGCTGGGTTCTGAGACCTCAACTTCGGGTTCGATCGGTTCCGCTGGCGACGTGGATGTGTTCGGTTTTACAGCTCAGTTTACGGGTGTTTATCAACTGCGCACGGTGGGCATCTCGGACACGATGTGCCGCTTGCTGAGCCTTCGCGGCGCCGAGCTCGACAGCGACGACAACTCCGGGATTCTATGGAATTGTGAAATTGAGCGTCGGCTCGATGCCGGGACCACGTATTTCTTCGCAATCAGCCACAGCGATGCGGAGGGCACCGGCTCGTACTGGTTCTTTTTGTCCGCACCTGAGGGCTCGCCGAGTGATGATCATGGCAACGGCGTCAGCGCGGCGACGCTGATCGGTGATCATGGCTCGACACCGGGGGTGATCGAACTCGATGGTGACCGAGATTACTTTCATTTCTTTGCCAGTCGTGATGGCGACTGGACCATCGAAACCTCGAGCGATGTCGACACCGTCTGTCAGCTGCTCTCGGATGAGGGCGCTCAGATTGCGAGCAACGATGACGCAGGCGACGATCGCAATTGCCGAATGACCGCTCGGTTGGTCGGGGGCACTCGCTACGCGGTTGAGGTGCGGCTCTTTGGAGCAGGGCGTACGGGCGCTTATCGGTTGCGTCTTACCCCGCCATAAATCAGGCGCATCCGCCTAGCTGATTACCCCATGAGCGCGGCCGACCTTAGTAAACGCTGCGACGGCTCGATCGACCTCGTCGTTGCTGTGTGCTGCCGAGAGCTGAACTCGGATCCGCGCTTCACCGCGCGGCACCACCGGGAAGCTAAATCCGATCACGTAGATGCCCTCGATCAGGAGGTCGTCAGCCATCCGGCTTGCTAAGGCTGCATCGCCGAGCATCACCGGAACGATCGGGTGCACGCCGGGGACGAGGTCAAAGCCAACCGCCTCCATCCCCTCGCGGAACCGCTGGGTCACCTGTTCGAGGTGATCACGCCGCTCGGTGCTGGCGCTGAGCAGGTCAATGGCCGCGATCGAGGCCGCAACAATGGTTGGGGCCACAGTGTTTGAGAAGAGATAAGGGCGACTGCGCTGCCGCAACATCGCCACGACTTCATGGCTACCGCAGGTGAACCCACCGCTGGCACCGCCAAGCGCTTTGCCGAGCGTACTGGTCACGATGTCGACTCGTCCCATGACGCCGCAGTGATCGATGCTGCCCCGACCCTTTGCACCAAAAAATCCGGTGGCATGACTGTCGTCAACGTGAACGATCGCATCGTAGCGGTCGGCGAGATCACAGATGGCTTCAAGCGGCGCGCAGATTCCGTCCATCGAGAAGATTCCGTCGGTGGTGATCAGGCGAGTCCGTTTGTCTTGGTGCTTGATCAGCGCGGCTTCCAGCGCCTCCATGTCGGCGTTCGGGTAGCGCTCGCGTTGCGCTTTACATAAGCGAACACCGTCGATGATGCTCGCATGATTGAGCGCGTCCGAGATGATCACATCGTCTTTATTGAGTAAGGTTTCAAAGAGCCCACCGTTGGCGTCAAAGCAGCTCGTGTAAAGAATCGTATCTTCGAAACCGAGGAATTCACTCAGTTTCGACTCGAGTTTTTTATGGGCACTTTGCGTTCCGCAGATGAAGCGAACAGAGCTCATACCAAAGCCAAAGTCGTCTAAGCCTTGTTTGGCTGCACCGACGAGCGTCTCCTCGTTGGAGAGCCCGAGGTAGTTGTTGGCACAAAAGTTGAGCACCTCATCGGTTCCGACCGCGATCTGTGAACCTTGCGGTCCCAAAATGATGCGCTCTTCTTTGAAAAGACCAGCCTCTCGAATTGCGCTGAGTTCAGAGGCTAAACGGGCTGTAATGGCTTTGGACATGGCATCCCCTTGATCACGGCCGGACCATGCCGCTTGCACAGCGGGTCGGCAAGGGGTCGACCTGAGACTCGTCTTTGACTCATGATGGCGCTGGTCCGTAAATCTTATGCGAGCGTGAGGAACTGACGTGCTCAGTACCAACGAACTACTCAAACTAGCCTGCCAAGTGTGGAGTGAGTTCCTCGGTATTACAGCCTTACCCGATGCTGCGAGTACGGTATTAAATGGTGATGTCATGACCGGGGTCGCCCGTTTCGAGGCAGGCGGCGGAGTGGCAGTCAGCTTGTCAAAATCCTACGCGTTTGAGCTGGCGGCTAAGGTTTTTATGGTCCCACCTGATGAGGTGATGCCTCAAGAAACTGAAGACTTGGTAGGGGATCTGGCCACCATCTTTGCCAACAGCGCCTCGGCGCATGTTCACAGCAACGTCAGACCCGGCGAGGCGCAGGTCCTTGCGTCGAGCCCGACCGATTCATCCCTTTGCGATGACTCACTAGGCTTGGTGTCTGTTGTTCTCGACAGCCAGGGGGAACCGGTCTTGATTCGATTGTTTCGCGGCTAGCCCTTAGCGTTTCTTACGTCGGGACTTCTTGGCGGCCTTACGCTTTGCCTTGGCTTTCGCTCTTTCTTTATTGCTGCGCGCTTGTGGCGCATTGCCGCCCGAGTAACCTGGCGGCGTGTAGCCTCGGGGCATGCCCCTAGGTAGCTGCATCTGCTGCGGGCCTCCACCGCCGCCCTGTACGCCGAGCATGTCGCCAAACATTTTGGATGGGTCCATGCCCTTCATCTTTTGCATCGCAGCAAATTGCTTGAAGCCCGGGAGGTTCCCTAAGAGTCCTGGGTTGGTGCCCAACACGCTCATCATCTGTTTCATGCCGTTAAAGCGTTTGATCAGATCGGCGACCGCTTCAGGTTGATGCCCTGAGCCGCGTGCAATGCGTCGCCGGCGGCTGGCGTTGATCAAAGAGGGTTCATTGCGCTCGCCGGGCGTCATGGATTGGATCATCGCCTTGAACCGGCTCAGAATCTTTTCATCGAGCTGTCCCGAGTCGGCGAGCTCGCCCATCCCGGGCATGCGATCCATGACCCCTTTAAGGTTGCCCATCTTACCGATCAGATCGATCTGTTTGACGAAGTCGTCCAAGGTGAACTGACCGCTGAGCAGCTTCGCCGCATCCGCCTCAGCCTCGTCTTCATCGACGAGGTCCTCAAAGTCCTCCATCAAACTGGTGATGTCGCCCATTCCCAGGATGCGCTGAGCTAACCCCTCAGGGCGAAACACCTCAAGCTTATCGGTGGTCTCACCCATGCCGAGGAATTTGATGGGCTTACCGGTGACCGCCTTGATCGAGATCGCCGCACCGCCGCGCGCGTCGCCGTCGAGCTTGGTCAGGCAGAAGCCTGAGATCTCCAAACGTCGATTGAACTCGGCAGCGGTCCGAACCGCGTCTTGACCGATCATGGAGTCGACCACGAGCAGAATGTTTCCGGGATCGACCTGTGCTTTGATGGCTTCGAGTTCGTCCATCAACTCAGCGTCGATCGCTAACCGACCCGCCGTATCGTAGATGATCGCATTGCAGCCTTTTTTGTGGGCTTCCTTTTGACCTTGGACGCATTGAGTGACGGCGTCAGCGCCCGGCTCGTGAAAGACGGGGACACCGAGCTGGCGACCGAGCGTCTTGAGCTGTTCGACCGCAGCTGGGCGATAGATATCAGCAGCGACTAAAAGCGGCTTTCTGCCGTCTTTTTTGAGCTTTCGAGCGATCTTGCCGGCGGTCGTGGTTTTACCTGAACCTTGCAGGCCGACCATCATCACTGAGATGGACTTACTCCCGACAAGGTCCGTGTCTTGGGGCCCCATCAGCGCTTCGAGTTCTTTGAGGCAGATGTAGGTGAAGTGGTCGCCAGGGCGGACCCGTTTGCGCTTCTTATCTTGACCGGCTTCGAGCTGGACAATCTCGCCTAGAGCCTTCTCTTTGACGGCTGCCAAAAAGGTCTTCACGACGCCAAACTCGACGTCGGCTTCGAGCAAGCTCAGGCGAATATCACGGATGGCTTCGTCGAGATCCGCTTCGGTCAGTGAGCGTTTGCTCGATAAAGACAAGCGGGCGTTTTTAAAGCCCTGCCGGACGGCATCAAACATGACTTATCCTTTCGCCCGGTCAAGCGCTTGAGCGAGGTCACCGATGAGATCGTCGATCGATTCAATCCCGACGCTCAAGCGTATAAAGTCATCATGAATTCCGAGGGCTTGACGCGCCTCGGGGGGGACCGAGGCGTGGGTCATGATCGCTGGGTGTTCGATCAGCGATTCAACGCCGCCTAAGCTCTCTGCTAGACTGAACACCTCCACGGACTCGAGAAACCGACGAGCTCCGTCGAGCCCACCCTTAACATGGAAGCTGATCATGCCGCCGTAGCGATACATTTGCTTGGTGGCGATGGCGTGCTGCGGGTGATTCGAGAGACCTGGATAGATGGTTTTGGACACCATCGGGTGGCTCGCTAGAAACTCGGCGCATTGCTCCGCGTTGTCGCAGTGGCGATCCATCCGCACGTGCAAGGTTTTGATCCCCCGCATGGTCAAGAAGCAGTCTTGAGGACCCGGGTTTCCGCCCATGGAGTTCAGGATAAACTGGATCGCATCCATCCACTCCTCATCATTGGTGATCACCGCACCACCAACCACATCACTGTGTCCGCCCAGATACTTGGTGGTGCTGTGAGCGACCATCGTAGCACCCATGCCCAGGGGGCTCTGCAGGTACGGCGTGGCGAAGGTATTATCGACCACTGACGCTACATCAGCGGCGTTACAGATTTCGCAAATCGCCTCAATATCAACCACCTTGAGGGTGGGGTTGGTCGGCGTCTCAATCCAGCACAGCTTCGTGTTCGATCGGATCGCTGCGCGCACGGCGTTAAGATCGGTTTGGTCGACGTAGGTAAATTCTAGCCCGAGACGCTGATAGACCTTGTCCATCAATCGAAACGAGCCACCATAGACGTCGTCTCCGCAGACTACGTGATCGCCGGGGTTTAGGCAGGCTAGGATCGCCGAGGTTGCCGCCGAACCCGAAGCGAACGCCCGCGCAAACCGGCCGCCTTCAATACTGGCTAGATTACCCTCAAGCGCCACTCGGGTCGGGTTTGAGGTTCGACTGTACTCATAACCTTGGAACACACCCGGACTCGATTGCACGTAGGTCGAGGTCTGAAAAATTGGGGTCATAATCGCGCCGGTGCTTGGGTCCGGTTCTTGACCGCCATGAATGGCTCGAGTTTCAAAGCCGGTCTCCGACCAATCCGATTTGAGGCCCATGATGTTCTCCGATTCCTAGTGGCGGAGCCACTACGAGTTTGGCCAAAATCCTTCAAGCTCTATCGATCACAACGCGCCACCTTGCCGAGCGTGGCTGCAGCCGACAAACTCAAGTTATGAGCATATTAGTTGGTCCTGAGTTTATCGACGCCCATGGCAATGTTTTGGATCGGCTTGGCTGTGATCACGGTCGTATTTTTGTGCCGGATGGAGCCATCAAACAGCTCCCCGGCGCGCTGGCGGTGCCTGGTCTTTGCGATAGCCACTTACACTTGATGGGAATGGGCTGGGTGATCGACCAGGTCGATTTGATGGGGTGTGATTCAATCACCGAGGTGCGTGAGCGCATCAGGGAATGGTTGGTCCAGAACCCGGATGCTCATGCTGTGCGTGGCCGAAGTTGGAATCACACACGCTTTAGGGATCAACGTTTGCCGTGCGCGGCCGACCTTGAAGGTTTGACCGATAAGCCCATCTATCTGACGCGCCAAGATGGCCACGCCTGCTGGGTGAATCAGCGCTTACTCAACGAGGCGGGGATCGATGATCGAACTCAGGATCCATTTGGCGGCTTAGTGGTGCGCGATGGTCAAGGTCGGGCGACCGGCGTTTTGGTCGATACCGCCATGCCTTTCGTCGCTAGAATTTTACCTGAACCTACACGGCGAGAGGTCGCGCGTTGGCTGCAAGAGGGAATCCGTCGCTGCGTGAGCGCCGGTCTGACGGCGGTTCACGACGTGGATGTGCCGCTCGCTAGCTTTTACGAACTTGAGCGCCTCGACGCCGCCGGGCAGCTGCCGATGCGAGTGTTTTGTTACCTGCGTGATGAGCCAGAGAGCTGGCGCCTCCTTGAGGAGCGTGGGTTTCGTTGGCAGGGCGCCGGCGGCCGACTCACGCTGATGGGTATCAAGTTCTTCGCAGATGGGGCGCTGGGCTCACATGGCGCAGCGATGCTGTGCAACTACTGCAACGACCCATCACGTGGTTTGGTTTTGCTCAGCGATGAGGATCTGGTCGAGCGCATTACTCAGTGTCAGCGCATGGGCTTTCAAAGCGCAACCCACGCCATCGGGGATGCCGCTAATCGCTCGGTGATTCGTGCGATTGAAGCCGCTCAGCAGGGTGACCGGCGCCTGCGCCATCGAATCGAGCACACGCAGATTGTATCGCTCGACGATTTTGAAGCGTTGGCTCAATCGGGCGCCATCGCCAGTATGCAACCCGTCCACGGAACCTCAGATATGGCTTGGGCCGAAGCCTGGATCGGTTTGGACCGACTGATGGGCTCTTATGCTTGGCAGCGGATGCAGACGCACGGCGTGCCCATGGCTTTTGGCTCGGATGCGCCGGTGGAGCCTGTTTGCCCTCGAGCCGGTCTGCAGGCGGCATGGACTGGTCACAGCCCTGATGGCGAGGAACCTAAGCCTTGGCTTGAGCCGCATTGTTTGGACTTCGCTGGGTCGCTCGCCGGCTTTACCTCGGGCGCGGCGTATGCCGTCCATTTAGAGCATGAGTTTGGGCGTTTTGAGCCTGGATTTTGTGCCGACCTGACCTTGTTGAGCGCCGACCCGAGATCGCTCGAGCGCGGGTGGCTCGACGTCGAGGTTCAGGGCACCGTGCTCGATGGTGAGTCGGTCTAGAGTTTCGCCATGCGCTCGATCAGATCGATCTGGCTGATCACGCCGACGACCTGATCATGGTCCATGGCTAGGACCACTTTGTTGTTTTTGAGCTGCGGAGCGAGCGACGAGAGCGTCGTTGCCGGTTCGGCAGTTGCGAACGATTGAGTCGCAAGCTCGCCGACGCTCACCGTCGAGTCACCGCCGCCGAGGAGGTGATCAAGCAAGTTGGATTCATCGATCACACCGACCAGCTTGCTGTCGTCGAGGACGGGGGCTTGGCTGATGTCATGGTCTCTAAGCAAGCCGACCGCATCGGCGACCGTTTGTTGCGCCGAGACCGAAAGGACGCTGCCGCTGCGACCGTTGAGAAGATCAGCGACCGTGTCACCGCCCGGCTCCGGACCCATAAAGCCATTCTCGAGCATCCAGGTGTCGTTAAACTGCTTGGTGAGATAGCGCATCGCCGAATCGGGCATCAGCACGACGATGTTCTCTTCCTTTTGAGTTTTCTCGGCATATTTGATCGCTGCGATCACCGCTAAGCCGCCGGAGCCGCCGGTTAACACACCCTCAAGTCGAGCCAAGTCACGATTGGCGTGGAAGCTTTCGCGGTCGGTGACCTGAACGATCTCATCGACGACGTCGAGATCGATCGTTCCGGGCAGAATATCTTCTCCCACGCCCTCAACCATATACGAGAACGCCTCGGTCATCTTCCCGGTGCGCTTGAGATCGTAGTAGACGCTCCCAATGGGGTCGCCGCCAACACAACGGATCTTGGGGTTTTGCTCTTTGAGGTATTTCCCAGTCCCGCTGATGGTTCCGCCAGTCCCCAGCCCTGAAACAAAGACATCGATTTCACCGTGGGTTTGTTCCCAGATCTCTGGTCCCGTCGTCAGGTAATGCGATTCCGGGTTCGAAGGGTTAAAGTATTGGTTGGCATAAAATGAGTTCGGGGTCTCGTCGGCGATGCGACGGCTGACCGAATAATAAGATCTAGGATCATCGGGCTCGACATTGGTTGGAGTGATCACCACTCGGGCGCCAAAAGCTCTCAGACTCGCAATTTTTTCTTCGCTCATCTTGTCCGGCATCACGAAGATGCATTGGTAGCCACGGATCGCAGCCACTAGCGCTAAACCCATCCCTGTATTGCCACTTGTGGCTTCAACGATGGTCCCGCCCGGTTGGATCAACCCTTCACGCTCTGCGCGGTTGATGATGTTGAGTCCGATACGGTCTTTGGTCGAGCCTCCCGGGTTTAGGTATTCGAGTTTCACATAGATATTGGCAGGAACATGCGCCGCCATTTTGTGGAGCTTGACGATGGGGGTGCCACCGATAGCCTCAAGGACATTATTGACACTTCCAGACATGAGCGAATCAGTCATTACGCGCCCCTTTTCTGGCCCGGCGCTACCACAGGTTGGGAAGCCTCAAAACCTTAGACCAAAGCTCTTGCGCGTTCGCCTAGAATATTTCAAAGCTCCGTGGCCTGGTTCAGACCAGTGAGATCCGGTATTTTGATTCTAGGAGCTGCCATGTCCGAAGAGCCTACAAGCGACGACGTCGAAGTTGCTGTCGAGGAAACGTCAGAGGCCGCTGCCGAGGAAACGTCGGAGGCTCAATCACTGGCCACCGGCTTTCAGGCAAAGATCTCGGAATTTGTCGAGAACATGATCAACCCGTCGCTAGCCTCTCATGGTGGCTGGGTTGAGGTGACCTCTGCGAGCGAGGACAGCGGCATCGTTGAGATGAAAATGGGGGGTGGTTGCCATGGCTGCGGGGCGAGCGCACAGACCATGCAGTACGGTATTCAAACGGCGCTGATGGAAGAGTTTCCTCAGATCTCCGAGGTCGTCGACACCACCGATCATGAAACCGGTGAGAACCCCTTCTTCATGGGGAACCCCTTCGCAGGGATGTAGGCGCTAGCGCAGCCAGCCCGCCGCTTCGGTCGCGTGGTAGGTGATGATCACATCCACCCCTGCTCTTTTCATCGACAACAGGCTCTCAAGCACGACGGCTTGCCGATCAATCCAGCCCTTCGCTGCAGCCGCTTCAATCATCGCGTATTCACCGCTCACGCTGTAGGCTAGGAG
>JBDQPD010000124.1:0-8843 GCA_040260805.1 Myxococcota bacterium | reverse complement strand
CGTTGCGGTGATGAGGTCGTCGATCCGGGTGAAGAGTGTGATGTCAACGATCCCAATGCGCCGATCAACTGCTCTGAACACTGCTCTTTGTTGACTGGGTTTCGTCAAATCGACGCCTATCAACGCAGCATTTGTGCGACCACCTACGAAGGCAAGGTGAACTGTCTGGGGTATGGCTTTGGCGCGCAACTCAACGCAGTAGGCGTCAGTCCAATCCTCAGTTTCACCGAAACGAGAGACCCAGTCGATGACGTCAACTTTGTGCAAACAGCGCTGGGTGCTTCGCATGGTTGCGGTCTAACGCAAAATGGTCGGATTTATTGTTGGGGCAATAACTCCAGCAAGCAAGTCAATGGGCTAGAGCCAGCACGAATTTTTAACGTGCCTCAAAGGGTCGACCACGCAGAGTTTGGCGACCTTGATGTGAACCCCTTCGTCAGCTTGCATGTGGCTCGAGACCACAGCTGCGGGCGCAGGGCAAACGGTCACGTTTGGTGCTGGGGAACCAACAACACCAACGCGCTGGGCTTAGGCAGCGATCAACCAGGGTATTTGACGGCCATTGGCCCGACAAAACTCAAGGCGCAAGATCCAGAGCAGCCGGGCAGCCTAATCGATCTGGTGACTGAAGGATTTTGGACGGGTAGCTTCAGCAGTTGCGCCAGCGTTGAGCACAACAACACGCAGAATTACCACTGTGTAGGGCAGGCGCGTGCAGGCGGAGACAGCACAGCAGGCTTTGTGCTCACGCAGCCCGTTCGGGACTCTGAAAACACACCCCTAACGGTCGGTGGGTCGATGGTTTTAGGGGGCGGACTTGATCGGCATGCGGGGTTGAGTCACAGCTGCGCACTAAACGCTGAGGGGCTGCCCTTTTGTTGGGGCTCGGGTGATGATCATCGACTAGGCAACAACACCACCCAAGATAGGCTGGTCGCCACCATGGTGACCCAGCAAAACCTTGGTTACCCGCCCGCGATGAGAGAACTCTTCACGCTGCGGTCCGGGCACAGCATTGGGCATGGGCATGACCCTCCGGTCACGTGCGGTTTAACCCTCGATGGTGAGCTGTGGTGCTGGGGCACCAACACCTACAACATACTGCCCGAAGGCACAGAATATCGCGTCGCCACGCGCGTGGTGATCGACGGCGTCGGTCGACTGCGCAGCCTAGCGATCAGTCGCGGTCTGGCCTGCGGCATCGAAGAAGATTACCGCGTCGTGTGCTGGGGAGCTGACACCTTCAAGGGAGAGACTCTAGGCACTCATCAATCGGCGCAAAACGTGGCTCTAAGTGAAGCTATCCTCGACCAAAATATCGCCTTTGAAGACGTCGCCGTGAAAAATGGCTTCGGGGTCGCGCGAGCGGGCACTCGAGCTTACTGGTGGGGGCAAACCCCTGGTGGTACTAAGCCCGTCGTCACTCCGGTCGACGCCCAACATGACCTAGCAAACGTCACCATGACGGACTTTGCGCTGACTGATGAGGCGGTCTGCTGGTCAAATGATCAGGGGGTAAACTGCTATGGCGCGCCGGATTACGACGGCAGCACCATGGTCGGTGAAGGCATACCGTATGTTCGTGCTCAAATTCGCTGCGGTGATGACCACTGTTGCTCGTTTCAAGCCGGCGGCTCACAGGTCATGTGCTGGGGGGTCTCTCGCGATTATGAAGCGGGGCAGCACAACACGAGGGTGGTCGCGCCCGAGACGTTTACAATTCAAAACCCAATCGTAGACCTAGCGCTCGGTGATCACCACAGCTGTGCGCTCGCCTCGGATGGGGTGACTTGGTGCTGGGGTGTTGGTGCTGACGGTGTTTTTGCCACCCTAAACGACATTTCTGGAACTCGTACGCCGGAGCGCTCTCATCCGGGGTTCAGCGTCGCCAGCTTGATCGTCGCCGCACCGTTTCATAACTGCGGCTTCTCCGGATCACACCCTGGAGTGATTTGCTGGGGACGCGGCTCAGACAGTTTAGCGATGGGTACGGACCAAGTTGTTCCTGTTCCGGTTAGTCCTATTCCGAATTCGGACGATGTGGCGGATGAGTCTGAGACCACACTTCATGCAGGCTATGCCTTTGTGAGCACTTCCGCGCTCAACACCTGTTACGATACGGACTCAGGTCGACTGGCCTGTATCGGCGACAACACGTTTGGAACTAGAGCGCCTGAGATTACCAATACAAACGCAAGCGGCGACCCTCAACTGATTCCAAACCTTTCAGCAGTCACAGCCGCTAGCGTCCACAGCGGAACAGGGTGTGCGATCACCAATGAAGGTCTCAAATGCTGGGGTCGAAACAGTGCCTATCGCACGGCGACGAAGCGACTGTTCCGCGCGGATCCCTACCAACAAGATTAACGTGACACTTGCACTTGCCCATCTCGGTACTTAGCTTAGTGACACCAAAGAAAAAGGAGCAGCCCCATGGCCGCCGCCAACGTTAAAGAATTCTCCGACGCCGCCTTTGATGCCGATGTGATCAACAGCGGCGACGTCGTCCTGGTCGATTTCTGGGCTGAATGGTGCGGGCCTTGCCGTGCGATCGCCCCGGTCATTGATCAGCTCGCTACCGAGTATGAAGGGCGCGCCGTGATCGGCAAGCTCAACGTCGACCACAACCCCGGCGTTCCTGGAAACTACGGTATCCGCGGCATCCCCACCTTGCTGGTCTTTAAAGGCGGCGAAGTGGTCGGCCAGCTGGTCGGCGCGCAAAGCAAAGCGAAAATCGCTGAGCAGCTTGATAAGGCGATCGAGGGCTAATCGCTCGCCAGGCTCTGGCGGTAGCGCTCCTCGATCGCTCCGACATGCTGAACAGACCGTTTGGTCCACGCCAGCGCGAGGACGTGGCGTTCGTGCGCGCTCAGCTGCCAGGGCTGCGCGCCGGCGCGCAGCTTAGGCAGCACCTCATACAGGCACAGCGCGACCGAGACGGAGACGTTGTAGCTCTCGGCAAAACCGACCATCGGGATGCGCACGTGGGCGTCGGCGGCTGCGAGCAACTCGTCGGATAACCCGGGCTTTTCTTCGCCGAACAAGAGCGCCGTAGGTTCGTTGATCTCGAGCTCATCAATTAATTGATCGTTGGCATGTGGGCTCGTTGCGACCAACCGGTACCCTTTGGATTTGAGGCTGCGGATGCAGTCCCGATTGCTCGTCGCGCCCTTGTGGTGATGCACGGTCAACCAGTGCTCAGAGCCCATCGCAATCCCGCGCTGGTGCGTGAGGTCTTCACCGCGCGCGATCAGGTGCAGGTCTTGAACCCCCATCGCCTCGCAGCTGCGCATCACGGCGGAGGCGTTTTGAAACTGATAGAGGTTGTCGAGCACCACCGTTAAATAGCGTGTGCGCTGGTCGAGCACGTCAGTGAAGCGCTTCCAGCGCGCCTCGCTGAGCCAATGCTCAACCAGGTGCTCTAAAAAGTTTGGGTCGAAAGAGGTCATGTATAATTTCGGCTCGCCACGCCCGAGGCGCGCGTCGAGCGCGCCTGGATCATGAGCCCCACGGCAAAGCAAAGGCTCACGAGACTGGACCCTCCTTTCGAGAAGAACGGAAGCGTCATGCCCACGACCGGCATAATTCCGGTGACCATGCCAACGTTCACAACGATCTGGAACACGATCAAGGTGGCGATACCGTAGCCGGTGAGCTCTAAAAATCGATCCGGTGTGTGACGCGCACCATCGATGATCAAAAGCACCAAAATAAAGAGCAAGAACAAGGCGAGCATGGAGCCCATCAGACCCCACTCTTCGGCTAAGACCGCAAAAATAAAGTCGGTGTGGTGCTCGGGTAGGCGCGCGGTTTGAGCCTGCGCACCGGCGCCTAAACCGCGGCCGAAAATACCCCCATTGGCGATCGCATTAATACTCTGAATCGTGTGATAACCCGTGTGCTGGGCGTCGGCCTCGGGGTTGAGCACACCCAGGATTCGAGCCTTTTGGTAATCCAATAAAAGATAGTTCCAGGAGAACCAGCTGCCCAAGAAGGGTAAGGGCGACACGGCGAGCAAGGCGCGCTTGGGCGGCATCTGGATCCCAGCCCCCCAAAAGACCCCGAGCCCACACACCAAAACAACAAGACTGGTGCCTAGATCGGGTTCGACGTTGATCAACACCATCGGCACTAAAATCAGATCAAGCGGCGCAATGAGTCGTCCTCGCCAGCCGTGTCGAACGATCTCAGAGGCGCTCAGCGCAAACCAGATCAAGGCGAGCACCGCGACCGGGTAGTACCCCTGCCCTAAACGCTCGCCGCCCCAGATCAGCAACGCAACCAAGCCAAAGGGTCGCGACGGATTGAGCGGTCCAAGTAGCTCAGAGATGGTCCAAGGCTCATCACCTCGGCGCGACCGGCTCATGGTGTGTGCGAGCAAAAAGATCACCGCGAGTTTGGCGAACTCAGAGGGTTGAATGCGCAAGCCGCCAAAACTCAGCCATCGCTTGGCGCCGTTGACCTTGGTCCCCATCACCAACACCAAAATCAGCAACACGACGACCGCTACCCAGGCAACGGGTGAGAGCTTATCGATCAAACGCGAAGGCAAGTAGATCGCGATCAACAAGGCGATGGTCGCCACCCCAAGCCAGGTCACCTGCGCATCAAACGCAGAGGGGCGATGCTGGGTTGCAGACTGCAAATTAACCATCGCTAAGCCCAAAATCCCGACGAGCGTAGCCAGCAAGAGTCGATCGAGCTTAAGGTTCATCCCTCGTCCTCCGGCACCAAGACCGAGGCCATCACCTCAAAGGCGATGGGTGCAGCGGCTCGACCGCCGCTGCCTCCATGCTCGACCAAAACCACCACGGCGACCACCGGATCATCAGCGGGCGCATAGCCGGCAAACCAAGCGTGATCACGCCCTTCATATGAGACCTCTGCGACCGGGCGGCCGTCTTTATCGCGCTTGAGAGCGCGCACCTGAGCGGTGCCCGTCTTGCCCGAAACCATCAGCCCCGCAGCCTTGAGTCGTGCCGCTCCGAGCCCCTCTTTAGCGTTATAAAATGCGCTGTAGGCGGTCCCTTTGGGGTCGTTGACGACCTGCTTGAGGCCTTCGCGCACCAAGTCCAAGTGCTCGCGCTTAAAATTTAGACTCGGCGGGTTCTCATCAGTGTAGCTCTCCACCTCTCGGGTGTTGTGGGCGACGACGCGCCGGACAATCCGAGGCTCGATTCGTTTTCCCGATGCAATGCGGGCATAGGCTAGCGCCAGCTGATACGGCGTGATGGTGACAAAACCCTGCCCAATGCTGGCGTTGACCGCATCGCCAAGCGTGCACGACAGGCGGCGTTTTCGGCCGCGGTCATCGATCCAGTATTTACGTTGTCGACAGTACTCATCAACGGGCAACACACCCGACACCTCGGGGCCAATACTCAGCCCTGCGGTTTCGCCAAAACCAAGCTCGTTGGCGGCGGCTAAGATGGGGTCCATGCCGATGCGCTCAGCGAGCTTGTAGAAGTAGACGTTGCAGCTGTGACGAAGCGCCCCAACCAGGTCGAGCGAGCCGTGTCCCTGTCGCTTCCAGCAAGCCCAGGTGGTCTTCGCGAGTTCGTATTTCCCCGGACAGTAGCGCCACGTCTCATCGCCGATAGCGCCGATGGTTAGACCCGCCAGGGCAGACACCACTTTGAAGGTGGATGCCGGTGCATAATGCTCAGCCAGCACGCGATTAACGAGCGGCTTGTCTTTATGATAGGTGATCGCGCGGTTGTAGGCGCCATGACGAATACGGTTCGGATCAGGGCGCGGAAAGCTCGCCAGACTTAGGACCTCGCCGTTGCGTACATCGATGGCGACGACGGCGCCTCGGCGATGTTTGAACATCCCTTCGACGCGACTCTGCAGACGCATATCGATGGTCACCTCAACGTCGTGACCCTTAACTGGGTCGATCCATGGACGATCGCCAAGCAACTCGTCGACCCAATTGCCGCGCATGGTGGCGCCGCGGCTGTTGCGAATCACAAAGCGCGCCCCATCCACGCCGCGCAGCATACTCTCCATATGCCGCTCGATCCCCACACGACCCACCAGCTCACCGCCGCGTAAGGCGCCGCCGAACTTTTTGAGCTCTTCCTCACTCACCTCATTGAGATAACCCAGTGTATGATAAGCCAAGCGCCCATAACGATAGGCTCTGCGCATCCCTTCGCGCAGCAACAAGCCGCGCATTTGTCCCACGCTGAGTTCAGCGCCGATTCGATGCCAAGCTTGCTCGCTTAAGTCGGTGACCAAAAGGCGCTCACGGTTACCGGCGCCCTCAATGGCTCGAGCCAAACCGGCGCGCCGTCGGCTGTCTAGGTTGAGGTAACGAGCGAGCCGATAAGCGATGCCCTCCGAGCTGGGAAACAAACGCGGGTTCAGGAGTAAGCGTTCACCATCCACGCGCACCCCCGGCAGTCTCGCTTTTTTCGTGGTCTTGCCTTTAAGCGGGATGATCACGGGCTCTTCTTTGCCGGCTAATGCCGCCACGCTGAGCTCGCGCCTTGAGGCGTCAAGTTCGGTCATATTCAAACCGAAGCGCCGGGCGAGCTCCGAAAACCGAGGTCCGGTCATCAGCACGCGCCGGCCGTCTACCCACAGATCGATCGAGGGCCTTGAATCGACAATGACCTCTCCCGTACGATCCAAAATACGCCCGCGCTGGTGAGGGATTGGCTCCTCTGAGATCACCTGCTCATTAATCGCCGCTCGGGCTCGCTCATGCGCAAAGACAGACAGGTAACCCACGCGCATCACCAGCAAGGCAAACAACCCCGCGACGCTCACGAGGAAGACTAAAGCCCGGATTCTACGTCCCTGGTTGTTCATCCGGGTTGGCCCCAAACGTCACGCCGAGAGCCGTGCAACCACGTGATCAGAGGCGAGCTTAAAGCAAAGGCACTCACCACAAAGAAGAGCGTCTGAAAAGCGCCTGGAATACCCGTTGAGCCTTGCGTCGCAAAGCCGAAGGTCAACGAGCAGATCATTCCGGGGATCACGATCATCACCAAGGCGACGGCTCGCTCCAATGCGCCCGGTCGCGCCGTGTGCAACACGAGATGACAAGCGATCAAACCCAAGGTGCCACCAAGCGCCCAGGCGCCAACGGGCAAACCCATAATCCACTCGCCTGCCGCCAACATGAGCGACCCGCTGAGCAGCGACACCCCCAAGCGCAATTCGAACGCGCAGGCGACGCAAGCGGCTAAGCTCAGACCCACCAAAGGAGCAAAACCGATGCTGCGCTCTATGATCCCCCAAAAAAGAACCAAAAAGAGCAAGATGGTCATCCGTAAAATTCTCACGGCACCTGCCCTAACGGTAAGGGCTCAACCTTACGAAAAGTGTCGTCTGGTCGTTCTGGGTCGACCGCAATCAACATCGGCCCGACCTGTCTCGGGGAGCGAACAGGGGTAATCCAAACCAGCAGGCGCCCAGTCGTCTCTTCGGTTTCGAGTAAACGCACATGCCCGATCGGAATTCCCTCAGGAAGCGGACTCTCGAGCGTGCGAGAGACCAAGGGCTCTCCGATAACAGGTGGGTGCCCCGGGTCGACGCCGACGGCGACAAGTCCCCCCGAGCCGTCGCCGTTGATCATTCCGACCGCGCCGCTAATCTCGCCGCGAAAGCCAACCAAAGACATGGGGTCAGTGATCGGTAACACCTCACAAGCGCCCTCAAGAACGCTCCGAACTCGACCGACAACGCCCATATCATCGACCGCTAAATCACCCGCTTTGACTCGGCTCTCGTCACCAGCGTCAACGGTGAGGATGGGAGCCACCCGGCCAGCGCCGACGGCGATGACCCGACCCGCTGCCCACTCATGATGCTCAAAGCGCTTCCTTAAGCCGACCAAGCTCTCGAGCCGCTCCACCGCATCGAGGCGAGCTCGCAAGGTCATATTTTCGAGCCGAAGTCGTCGATGCTCCTGCCAAAGGTCGAAGTAGTCCTGACGCGCTGTGGCTAGGTTTTGGCGCTCGGCCCAGGCGTCTGCGACGGTCGCGTTAAGTCCTGAAAAGGCGTTAAAAACAGGCGCAGTGACCATCAAAACCAAGCGATCAAGCGGCCCTGGGTCTTGGCGGTCAGCGTGCGCCAAATAAACGATCGGCCAAAAGACGACGAGCACCAACACGACGGTCCAACTTCGTAACTGGGTGGTGCCCACAAGCGCTCCTCGACTCTACGCGTGGTTATCGGCCCCTTTTTGCCGCAACTTTACGGTAAATAATCGTCGACCAAGCGCTCAGCGCGTGCGCGCACATTTAACTTCACTGAGCCGTCGTGCAAAATGCCTCGCAAACCCGAGACCATCCGAAGATACAAAAGATCGTCTGCTGGTGGACTGAACCGTAAAAGCTCGGGGTGCTTGATGAAGAAGCTCTGCAGCTGGTCTCGAAAGCTCCAAGCTCCCCAGTCAAAGGGCTCGTCGACCATAAAGGGCGCCAGCGCGATCTGATTAAATTCGAACAGCTCATCGGGCGCCACGACCGGCTCACCGCCGGCAAAGCCAAGCTCGACGTATTGATCAACGAGCCCCTGCCGGTCGTTGGTCCACATCGCCTGCAAAAGACGAAGATAACCGTGCGTTCTAGACGCTTCGATTTGACGGGCACAGCCGAAATCTAAAATGCCAAGTTCGCCACTATCAAGGCATAAGAAGTTGCCCGGATGCGGGTCACCATAGATCCAATGATGGTGATGAAAAGTCTGCGCAAAGAACTCAACGAACCGAGCGCCCATGGCGTCGCATTCATCAGGGGTCATGCTCTCCCAGGCGTCCTTGAGCAGTCGACCATCGAGGCGATCCATCACCAGAAGGTCCGACCGACACAGCTCAAGTACAGGCTTCG
>JBDQPD010000096.1:0-13388 GCA_040260805.1 Myxococcota bacterium | reverse complement strand
CGTATTATAATTAACGGTCGCCATCTCAAATGAAATGGCGTTGACTCGCATTTGCTTGTTTCAACAACACCCTAAAAGGGCGCTGTATCATACGAGTTCACTTACTCTTCAGTTTTCAGCACACAACCGAGTCCTGAGACTAGGCAACGACGGCACCCTGAGCACCGAAGCGGGGGGCGTTATGAAGACATGACCTGCGGCCGTCAAAGAAAAAGAGCGTTTGTGCGAACTTTCTTTTCTTACGATGCTTTAACAAGGGCTTCCAGCACGGCCCTAGCCGCACCATCATCGACTTCACCGCGCAGCACACGGCGTACACACTCGAGCGCGGACTCAAGCTGGTCATTGACCACCACCACATCGTAGTCCTGCGCATCCACCAATTCAGCGTGTGCCGCGGCGAGACGCTTCCGGATCACGGCGTCATCGTCGGTGCCGCGCCCGCGCAGGCGACGCTCTAGCTCAGCCCAGCTCGGCGGGACGATGAGGATCAAGCAGGCGTCTGAGCGCGCCGCTCGGATCTGATGTCCGCCTTGAACATCGATGTCGAACAAGATGTCACGCCCCTGAGCGAGGGTCTGATCCACCCAGGCTCCATCGGAGCCATAAAGGTTATCATGTACCTGAGCCCATTCTAGGAACCGCCCCTGTGCGACCGCATCTCGGAACTGCTCTTCAGAGACGAAGTGATAATGAACCCCATCGGTCTCACCGGGTCGGATCGGTCGGGTTGTCGTCGAAATTGATAACTGCAGATCAGGATGCTCGGCGACCATCTGCCGAGTGATGGTCGTCTTACCTGCGCCACTAGGCGCCGAAAAAACCAAAAGTCGACCCGACATCTTTACTCCAAGTTGAGCACTTGCTCTCGCAACTGCTCGATCAGCACCTTGAGCGCAATCACCTGCTCGGCGATCGCTAAATCCTGCGCTTTACTGCCGATGGTGTTGACTTCACGCAACAACTCCTGCGCCAAAAAACCAACCCGTCGACCGACCGATTCAGAATCGGTCATGGCTTCGGCGACCGCCTTCAAATGAGCCACCAACCGAACTCGTTCTTCCGCGACATCTCGACGTTCGGCCATCACCGCGACCTCTTGAGCCACACGCAACTCATCCAGCTCATGCCCCTTAAGTAGATCGCTAAGCCGCTCAGCCAACCGCTCATGATAACGCTGGTTGGCAGCGGCCTCATCGCTTTGAATCTGGTCGAGCCGCTTCGACATCTGATCAACCAACTGCAGCACTTGAGCGCCGAGAGCCTGCCCTTCGCGCTGGCGCTCAGCGTTCCACGCATCCAAGGCCTGTTCAACGACCGAGAAAATGGCTTGTGAGTCTGGTGGCGCCGTCGAGCCAGCGACCGCTCCGGCGAGTAACCAGGTCATCGGGGCGACGTCACTGCGCCCTAAATGGTCTGCAGCCTCTAACCACTGGTTTGCGCGCGCCTCGAGCAAGGTGACGTCGACACTTGAGACCTTCTGCTGAGTATCACTGACGGTCAGTGAGACACTCCCACGCTTGGCATGCTGGCGAACTATTTTAGTCAGCCCTGCTTCGAGCGCGCTCCACCCCTCAGGCAAACGCAGTCTCACATCGAGGTTCCTGTGGTTGACGCTGCGGACCTCGACCGTGAGTCGGTCCGTCTTCGCCGTTCCAAACCCTGTCATCGAATGAAGATTCATCGATCCATCTCCTCGAGATCACCCAGATCACTGAGCAGATAACCGCTGTGGGCAGAACCAAGCGGCAGCCAACGTTTTCCGTCAGGCCGGCGAAAGACACCGATCACTCGACGAGCTACTGCGCCCGCCAAATGCAACGGGCCTGTATCCCCGCTGACGACCATATCCGCTTCGCGCATGAACATCCCGAGTTCGGAGATACTGGTAGCCGGTAACATTGCAGCCTCAAAACCCTCACCCTGAAGCGAGGCAACCAGCTGCTCGGCTAAGGACTCTTCGCCAGGGCCCCATCCCACCGCGATCGAGAGATCATGCGGCAAGGGCAAGCGCTGAAGCACATGAGGCCATAATCCAGCCGGGACCTCGGTCACCGACTTGCGAGTCGTTGGCCACAGCAACAGCCGATGAGCCTGGGTGGCATGTTCTGCCCACCACCGAATCACGTCATCCGCATCGTCCGGCAGCGGGAGCGCCATCTCTGGGGTCTCAACACGAACACCAAGCGGCTCAAGCAAGCGCGCCTTGACTTCAAGCTCAGCGGGCCAATCAGGACCGGTCGGCGCCGCTACCCACTCGTTGAGCAATCCGTCGGCTCCTGGCCGGCGATGACCGATCGTCCATCGAGCGCCACAACAACGGGTCAGCAGGGCGGCTGTTAGGCTAAACGAGTGCCAGTGCGATGCATCGAGTGCGACATCGAACCGCTCGGAGCGTAAGGTTTTAAGCAGCAGCCAAAGCGCGGCTAAGTTGCGCAAGGGGTGTCGTGGCAAAGCATGGACCTTGGCGAGCCCTGGAAGCCCATCGAGGAGGGCTGTTTTACCCTCAGGCGCCAGATAGTGAACCTCGATCTCAGGGCGATGTGTGCTCAGAGCGACCACGAGCGAGCTGGAGATAATTTGATTCCCCACGCGCCGGTCGGGTCGTACGATGAGCAATTTCTTGGGCTCAGGATCTAGCCGACCTCGCCAGGGCCTTACCCAGCACAGCAAAAGACCAGCAATCCAAGCCGGCAGTCTCGACTTTTGGTCGAACATCAACTCGTTCACGGAAGACGCCGGATCATCTCAGTCGTGCTGTGATCCTTGGGATCGCCTACAATACGCACCTCGCCGCCGAGGCTTCGAACCAAGGCTGCTTCGGGCACGGAATCCGCCGTATAGTCGGTTCCTTTAGCGTGGACGTCAGGACGCAAAGCCCGAAGGATTCCCTCGACGGTCTTATCGTCAAAGACGACCACATGATCGACAACAGACAAGGCTGCGATCAACTCTGCGCGCTCGGCTTCGGGCACCACAGGGCGGTCAGGCCCTTTGGACAACCGCACGCTGTGATCCGAATTGACGGCAACGACCAAGACATCGCCCTCTGCCGCTGCGCCCTGTAGATAGCGCACATGCCCCACATGCAAGAGATCAAAGGCTCCATTAGCGAGGACAATACGGCGCCCTTGCTCCCGCCATGAATCGGCAGCGAGCCCTAGCTCCTGTGCGACAAACCGAACCACCTCAACCATGATTAAGCGCCGCTTGAAGCTCGGCTGTGCGCACGGCGTGAGTACCGTGATGATTCACCGCAACTGCACCTGCGACGGTCGCCACTCGTGCGGCGTCAAAACGGTCCATGCCGGAACCCAGCGCCAAGGCAAACGCCGCTAAGACCGAGTCCCCAGCGCCCGTCACGTCAGCGATTTCATCATCTCCAAAGACGGGCACGCGACGCATCTGTTGAGCTTCGCACAGCAACATCCCGTCACGGCCTAAGGTCACCAAAACTGCGCCAGCCTGGCTGCCCACACGCAACTCTTCTGCGGCGGTTTCGATATCGTGATGACTCAAGAGGTCGCGCCCTGCGCTGTGTTCAAGCTCGCTCAAGTTTGGCTTGAGCGTATGCGCCGCTCGAAAATGCCGAAGCTGCATTCGGCTATCGACGATCACCGGTACCGAGTCGATCCGCTCGCTCAAACTCGCGTCGACGGCGCCATAGCCATAATCACTCAGCACCACCGCATCAAAGCCTGGAGCCGCCTCGACCACTTGCGCAGCCAATGCGCTGAGCAGGCTCGAATCGGGCGTTGAGGGCGGCTCATGGTCGAGTCGAAGCACCTGCTGTCGAACGGTGCCGGCACCACCAGCAAACACGCGTGTTTTGACGGTCGTTGGTCGCCCAGCGACCGAACGAGTTAGGTCAGTTTGAGCGCCCAACCGATGCAAACAATCAATGAGCTCGGCGCCACGTTCATCGTCACCGACTAAGCCCGCCACCGTCACCTGCGCACCCAGACTCGATAGGTTGGCTGCGACGTTAGCGGCTCCACCCGGTGCCGATTCTTCGCCCGCGTACTGCACGACCGGAATCGGTGCCTCTCGAGAGACCCGACGAGTCGTGCCAAAGACCGACCGATCGAGCACCAAATCACCCAGCAGCAGCACACGGCAGCCGCTGAAATCCAAACCATCAATCAAAGGTGATAAATCGACCATGTTCTGCACCTACTAACCTGAGGAACGGGTGTCCACTTCGGCCTGAACGAGCGCATCGAGCATGGCCTCGATCTGGCGACCATTGTCCGACCAACGCAAGACCAAACCGACCACTCTTAAATCAAGTCCAGCCGGAACCTCATGGGCGTGCCGAGCCCAGTCTTTTGCGGTCGTCAGCCAGGTTTTCGATCGATCCAAATCGTTGAGCGGCAACCGCCGATGGTCCCCACGAACAACCCAATCGGTCGGCTCTACCCCCTGGCCGATCACGCTGCGCCGCAGGCGCTCTGGGTCAGCGATCGAGGTGCACAATCCGATCGGTTTGCCCGGATCGAGGTCCGGCAGCTGCAATTCATACCACGCGGTGACCCAGCGCTCGTCAGCGTCGGCGGGCAAATGAGGAGCTCCCTGATCTAAACCATGCCACACGATGAGATCAGCACGCTCCAAGCTCTCGGGGCCCTCGCGCAACGGACCCGCTGGCAAGCGTTGCCCATTACCCCACGGATCTTCAGCGCGAAGGACAACGATCAAAAGACTCGGCAACAAATCAGGGCTTTGCATCCCATCATCACTGACCGCTATTGAGCAGCCGTTTTGAGCTGCTTTTCGGATCAAGTCCGAGCGCGGTACACCCGCATAGCAATGCTCGCCAAGGCGCCGACTTGCCATGAGCGCCTCATCGCCAAACTGAGCTGCCGTCGCCTGAGCACCAATGACTCCCGCTCGTCCATCTCCCCCGACACCGCGACCTATCCATGCAGCAGCCTGCTGTCGTGCTCGCAAACGCTCAACCAGATCGAAGCTAATCGGCGTCTTGCCTGAGCCTCCGACTCTAGGATTGCCCACGATCACTAGAGGAATCTCATGTGCTTGGTCTCGACGCCTTGAGGCGCGCAGCGTCTGAGCTGCTCGATACAAAAGCGCCGCAGGCTTTAGCGCGTGATGCGCTAACCCCTTCCAATACCAAGGGGTCGGGAGGGAGCTCATACTCCCTCCATGAGTCCGAGAATCTGCTCAGCGCATCGAACACCTGCTCCTGCACGAGCGGTAACGCTCGAGCGCGCAAGGTCGCCCACCTCAACGCAGGCTCCCCGCCGAAAAAGAAGCTGATCAATTGTCTCGAATAGCGCTGAGCGATCGCTCACCTGGATCCCACCTCGGCCAACGAGAAGCGCAACTTCATCAGAAAAGTTATCCATGAAAGGACCGAATAAGACGGGCTTCCCACATGCCGCTGGCTCGAGAATGTTTTGCCCCCCACGAGGGATAAAGCTGCCGCCGACAAAAACGACATCGGCGAGGGCGTAAGCCGGCATCAACTCTCCAATCCGATCAAGGATGGTGACGCCACCTATCGCGCCTTGATGCTCCGACCGCCTGGCGCAGGGCAAACCAGCCTGACTTGCGAGTTCTGCAATTCGAGGGGCGCGCTCGATGTACCGGGGCGCGATCAGAAGGTCGAGCTGCCGGTGCCGTATGGTCAGCTCTTTATAGACCTCGATCAGCTCGGCTTCTTCGCCCTCGTGTGTCGATCCACAAACCCACAACAGACGCTCAGGCTGACGCTGGATGTCGGCGGCAAGCGCCGCAACGGCGTCGGCTTCTGGTGGCTGCAAATTGTCATACTTGGTGTTACCAGCGATCCTCAAGGCGAAGGCTGACGCCCCGAGCTCAGCGGCTCGGTTTGCCTCAGAGCGACTCCTCATGAGCAGCCGGTCGAAACGCTTGAGTGGATTGCCGACCAGCGCAAAGAGGCGCTTGTATGCGCTCAAATTGTCTGGACTGATGCGCCCGTTGGTCAGCACCAACCGGACCCCTCGCTCAGAAGCTTGGTGGATCAGATTCGGCCACAGTTCGGTGTATTCAAGGACCAAAACATCAGGCTGAATCGAGCGCAAGGCGCGACGAACGGCGAATGGGACGTCCCACGGTAAATAGATCAAGCGATCAATGCCGGTCATTCGAGCTCGCGCCATCTCCTGACCGCTTTGCGTCATCGATGAGACGATAATACTCAACTCGGGACGTTGACTACGCAGCGCTCTGATCACCGGCTGCAGAGCGAGTAAATCACCTGCAGAGGCGCCATGGAGCCACACTCTTGGTTTCTCGAGCGAATCAAAACTTTGAGAGTACCGGCCCAGACGCTCCGACCACCCATGTCGAAGCTTTCGGTTCGCATACAAAATGGGCGCAACCAGCACGAAAAGCAGCGGGCTGATCAGACGAAAAAGGGCGCCCAAAATGGTTCCTAGTCGTTACGATTGACGTGGTGCGGATCAAGCGCATCACGCAAACCGTCACCAAAGAAGTTAAAGCACACCACTGCGATCAAAATGAACAAGCCAGGCCAAAAGGCGAGCAAAGGCGAATCCTGAAGATAATCGAGCGCGTTGCGCAACATATTGCCCCACGACGCAGTCGGCGGCTTCACACCAAGGCCGAGGAACGAGAGCACCGACTCATACAAAATCACGGAGCCCACCTCGAGCGTCGCCGCCACAATGATGGGTGCCATAGCGTTCGGGATAATGTGCTGGGTGATGACGTGACGATGTTTTCCACCAAAAGCCTGCGACGCCGCGACAAAGTCGAGCTCCTTGATCTGCAAGGCGGCGGCGCGCACCAGACGCGCCACGGTCATCCACGAGAAGAACACCACAATGATGATCAGCTGGACCACGGAGACCATGGTGCCGGTCCCGAGTGCGTCACTTTGCAGCATCAGCAGCAAGCCAGACAGGGGCAAACCAAAGCCAGCCGCAGCCAACAAGCCCGTCCCATAAATGCTCACGACGCCTGAACGCCGATCCGCAAAGAAGACACCCGCTGAGACGATCACAAACAAGACAGCGCAGATCACTCCAACCGCCGCCCAGGTGCCGCCTGCGCTGGCGATCTTTTGTAGATCCAAAGCAGCAAAGACGATCATCAAAGGCAACACCGGGATACTCAACATGGCGTCGGTAAAGCGCATTAAGATCGCGTCGACCAAGCCACCAAAATAGCCAGCGATCACGCCAATCGTGGTGCCGATCACAGCGGCTGCTACCGCCGAGATCAAACCGACCGTCAGTGAGATCCTTCCACCGTACATCAGGCGCAAGAACACATCTCTACCAAGCTCGTCGGTCCCAAAGGGGTGATCTAAGCTCATCCCGCCGTAGCGATTGTACAGATCGATCGTGTCAGGATCGGCGCCAAAGAAGGGCGCAAGGAACGGAATCCCATAGGCGAAGCCAAGCAAAACGATGAGGCCGATGGAGGACCATACCGCCAAGCGATGCTTACGAAAGCGACGCCAAACCAGTTGATAGAAGGTCTCGAACTCAGGCGTAGCGCCCTTGGTCTCGGTCTGTGACATATTGAGGGTATTTTGACTCATGATTTACTCCCCCACCCGGACGCGCGGATCAATGATCGCGTACATCAAATCGGCTAAGAGGTTCCCCACCATCACCAAGGATGCCGAGATCAAGAAGCCAATAATGGCGACGTAATAATCCGACCCGATGATCGCTTCGTAAATCAGCGAGCCCATACCTGGCCAACTAAAGATGGTTTCGGTGATCAGCGCCCCGCCAAACAGCACCGGCACCGAGAGCGCTAAAATGGTCACCACGGGGATCAAGGCGTTGCGAAACGCGTGGACAAAAATCACGCGAGTCTCCGGTACCCCTTTGGCTCGCGCTGTTCGAATATAATCTTGTTTGATCACCTCGAGCATCGACGCACGCATGTAACGAAGCCAGCGCCCCACATAAGCGATACTCAACACCGTCACCGGTAAGATCGTGTGCCACACTTTATCGCCGAAAGACTCGAGTCCAGGTGTTTGCAATCCAGAGACCGGGAACAAGGCTAACCAGACCGCAAAGATATGAATTAACATCAACCCAAACCAGTGAACCGGCAGAGAGATTCCGACAAAAGCTGCTAAGTTCACCGAGTGGTCGAGCAGCGAGTACTGACGCACCGCAGCAGCCATACCCAAAGGCAACGCGATCAAGATCGATAAGAACAGCGCCGGACCCATCAACCGCAAGGTGTTCACGATGCGCTCTTGAATCAGCGTGCTGACCTTTTCTTGCTTGAGCGACCACCCTAAATTCCCGGACAACAAGCCGCCCTTCCAAGCGCCTGCTCGCATCATCCCAATGCTTCGCCAAGCGACGACCTCGAAGGGGCGCGGGCTGTCAAAGGATGCGTAACCAACCATGGGCGCTTTGACCGTCGCAACAGGCTCCGCGTGGCGTGCTAAAAGGGTCAGCATCGCCTCCCGGTTACGCTCGACAATCAAGTTGATTTGCGCCTCGGTTTTCCCCTTGGTTTCTGCCGGGGCTTTGGGTTCGAGTTTAGCTCGTCCACCTTGACGCAATTTCACGCTACCGATCACTTGCCCATCAGCGCTGAGCTCCAAGACCCACTCGGGCGTCCCGCCCACCTCTTCGGGGGGAGCGCTCACCTCAGCAGCAGCCTCGCCCTCGGGCCGATTCGAGCCCGCCTCTAAAGCAGCCTCAGTCGGATCGAGTTTGTCGCGATGCAGATCGTTGATCTCGCTCGGCGGTCGCACCACCTCAAGGCCTAAGCTCTCAAGCGTCTCGAGCGTGATGCGCAGATGCTTGCCGAGTTCTTGACCCTGGATCACCTCTTGGTCATCAGCGACCGACGCGACAAAGAAGTCGGCTTCTTTGGGCGGTTTCCCCAAATCGACCTGTCGCCGGACCAAACGAGTGACCCCCGTAAAGGTTTCGAGTTCGCCTCCGTCGACCACAAAGTCGACGGGTTGGGTAACCGACTCAAGCACGAGCGAGCTACCTTCAGCCGCCCAGCCGGGCAAGCCAGCCAAGGCTCCATCCTCATCGGCGATGCGACCCTTGAGCACCGTTCCATCGTCCGTGGTGAGCTCATCAAAGCCACCCGTGGTGTCGTGATAACCCCACATCCAGCGACCGTATTGAACATGAACTGGCTGGTCCAAGCCACGCAGACGCTTGAGCCGCGCAACATCCTCTGGGCGAATGTTCGGATTACCCGACATCAGCATGTCTTCCATCGAACCAGGCATCGCTTGGAGCAGCGCAAAGAGCACAAAGCTCAAAACAAAAACCAGCGAGACAGCGGCGAGGGTACGACGCACTAAAAAGGAGATCATTTGCCACCCTCCAGGCGCCACTCTTGGCTGTTCCAAGAGATCGGAATCTGCGTCCCTGTCGGCCGCCAACCCTTAAGTCGCTTGCTGGTCACCGAAGTGTTGACCCGGAAGTACAACGGGATGGCTGGCAGCTGATCAGCGTAGATCTCTTGAACTCGTTTGATGATCTTGGTTCGCTTGACGATATCGATCTCTTTTTCCCCATCGATGGTGAGCTGCGTGATTTCATCGTTCCGCAAACCCGCCATGTTTTGACCCTGCCAGTTGTTTTCTTTGCTCGGGATCATGTCGCCTCGCCACAGGCCGTCACCAGCCGCGACGGGCGAGAGTAACCAAGCGTACATCGCCATATGTTTGAACTTACGCTTGTGCGTGGTTTGTCCGAAGAACACCGAGGGAGGCTCGTTCTTCATTTCGACCTCAATACCGACCCGCTGCCAATCTTGCTGAAGCACTTGCTGAACCAGCTCGCGGATTTTATTTTCGGCGGTGGTTCCAAACTCAAGGTGCAGGCGTTTTCCATCCTTAACCCGAATCCCATCGCTGCCCTTTTTCCAGCCGGCTTCATCGAGCAGCTTCTCGGCAGCTGGCGGGTCAAAGGGGTAAGTTCGCTGTCCTTCGTGATAAGCGTAATGCAAAGCCGGTAAGTAACTGTGGGCCACCTTGACCTTACCCTCGAGCAAAGCGTCAGCGAGCTGTTGACGATTAGCCGACAAGACGAGCGCTCGGCGCACGCGCACATCCTCTAAAGGATTGGTCGTCCCACCATGCAGCTCGGCGTCCGTATCAAGCCGAAGGTCGATATGCTCCCACACCAACCCCGACCGATAATGATAGTCCCATCGATCTTTGTAGCGCTTCTCGAGTTTCACCACGTCATCGAGTTTCAGACCCGTCTCTGAGGTGGCATCAAGGCTGTTCGCCTCAAGCGCTGCCTTGAGCGAGTTGGTGTTGCGGATGAAGCGATAGGTCAGACGCTGCAGGTATGGCTTCCGGTCTTTGTAACCCCAATAATGCTCATTCGGCACCAAGATGATGTGGCTACCCCGGCGATATTCTTTGATTTTCCAGGGGCCCCAGCCGATCGGTTTACGACCGTACCAATGCTCTTTGAGCCGCCCCGGATTGAAGGTGAAGGGCTCATACAAGATGTGCTTGGGCAAGACGGTTAAGGCGCCGACATGGTTGTAGGCGTAGAGCTCTTTCCAATAGATGTCGAAGCGCGTCTTTGAGGGGGTTCCGTCGGCTTCGAGCACAGGACCCATCCAAGCGATCTTCTCTTCCATCGTTCGGTCAATAACCGGCAGGTCTTTGGACATCACGAACTGATAACCAAAGATCACATCGTCGATCGTGACCGGTTTACCATCGCTCCATTTTGCGTCGGCTCTGAGCTCCCAATGGGTCACCATCAAGGCCTTAGCCGGCTTTCCGGTCATATCCCGCAAAGGCTTTCCGCAGCGTTGGCCTTCGGACGCTGGTGGAAAGGCAGCGCAGAGGTCTTCCATTCCACCATTTTTCAAGCTGGGGACCACAAACTCAGCGCCGGGACTGGGGCGGTAACCTGCGAGATTGGGACGAACGTTCCACTCATCATCGATCACCGTCATACCCGTTGTTGGGTTCACACCGACATGGGCTTTGATCTCGGTTCCGGCCATCATCGAACTCAGCACAGGCCATAAACTGTCCGGCTCTTGATCCATACCAATGACCAACGAGTCATTCGACACGACCGACGATGTTTCGTTCTTTGAGCCACTGCAGCCGATGGCTGCGATCATCATCAACGAAGTCAATTGGCGCTGACCCATAGTACTCCCGGCCTCAAGCGGCGCCTAGCCGCTAACAGTTCAGGCCGATTCCGGGGAGTGGTTAACGGGATTTACTGCTTATAAATTGATTCGCTGGCGCTGATTCGACGGCCGCTCACCACCAAAAACTTTGCGCGTGCGCGTTTTGAGTTGTCCAAGAATCAACAAGGGTAGTGTAATAAAGCCACAGGAGAAGAATTACGATGCTGAAACCCGTAGCGCTGAGCTTATTTGTTTTGGGTGTTCTGGTTCCAAGCACGAGCTATTCTATGACGAAGCTCTGCATCGATACCAACAGTAAAAATTGGCTGCTCAACAACGAAAAGGTTGAGGGTGCGCACACGAAAACCTGCCACATCGACCCCAAGGAATCTGACCTGATCAAGCGCGTGCAATCTGGGATCCAAGGCTGTCCAAAGGCCCCCGTCGCTAGCGCCTTTAGGAACCTAGCGGTTGCGCAGACCGTCATTAAGTCGACCATCGTTCAAAACACCCGAGAAATTCAAACTTGGTTCCGCAAAGCGAAGAAGGGCAGCAAAAAGTCCTTCAAACACAAACCTCAACAAAAGCGAGCAGCGGGTCTCTCGGTGACCGAAAAGAATGAGACCAGTCAAACCAAGGGGAAAGCGTGCAAAAATCGAGGCTATATCTGCGATGATGCCAAACGAGTGACCGTTGTCCTGAAGAAGCTCAACGATGAAAAATGCTACATCCTAACCGCCTACCCTAACGACTAGAGGGGTTCTGGCGCGCCATCGCTCGGGGTTGTTTCGCTAACACTAATCAGCCAAATTCGAGGCCGCCAACGCTTTAGGCTATACACGTGCAAGGGAGTACCATGCGCGCTCATCGACTCAGTCTTGTTTTCATCCTTGTCGCCTGCGGTGAGCAGGTGGTCGTTCGCAACTCGGGCGCGACCTGCGGAAACGGTCTGATCGAAGCGAATGAAACCTGCGATGATGGAAACACCGACAACTCGGACGGCTGCACCGCGGGCTGCGTCGAGGCGGTCTGCGGCGACGCGATCAGACGGATGGATGAGGGCTTTGAAGAAGCCTGCGATGACGGCAACACCACCGATGATGACGCCTGCTTGGGTGACTGCACGAGGGCTTCATGTGGAGACGGCTTTCAGCGCACAGACCTCGAACTCGGTGAGCTCGACTACGAGGCTTGCGACGACGGCGACTCGATCAACGAAAATGGCTGCACGAACGGCTGCGTCGAAGCCTACTGCGGCGATGGTATCCAGCGAACCGACCGGCTGCCGAGCGAGAACGGCTACGAGGCATGTGATGACGGGAACGAGGCGGACAACGATAACTGCCGTAGTGACTGTACTGAGCCGATCTGCGGCGACGGCATTGTAGGGCCTGGCGAAGGCTGCGACGACGGAAACCAAGACCCGACCGATGACTGCCATCAATGCACCCCAACGAGCTGTGGAGATGGCATGCTACAGCAAGGCGAAGCGTGCGATGACGGCAACCAAGACAACGGAGACGACTGTCTCTCGACCTGCGCTCTAGCGACCTGCGGAGATGGCTTTCAGCGTCTGGGCGAAGAGGCTTGCGACGACGGCAATGCGCGTGATGACGACGGCTGCACGACACGCTGTCAAAGCGCTCGCTGCGGAGACGGCGTCACCCGGCGCGACCTCGATGTCTTGGATCCAGGCTACGAAGCTTGTGATGACGCTAACATCAGCAACACCGACGCCTGCACCAACGACTGCCAGCAGGCGCGCTGTGGAGACGGCTATCAATATGAGGGCTTTGAGGCCTGCGACGATGGCAACGACCTTGAGACGGACGACTGCCTGACCACGTGTCAGCTAGCGCGCTGCGGCGATGGGCATTTGCACGCAGGCGTCGAGGCTTGTGATGATGGAAACCCCGACCCTCGCGACGCGTGCACACCGAATTGCGAGCAGGCGCGCTGCGGCGACGGGTTCCGACGACAAGATCTCAACGAAGGCGATCCGGGCTTTGAGGCATGCGACGATGGGAACGTGAGCAACACCGACGCCTGCACCGGCTTGTGTTTGGCGGCCCGCTGTGGAGACGGCTTCGTGTTTCGAGGCTTCGAAGGCTGCGATGACGGCAACCTTGAAGATCTCGATGCCTGCTCCAACGCCTGCGTCACGGCTCGTTGCGGCGATGGAATCGTCAATAATGGTGAGATCTGCGATGACGGCAACAACAGCGAAGACGACGGCTGCAGGAACGATTGTACCCGCCCGGCGCTTGGCT
>JBDQPD010000064.1:0-19399 GCA_040260805.1 Myxococcota bacterium | reverse complement strand
GTCTACCACCGCCAGCGTGCACCTCAGCGCCACCTTGAGCCATCAAGCTGCATCGGTAGGCAGCGTTGAAACCTCCGCACCTGTTCTTGGTGTTGTAGGCGTAGTGAACCACCTCATCCCAACCCAGACCATCGAGGTCGATCTGATCCCACCCCAGCACGCCGTGGCGCAGATGAGAGGGCGTCGAGGTGTCGGTGACGACAAAGCGTCCGCCTTGGCCTAATCGCCCAAGGCGGCGCAGCGACCAGACCCTGGAGAGTCGCTCGTTACCGTTCGCCTCACCATAATCGATCGACGAAAAATTCAACTCAAAATAACGGGTATTGTCCACTGTCGAGCCGGCTGCTGACAGTGAGCGAGCCCGCTCATTTACGGGGAAGTCAGGGTCGCACCAGTCGATCACGGCGATCGCCGTCTCCCCCTCGCCAACCTGGCGCACGCTGCACTCCGGGATCGTCCCGCAGTACCCTGCGAGGTCGTTCGCTTGGCGGACATAACCGTCCTGCTCGTGTCCCACGACCAGATGAACACAATTGCGCCCGTGCAGGTTCCCGGAGGGTTTCCCGTAGATGATCAGGTCTTGAACACCGTCACCGTTGACGTCATCCGGGACGCACATTCGCGTCGATACATCCCTCGCCGCCTGGTAGCCTGATACCCCAATCGAGAGCGCTTGTGCTTGAGCAGGAACCTCGGTCATCCGCTGAGCGCTCGGCGCTGGGCTGGTTGATGTCGCCACCCAGGCGGTGATGTCACGCCCGTGCTCTGACCCCAAACCGCAGCTGTCCATGCGCACACGCCCATCATCAAACCGCTGCGCATGCACGGATTTAGTCACGCTGCTCGAATTGGTCGCGGTAACCCCCCAACGCCAGGGCGCCGGAAGCGAAACCTGCACCCGGCGCTGGCGACCATAAGGGGTCACCCTCGCCCAAAACGGAAGGATTGCGCTGCTCGTCTCCGGCTGGCCTGGCGTCACCAGACGCATCCCAAAGCGACCAGGCGTGCGCACGTGCTCGCGCGGCACCTGAACGCTCACTCTGCTGCCCACTTTCGTCAGCAAAAGACGCTGGCATTCTTGCCCGGCGCCGCAGAGCACACGTGGCGAGGGCAGCAACCCTTCATAGGTCCCTAAATAGACGAGTTCCGCCTGCGTGCAGACCGCGCGATTGGTGCATAAGCCGTCCTGTGTGCTCTCGCTCAAAGGCAATGAAACGCCTTCGTCAAGACCGCCACGAAAGTAGCCCGTCTCGAAGCCCTCCCAATCACCGGTCACCGGGAACGCAAGGACGCGCGTTTGACTGGACACCGCGTCATCCCAAACAAAATCACGCACATCCACGAGCCCGCCCCCGATCACAAATTGGGCACTCGGCGGATCACCTTCCCAACCAGCCAGCGACAGCACCGAGAGTAGACACGGCTGATCAACCATCGCGCCAGCGGCGACCCACACATCCGCTGCGCCTTGCTGGTCGAGCCGCAGATCCGGGCGATCGACATGACAATTTGCGGGGTCCGCAAAAACACTTGAACCGGCGAGCGGGTTCCCAAAACGATCGAGTATGACCAAGCGAACGCGGTGTGCGTTTTCAGGCCCAAAAATGAGCGGACGTCTAAAATTGAACGGACGCGCCGCAAGCTCAAGCGTAGCGCTCGGCAAGCCGAACAACGCGCCGTCCCCATCGTAGGCTTGAAAGGTCCCTAGGCTCGGCAGCCCAGGCTGCTGCCGCACCACAAGGCGCTGCGTGACCTGACCGCTGACGACCTCCCAAAGGCAGTCGCGCGCTTGATCCCCTAGACGCCAGGCTGCGCCGACGTCGCCGCCCACATCGAGCGCGCCGCGCTCACCGGTTGTCCCTAAATCAGCGCCCTCGCCGGGCCGACTCCCACAGCCCTGTGGTTGATCATCAACCAGATTGATCGCCACGGGCTGTTGCGCCAGCGGTCCGCCGTTTGCGTTGACGACCTGAACTTCAAGCGGAGTCTCGAGCAGTTGGCCAACAGGCGCCTTGAGGCATGGTAACCCCTCGCACTCAGCGAGCGCTTCTCCTGCCTGCTCAAAAGCGACCCCTTGCGCCGAACCGACCCCAAGCCGAAGAAGGACCTCTGCGTTCTCGGTCCACTCCACGCCCTCACTGTCGACCCAGCGCGCAGACACCGGGACCCTGACGGTTTGGTCGTCCTCAAACCCCCTCACCTCGAGCACTCCAGCGCTGAACTCGCCCCGTGTGTCCGTTCTGCCTTGTACAGGCGCCATGACGACCGAAGGGGGTGGCTGCAAGGTGACCACAACGTTTGAGATCGGGTTATCCTGTCCGTCGTCGACGCGTACGGTGACGACCGCGCCGCCTTGTCCAGTCAATAATTGCATGTTCTGCCCGCGCACCACCTGCACACGCTGAGGCGTTCCACCCATCACGTGAACCGGAACGAGGGCGTGCACCACCGGATCAAGCGATGCAAACACCTTCAGCTGAAGCGGATACTCTGGCTGCGTGCGCGCACCGACGGGGCGCACCTCAAAGATCACCTCGCCAACGAGGTTGGTCTCAAGGGTTTGGGTCGAGACAAAATCCTCACCGCTTCGAAAGGTCAGCCGGCCAAGGTCTGCATCACTGAGTGGCTGCGCGGTGACGCTCGCCTCAGGTACGGGAAAGCCGTTGCGGTCCGTGACTCGAAACCTCAACCTTGAGACGCTGCCAGCAGTGATCGAATTGGCATCAAAGTGGATCGGGACATAGTCGATTCGGTCGGGCGCAGCGGTCTCGAAAGCGACCGGGATATCAATTTGAATCCCCGGTTGATCGACCACGATCGCACGCAAGAGCAGGACCTCATTGATACCTGGCGGCTGCGATGGGCAGCGCGCCGTCAACTCAGCCCAACCCTCGTCATCGGTCGGCGGAGCGCTCGCACCAAAGAGGCCTTCAGCAAGAATCTGAAGCGCACTGTTGGCGACGCCTGCTCCGGTCGAGTCGAGGACGCGCACGCGGGCGCCGCGCAAGCTATCAGCCGGAAAGCACACGGCGCGGCCATCAAAGACGATCTGGCTGGCTAAACGCTGATACGTTTTTCCATTCAGGGCAACGCTGGGAAATGGGTAGGCATCGTCGCCGGTTTCTTCGATCCGAACCTCAAGCGCAAAGCGCCCTGATGAGGCGCCAGGAACCAACTGAGTGGCGAAGTGACCGTCGTCGTCGGTCACCCCTTCCACTCGCTCGCTCGATTCGCCACCTAAACACGCAGCGAGGGAGCAGCCGGTTGGGTCAACAGCGCTAGCGGCGTCGCCGACAGCCGCATCACCGAAACCGACATCTCTAGGCTGAGCGACGTCGAGCTGATTAGCATCGAGCATCGGCGCTTCAGTGTCAGCGGGAGGGCCTGCATCACCGACCGCACCTGAGGACGCTCCTACGCCCCGAACTAAGAGTATAATTCGTGCGCCTGGCACCGGGTTGTCGTGTTGGTCGCAGACCGTCAGCTTGAACGGAGCCCCCTCAGCCTCGCTGCGCGCTAAAATCAACTCGTCACGAAGCCAAGGGTCGGGCAGCGACCCGTTCCAGTCGCGAACCGGTAGCCCTGGCGCTTCGATCTTTACCCGACGGCGATCGCCGATGCCGATGACCAAATGCTGCTCAGCAAAAGCCTGCGCGTTGCGCAAAGCCGCCGCTCGGATCACCCAATCACCAGGTTCTGTACCCAAGCGAACCGCTAGACGGCATCGGCCGGTCTCGTCGGTTGAGCAAGAGCTTCCCTGGTCCAGACCCAGCACGCGAGTCGCCGCCTGGCGCGCATTTTCAAAGGTAAAATTGACGGTCTCATCGGGCATAGCGGTTTGAGCGGCTCCGCCCAGCACTAAAACTTCGAGCTCAACCCATTGAGTTTCGTTAGGAACCTGCCACGCTTGATCAAACGCTAAATCAGGGTCAGAGACTCGTATCTGGAGGACACTTGGCAACACCTCGGCTTGATTGGGATCAGGAAGATCAGGAAGAATGCCCCCGCCGCAGCCAGAAGCGACGGCAAGAAAGCACGCGGTCAAGCCGACAAAAACATTGTTTTTCAGATCTTGTTCGCGCTCTGAAACCATCGACTATCACCATCAAGTTCCAGCCCAACGATAGCTCAGCGAGTCCCATGTGAACACCCAGTTTGCACCCGAAGTTTTGGCGTGGTGGGTTGGGATGAGCGTCCTTGGCGTGGTCAACCTGTGCCTGCTCGGTGCGCTGTGGCGCTGGCTCAAAAACAAAGCGCCCACACCGATCGAAAACCTCCAGCTGGTGCTCTGCGCTTTATACGTCATCGGCTGCGCCTCTCGATGCTTTGTTCTGCGCAGTGACGTCGCACGGTTTGCGATGTTTGATTCGTGGTTTTCAACGGTCTTGGTCGGCCGCTCGATCGCCACCGTCGCCGAGGTCGCTTTTGTCGCCCAATGGACCCTTTTGTTGATCGTGCTCGCCCGCGCCGCCGATCATCAACGGGTCCGCTTATTAGGCTATCCCATTGTCCCCTTGATCGTCACCGCGCAGTGCTGTGCTTGGTATGGCGTGCTCACGACCAACTACATCGGTCAAACCATCGAAGAGAGCCTGTGGGCGTTCTCAGCATGCTTGTTCGGTTTGGCGCTGTGGATTTTACGCAAGCAAGGCAGCGTCAAGCAACAACGCTGGATGCGCTTTGGCGTGTTCGGATGCATCGCTTATGTGCTGTTTATGACGCTGATCGATATCCCCAATTACTACCGGCTTTGGCAGGCGAAAGAGGCAGCCGACGCGAGCTATCTCACGCTCGCTCAAGGCTTGGCGGACGTGCAAAACATGATCATCACAGGATCGTATGAGGACTGGCGCTACCCGATGGTCTGGCAGACCTTATACTTTAGCCTAGCCGTCTGGGCGAGCATGTTGATGGTCGTCATCCCAGTTCGCCTGCGCCAAACAAAGGCCAGCTCATGAGCACGATGCGCGCAGCTATTTGCACCGGCTACGGGCGCCCCGAGCGGCTTGAGGTCCGCTCAATCGAAGCGCCCGCTCGAGCGCCTGGCGAGCTGCTGATCCAAGTCCATGGCAGCTCGATCAACCCAGTAGACTGGAAGATTTTGCGTGGCGATTTACGCATCGTCTTTGGGTTAAAACCCCCCTCTATTTTAGGCGGCGACTTCTCGGGCGTGGTGCTTGAGGCTGGGCCGGAGAGTCGATTCAAGGCCGGTGATAAGGTGTGGGGGCTCACCGACATCCGTGGGCTCAAAAAGGTCACGGGGGCGCATTGTGAGATCCTGCGCTGTCGCGACGACATCGTCGATCATATGCCCAGTAATCTGAGCTTTATCGACGCGGGCGTTTTGCCGCTCGTTGGACTGACTGCGTACCAAAGCCTGGTGCACCACGCGAGCCTACAACCCGGGCAAAGCGTCTTGGTCAACGGCTGCTCCGGAGGCGTCGGCTTGATCGCTGTTCAGCTCGCCAAGGCGCTCGGCGCCCAGGTCACCGGAATATGCAGCGCAGCGAATCATGACCAGGCGGTTGCAGCAGGCTGCGACCAGGTCATCGACTATCGCCAACGCAACCCGCTTGAGCAGCGAGCCGCTTACGACGTCTGGTTTGACGTCGTCGGCAACCAAAACCTTGGTAAGGTGCGTCATCAACTCAAAGACAGCGGCAATTACCTCAACATCGTCAAGCTGCTCAGCACTAGCTTGAGTGCGGTGTTCAACCCCCTTCGAGGGCGATCAAGTCACGCAGTGTTCGTGCACCCGAGCGCGCCTGACCTTGAGGCTCTGCGGAAATTGATCGAAGCGGGCGCGCTGCGAGCCGTGATCGAGACAACCTACCCCCTCGAGGCGATCGCTGAAGCCTTCGAGCGCAGCCAATCGCAGCGCGTGGTCGGAAAACTGGCGATTAAAATACAATAAAACATAGCCCTTTACTCGGATTCCTAATACCTCTCGCTATATACGAAATTAGAGCGAGAATTACCGATGAATTGCCTACCCTTACTTAGTGTTTTTTTCTGTATCTTAAGCGTGGCGGGTTGCGGTGAGTCGGTGGAATCTCCAGACCCAATTCCAGTTCCACAAGACACCGGGATTCAGCCTCAGGTCGGTGACTGGTCGGTCATCACCACAGGCTGGACCGATGACGAATGCAACGGGGAAGAAGGCCTTGCGGTGCCGACCTCGGTGACCTTCTCAAACGTAGACTCCAACTCGTTCTCGATCACCTTCTTTAATGGAGACGTCCGAGTGGGTGAGAGCAGCCCTCGCTGCACCTACGAAAGCGACGACAAGTACACCTGCACGAACTTTACCAACAGCTTCTCCTACCCGGGCTTCGATGGGTTGATCAGCATCGTTGGTCCTGGCTCCGTCACGGTCACCTCAGAGACCACCGCATCGGGAAAAGGTCAGTTCGTACTCGAGTGCGAAGGCAGCGATTGTGACCAGATCGCCACGCAGAGCAACTCCGGTAGATTTCCGTGCAACACCACATTAAACTGGACCGCTGAAGCGCCCTGATCGGCATGGCTCAGTTCGCCCACGCAAGCTCAACTCAAACCATTGTGACGGCAGCGGTTTGTCAGGTGTATTCTCAGACAGTAGACTAGGCTAAACTGACGACCCTAGGAACACTGAGCCCGACGTGATGATGTCTTTGATTGTTCCCCTACACCGGCTCTCTTTAGTCGCCTTGATGGGCTGCACACTGTGCAGTTGCGCACAAGAAACAGCCGCAATTCAAGCCGAAGCGGGAGTCCTTGATGCGACCCCTCAAAGCGATATCCAAGCCAACGACGCGCGCACCGAGGTTGCCGATACAGGCTCGGCGGACGGAGGCGACCAACGTCTCGATAGCGGCGTAAGCATACCCGATGCCCAACCCCGAGACATCAGCGGTTCCGAGCTGATCGGCGGTCGCGGGAGCTGCATCGAGGGGATGCAATGCATCCTCGGCTGCGGTGACGACGACGACTGCTCGGCGCGGTGCATGGAAGAGGTTCTGCCTCGCAACCTTGAGATCACGGAGGCGATCGTTCGCTGCGCTGCCCAAAACAACTGCGCCGACCCGACCTGCATCATGCGCAGCTGCCCCAGCGAAGCGAGCGCATGCGGAAGCGCAGGCGGCGAAGCACCTGAGCCAGTTGAGGACACGGGGATGCCGGTTGGAGACAACTACAGCTGTGCGGACATGATCCTCTGCGTCAACGCTTGCGGGGCCGACACACGCTGCTTCAACGACTGCTTAGACCGTGTCCGTCCGCAGAGCGCACGCTTAGCGTCGGATCTGACGCGCTGCATGATGTCGGCGCGCTGCATCACCATGGAATGCGGTTATGAGCGCTGCCCGGAAGAATCCGAACGCTGCCTAGCGGATGACTAAGGCGTCGCTTTGCTGGCTAGCGATCGGCTTGAGTACAGGCTGCAGCGAGGGTGAATGGGTCACCGAGCGGCATGATAACGGCAGCCTTAAATCCAAGCATATGGAGCGCAGCCAGGTGCGTCATGGAGCCTGGCAAGCCTGGTATAATAACGGCAAACAAAGAAGCCAAGGTCAGTACGACAATGGGCAACGAGCGGGAACTTGGACCTACTGGTACCCAAGCGGTCAAAAACGTAGTGAGGGAATGACTTTTAACGACCGAAAGAACGGCGTTTGGAGCTCTTGGTACGCCAACGGAAAACCCAAAGAAAAAGGTCGCTACCAAGCGGACAAAGCTCAAGGCGCTCACACTTTTTGGTATGAAACAGGACGGCGCTCTAAGGTCGTGACTTACGCCGGCTGCAGCCATCATGGTCCCTACTCTTCGTGGTTCCCCAACGGACAACTCCATACGCAGGGTGCTTATGCCGAGGGACTCAAACACGGACCGTGGAGTGAGTGGTACCCGTCAGGGCAAAAGCGACATGTGATCGAGTTCGTCGACGGCGTGCCTCAAGCTGGGGCTCAGTACTGGGATGAGCGCGGCGTCCCCTCGGATTCGAGCATAAAACCGTGCGAGCATGAGCACGAACCAGAGGGTCAGGGGTTCGCTTGTGGAGTCGATAAAACGGATCCTGCGATGCCCAAAAATCAACAGCGACCTGTTCAAGCCAAATGAACAGGCCGCCATTGACCGCCATACTAGCCGCAGCTGAGCGCTTTAGTTACCCATCGGAACGCACAGACCCCAGTTGCTGGTGACCTGACCGCCGGACAAATCACCAAGACCAGTGCACATGGTGCCAGCCGGACAACCCAGACCGCCTTGAGTGGGACGACACAGCGTATGACACGTCGGCGCCTGCTCGCCGCGACGTAAGGTCAGGCAGATGTTGCCGTCGACGCATTGTGTGCTCTTCTCACAGGCCGAACCCGCTGGACCGGCTGCCGGCTCTTGCATGGCGCACATTCCTTGGTCCAAGCCCCAGCTCAACAGGCTGCAACGGCCCATCGAGCCGCAGGCATTCTGGGAACCCGGGTCGCATTGTTGTTCACGGCTCAAACAGCGACCCGCCAAGCAGCTCATGCCGCCGGCGCAGCGCACGCTGCCGTGACCCTGATCGGGCGAGCACGAGGCGACGCAGACGCCGCGTTCACGATCGCTCTGAAAGTGGCACAAAGAGCCGCCTTCGCATTGGTTGCGGTCGTCGCTTCGATCAGCATCAAACAAGCAGGACTCGCCTACTCGTGCGTTTCCACCTTCAATGCAGATACCGACCCACTGATTAGCGCCGGCCTCGACCTCGACGCAGGTGCCATCGCCGCCACCATCGGCGTCGCAGGTGCCGCCAAGGTTTCCGTTGTTGACCTGCTGATACCGGTCACTCAGCTCGTGAGGCTGACCGCATAGGTTGTACCAGCACGCGTTGATCTCTTGATCACATTTAAGGTTGCTGTCGCAGACCGAGCTGTCTTGGCAGCCCTGAAGACACATGGTGTTGGTTCCGGCGGTCATGCAGCTGTACGTGCCGCCGCAATCACCATCGGCTTCGCAGCTACCAAACTGATCGACTCGGCAGACGCCTTGTTCGCACATTCCGGGTGTACTTTGACCTTGGCTGTCTCGAATAAGGCAGTCGTTGCTGCTGCTGCATCGCTCGCCGAGCCACTGACCGCAAACACCTTGAGGCTGAAGGCAAGCTTGACCCGCAGCGCATTGGTCGTGGGTCTCACAGGCGTTGCCGCCAGGGGTTGCTTGGGTGACGCAACGACCACTCCGGCAGGCTTGCCCGTCAGCGCAGTCACTGTTGGAGCTGCAATCATCGCTCGAGCTCTGCTCGGGGACACAGGCACCTCGCTGGCACGCCTCGCCTCGGTCGCAGTCACTGTTGCGCTGGCAGTCGGCTTCATCGGCGACGCACATCCCGTTATCGCACGCTTCATCGCGACCACAGTCGCTGTCGAAACGGCATTCGCTGTTGTCGGCGACGCAACTGCCATGCTGGCAGCGCTCGCCTTGACCACAGTCGGCGTTTGCGACGCACGAGGCGTTTGACTCAGCGGGTTCACAGGCACCTCGTAAGCACACTTCTTGCGCACGACACTGATCGTTTTGAGTGCAACTCGTTGCGCTATCGCCGGCCCCTGACCGGTCTCTCGTCGAGCTCGTCGGCGGACCACAAGCCACCATCACGCTCACTAAGACGACAAGTAAACATACACGCATAACGACCTCCTAAATGAAGACATGACCCCGAACACGACATGATTCAGGACCCATTACGTCTCCGCCTACCGGCATTAAACAATCAAATAAAGAGAGTTGTTCTGATTCATATGATCAGTTTTGTTGATCTAAACAAAGACCAAACAACGCCTCACTCGGGTTCTTGGTGGGTCGATGTCGTACCATCACGGAGCAAACAGCTGTTCGGGGTGACGCTGGTTCGTGCGTCGATGAAACTGCGCCCTAAAGACGCCCCTTCGGCGAGCGCGACACCGAGTGTTACCCAACCCAACAAAGGGGGGGCATTAGCCCTGGCTAAGGGCGTGCGATGTACAGCGTGTACACGCCAGCGATCACGGGCTCTTGCCCTTCGACACGAATATAGACCGCTCGCTCGGCGCGTAGATCGACCTGCAGGCGGCAGTTGACGCCTTGACCTGAGTCTTCATCGGTAGCCAGTACGTCGCCAGCGACGCTCTCAGCGGTGCATTCGGTGTTGGTGGTTCCAAGGGTCCCAATCAGGACCTGCTCGTCGCGGTCGCTCGTGACCACAAAATAGTCGACGTCTCGTTGGATCTCGAGTCGTCCATCGACTCGATCGCCCACGCTGACCTCAGTGGCTTCAGCGCCGCTGTTCGAGTGATCGTCTTGTGGATTGGGGGGCGGCCCCTCGTTACGACACTGCGAGCTGCAGCCGTCACCAGAGCGCCTGTTGCCATCGTCACACTGCTCGCCTGCGTTGACTTGACCGTCACCGCATTCGCCGACACGCCCCGGGGTATAGCGTATGTCCAGAGCGTAAGCGCCCGTGCCTCGCTGCCAATGCCGAACTCGAATCCCATAAGTGCCTTCTTCGAGGTAGGCTTGGATGGCGCAATTAAAGTTGCTTCCCGAGTCGTCGTCGCTATCAATCTGAGCGCCGTCTGCTCGCAGCAGGTGGCAGAAGGTGTCGGTGTTGCCCCGAGTCGAGACATAGTAGGTACCAGCTAACTCGGCGCGGAAGATGAAAAAGTCCTCGTCGCCGCTGCGGTCGATTGATCCCGAGTCACCTCGCCCGATAGACTCTCTGCCGAGACCACCTAAATCGGTGGCTTGCGCGAGCGAGTCGCCGTGATCATCACCTGGCTCTAATCCGGCGTCCGGTGAAGAGCCCGCATCCACTACGACCATGGCGTCAGGCCTTGGTTGCGGACCCGCGTCCCGGTCAACCCGCGGGAAACAACGCCCCTGAGGTGAGCAAAAGAACCCGGGCGGACAATCGGATGAACGTACACACCCTTCACTGCCCGCATCCACTGACTCGGATGCGTCTTGGACGATGGCATCCTGGACAGCGGCGTCAACGCTCAAGCCCGCGTCTGGTCTAACCCAACCGATGTCGCCTAGCGAGGGTGCAGTAGATGAGACCGACAGGTCACACGAAGCCGATGCAGTGCCAACCACCATGGCGAGTAAAAACCTGCTCCAAAGCGTCACCTTTGCGTCCCCTACAAAATCTCAGTCGGTTGTTAGCTCAATATGATTAAAGCCGCCATATTTTCAGTACGTTGTTTGCTTCAAAGCAATTCATAATTTCAAAGGTGACAATTCTTTTTTTGAACAAAAACAGGCACCCACTATGCTTCACTCGGATGACCGCTTCTCAGCGCTGGCGCCTTCGCTTGGGAAACTCGAAACGAGTGCAGAGCTTAGACGGCGGTTGTTAGGGAGGATTGAGTCTGTCCTATGGTCTCTAGACCCCTTGACCAGGTTTGGTCGCCTGAGGGATCAACGCTTAGGAGGTCGAATGCAGATTATTCGAGTCGTTCTCTCGGTCGCCATCATGGGGTTGATTATCGCCGCCTATATCGGCCGACTTTAAGCGCTTAGCAGCAGCCTGAGCTCGGGTTGCAAGCTTCGGGTTCAACCGCCACAGGCTCTGGCTCAATCCCGCATCGATCCTTGGCGAGGCAGTCGGTCTGTGTGGTGGTCAGCAGGAATTGCGTCCCATCAAATTCCAAGCCGAACTTGCCGATGGTCTCGGCTTGGTATTCGACCTCGATGTCGAGGTCCTCTAAGCCGAGGATCTGCTCGGACAGCGCAATAATATCCATGAGCTTGGACGGATGCAGACGGTGGTCCCTATCATCGGCGCTCCAGAGCTGAAAGTTCGCCGCCTCTTCTCGTCGAATCGTGCCGCCGCAATCAATGAAGTTCTTGGTGACTTTGCCGACCTCGGTGACATGAAAATGTGCGGGGACTGCCGATCCGTTAGGGAGGACGAACTCGATACGATCGAGCGCGTTGAGGGCTTCTTTGACTTGCGAGATTCTCATGATTTTAATCCTCGAGACGGAGGGCTTATCGAGCCGGTTTGAGTGCACCGACAAGACACCAGACGACGGCTCTTTATCGAGCCAAGGCTTGAACGAAAAGCTCAGAATAGCCCACCTGCAACTAGTCGTCTCGGCGGTTAATTCGAAGCCAATCGGTCCCCAAGAAGAAACACGCTGTGGCGGCGAAAAAGATCATGAAGACATAAAATCCGTAAGCGATCGAGGCGGCTGCGACGTGTTGGTTGTTGAGCTCTTGAGCGTAGTTCCACGAGTAACGAAACACGAACGCGGCAGGCATGAGCGCCACCACCACGGAAGTGATCAGGTGACGAGTCCAGCGAATTTGAATTAATTTCTTACACGAGCCGCACTTGAACGCGTTCGGCGCGCACAGGGCTTGGCAATGCGGGCAAACGCGCTCAGTCATGGCGACCCCCCGACCTCATCAGTCCCAGCGGCTCAAGAGGTAAAGCGACCAGCCCTTCAAAACCCCCGCCTCACCGCTGACCATGTCGCGCACGTGCAGCGTCCATCGACCGTTGACTTGATCATCGCCGCTGCCGACACGAGCGACGATCGGTCCAGGTCGCCACGCCTCGCGATCAAGCACGGTTCCGATCGCGCCGTTCGGGTCTTCGAGCTCGACCACGAGGTCTTCGGGGCGCGGGTGGTTGAGGTGCAGCTCAACCACGATGTCCACAGGAACCGTAGCGAGCCCGCAGGCGACCACTGAGCTGGTGGTGCGGCTGCCGTCTTCTGGCAGCGCCGCCATGTCGTGGCTGTAGAAGGTTTTGGCGAACCAATCCGCAACGCACCAGCCGCCCTCACCCCAGGCGTAGGCGCCCAAACAGACCAAGCCCTGCGGGCAGGGGTTCTCGAGGTCGCAGGGTGACTCAATGCCCTCGAGCGTGACGTTGACGTCCTCGCACTGGCCGGTCGCTGCGTCCAGATCGCTGGGCACGCCAATACAGCGCGCTCCTGGCGCAGGGCAGTCGACGTCAGTCAGGCACCCTTGCGTGCACTGAGGCTCGATCGCGCAGGCGCTCGAGCAGCCGTCCGCATCGAGCACGTTGCCGTCATCGCAGGTCTCGATGTTGCCGAGTTTTCCGTCACCGCAGACCGAGTCGTGGTTGCCGTCGCAGTCTTGGTCAACACCGTCCTCCCAGTCCTCCTCAGCGCCGGGGTAAATTTCGGCGTTGTCGTCGTCGCAGTCATCAGGGGGTACATAGCCATCGCAGTCGGCGTCTTGACCGCGATGCGTGGACCCGGGGTCAGCGTCATCGCAGTCGATCGCTTCGAGATAGCCGTCGCAGTCACCATCGTTTGCTCGGGCGCCGAGCTCGGCGTCTTGGTCGTTGCAGTCCTCGGCGGCGATGACGCCGTCGCCGTCGAGATCAACCGGCGCGGCGGGTCCAGCGTCGGCGCTTTGACCTGCGTCCGGCTCGAGCGTCTCACTAGCCTCACAGCCCATCATGGCGCCCAAAGCGATAAAGACTAAGCACAACCCGGCTCGAAACATCATCGCCCTAGCCTCCTTGCGTTGCGACGTTATCGGCTGCGGGTGGTTTCGAGAAGAGGAGCAATGCCCAAGCGCCAGCGGTCGGTCGCGACGCGCTGCAGGCTTGGGTAGGAGGTGTAGCGCAGCGCTGATGCGTCGGTGGCTTCGAGCTCGACGGGCGGCGCCTTGCCCGCCTCATGAGCCTCTCGCCAGCGCAGGGCACAAAGGCACCAACGATCGCCGGGCCTGAGCCCAACAAAACGCCCTCGAGGGGTCGATAAGTCGTTGCCGCGTCGACGCGTAAAGTCGAGAAATTCTTGAGTCATCTCAGCGCAGACCACATGGCGACCTTTGTCGGCGCTCTGCGTTCGACAATACCCGTCGCGAAACCAACCGGTCATCGGCTTGGTGCTGCAGACCTGTAGCGGGGTGTCGGCGACGCTTTTGAGCACAGACCCACCTGAGGCGGGCTCGGAGTCGGCGCAGGTCGCCTGCGCTTCATCGCACACGCCGGACGCGGTCTGAGCTGCAGCGACCGCTGATATCGCGCAACAGCAAGCGAGCGCCGCCAATAACTTGGGCATCACATCACCCATTGGCTAAGCCTGTTCGAGCTCGTCATAACCGGCGATTTTAGCGTCGATCGCGCTGATCTCACCGATGATTCGAGCGTACTCTCGCAGGTTCCCGCTGCGCTGAAACTTAAGCGCCACTTCATACTGTTTGTCGCGCACTTTGATCAGCTTTTGCTGCGGGGTTGAGACCAAAAGCGACTTGATTAGACCGAACATTTCGAGCTCCTTGTGGTCAGCTGCCAAAACATCAAAACGACCATTTCGTTTATTTTATGACGCAGAAAAAGGCGTTTATCAAGTAAAAACGGTAAACTTAGTGACTACACCGAACAATAAACGACCAATACGACCACCCGACGGGTTCTACTAAAGCGCCATGCTCCAGGTGACGCGCAGCGCCAAACCAAGCCCAAAGGTTCCGCTGAGTCCACCCGCAGTGATGTTGGCGAGCCCGAACTCTGGAACCGCCATCAGCCCGACCCGGTGCGCCGAGGCGATGCGAGCGCTCAATCCCGCCTCCCAGTACCAATCAACTCGCTGATGCGCGCCGGAGTCTGGAACCAAGAACGCTTTCCATTGCAAGCCGGTACCCAACTCGGCTTGAACGAGGCGTACAGAGGAGGTCTGCCAACGTACGCCGAGCGAGACCGGGGCAAGAAGTGTGTACTCAGAACCGAGTTTCAGCGCGCTCGCTGCGCGAAGGCGCAACCCAGAGTCCTCCGAAAATGGCCGCCAGAGCAGCTCGGGGTGGACGCCAACTGCGAACCCGACGACGTCGACTTCGAGGGGGGCTCCCACCGTCAACCGACGCTTGTCGATCCCAAGAAAATTATCGCTAGCTTGCCCGACGGAGGCGGCGATAAACACGCAAAAGAAGGCAGATTTAGTAAGCAAAAGCGCTCCAATTCTCGAAGACACCGTCAAAGCCACCGCCTTCAAAATTCTCTTCAACACCGAACCCGAACATAAACCGACCGGTCGTCTGTGCAGGAGCCCAGATCACGACCTTATGCTGTCCAGCGGCGAGCCGCAGCGCAATCGTACCGCTGCTCACTAGAACTCGGCGCATCACGCCTTCAAAGAACACATACCGCTCGGGCGCATCGTTAAGCTCGAGAAAGACCCCTGAGCCCTCAGGTACAGTGACTCCTTCGGGGAGTTGCTCAAGGACATCGTTGGTCGGTTCAGGAAATCCGGGACCAATCACCGCATAACGCGGTCGAAAGGCAGCGTTTCCTCCGGAGGTCGGCGAAAAGATCTCAAAGGGTGCCGTGAAGGGTGCTTCGTACTCGAGTTCGAACTCATACAACTCAGCGCCCGTCTCGAAGGTCCCCGGCAAGGTCCAGCTGATCGTTGGGTCGGTGATGATCTCATCCGCGTCAAAGGTCTGCGGTCGATGCGCGTCGCTTGAGGTCGGCACTAAAATGAGGGCGACGAGCGTTCCGAATAGGAGCTTTCGTGTCATTGGCACACCTCCGGAAGGTCAGCGTAGGCTTTCTGAAGATAGGCAATCCCGCCCAAGCAAGCCCGCGTGCACAGGTCGGCGCCTTCTGGCCCACCCCAACATGCCCCGCTGGGATCAAAGCGCTTGGCGTCGGTCGTCACGCCCTCGCGCTCGTCGAGGGCGCGTATGCACTCAATGTACTGCGCGCATTCAGACGACTGCTCGGGCTGAGCGCACGCACCAGCCGCTAATGCGGTTACGCTCAACAACAAGATGGTCATGAACGAGTTTACCATGGTTCAACCCTCCCGCCTTGGCAGTTAAACCGCAAAAGTCGTTTTTTATACTAATTACAACCAAAAAAAGGCCAAAACGACCAAAATTAATTCCCTCAGGTCCTCTTTGGGGGATCAGCTGAATGCGTTATCGCCCGAACGATGGGGCGCATACGCTCACGGCTGGTTTGGCGCCGTGGGGAGCGTGATCCACGCCTGCTCGCCACGGCTAGCCTTGATCGCTTCAGACTCGATTTGTAGCGCCGCTCTCGTGAACGGGTCGAGCGGCACCGACTTCAGGTAGTTAGGGACGAGCAGCTCCGCTCGGGCAGGCAGGTCCCCTGAGTGCGCAAATCCATACCGGCGCGCGGCGGTCAGCAGTGTAAGCACCTCTCGCCGAAGCTCGCCCTCGAGCAGGTCTTCTTCGACATGGCTAAGAAAACGCTCTTGGGACACTATTTTCAGGTACTGAACACCGATGACGTTGTACGTCAGCACCTCAGAGAGCCCTTGAGGGAGGTAAGCTGGTGGCTGCCCGCGCTGCGACGGTGCAAGCGTCAGCCAGTCGTTCGCGGCGCGGCACCACTGACGATGCTGCGCCACCGTGGCGTCCTGATCGAAGAGGGTTCCGGGAAGCCCCTTTGCGCGCCACTCCTCTTGAAGCGCCATATCTGCCGTCTTCAGCGGGTCGATAAGCAGCGCGTCGATGTGAGCGCATTCACGGTTTAACGCGTTGCGGAAGTGACCATCCTGCGGCGTCTGCAGAGCGAGCCGCTCGGCGACTAGCGCATGAATCGAGGGCTCATGCGCAACAAACAGCACCTCCTGAATTGCCTCGATCGCCATGTCCTGGAGGCTGTATCCTACCATGCCCATCAAATGGGACTGGCTGCCGTTTATGAGCTGCTGACCGAAGCGGTCTACGCGCAGCATGTCCTCGACAGCCGCTAGAATGTCGCCGCCATCGTAGTGCTCCCAACCACGCAAGAGCTGAGCTTTCGCCAACATGATGATCGGCAGCAAGGAGACCTGACTGTCCTCGCTGCCGAGCTTCCTAGTCGGCGAGACGACGGGGGCAGCCCCGATCAAAGGCGAGAGCGCCTTGAGCTGGTCAGCAACGAGGGTCCAAGCCCGTCGATCCTCAGAGACATCCTTCTCCCTAAGCGCTTTTCCGATTCGGTCTCGATGCTCCTCAGGGACAGCGGCCATGACCGCTTTGAGGGCGAACCATGAATCCGTTGGCGCCGCGACCTGCTGCACCTCCAGCGGCGGCTCGTCATCGATCGACGCCCAAGCGCCCGCCTGGCGAACTTGATCGATCACCAGCAGCGCCACCACCGCCAGCACAACAGACACCATCCCTATAATTATCCGGCGCTTACTCAATCTCTGTCGCTTTTAGTCGTGATCCAAATGAAAGGCATGGATGCCCAAGCCCACTAGAAAATTTTCGTGTCACTCACTCGAAGTCCAGTACAGGTCGTCGCTCACCGATATTCGAATCCATCAGCGTCAGAACTGCAGCAAGGGTTTTTCGACCACTACGATTCGATAACTCAAGAATTCACTTCTGATCTTGCCCAGGAAGCCACTCCAGAATTTTGGAGGGGATAATAAAGAGTGAAAGATCAGCCGGTGTCTTCTTGATCGGCAAACCGTCTCTATACTGACGAAAGGAGATACCCGTAAACGACTCAGCGATGGTCCTTTCGAACCATGCGATCGGCAGCAAGCTCCAAAGGTCGTAATAGGACCCATTCTTTCGGTCAGGACCGATCTGTTTATAAAAGCCATAACCGACACCTGCGATCAGCCCGGCTTGAACGCCACCATAGAATCGAACGCCTTTGCGATAGCGAGTGGCACCACCTGTTGCGCCGATAATGGGTATGCCTATACCGATGGGATCAATCCAATGCGATGCATGGACACCGATACCCCCACCCAAGCCCCAGTCATAACTTACTCTAAGCGCAACGGAACTCCATCGCTCTACATCCGGTGTTAAATCGACGTGTCCTGCCGCCGCAGGGGCTGCCGTCAAGAGTGTACCTAAGACAAGAGACAACTTAATTCGCATCAGATCCATTCTAGCTAAACGAACGATTAGACGCTGGCTTCAAGCGCAGTACGCCGTCAAGACTGCTCAAGCTTTAACGCCGCTCACTAAAATCCCAAGCCCCTTCTTTAAATGACGAGCAGGCGATAATCAGGTGTTGTTAGGGGTTGGCGATGCGTTTTGTGGTGGTCTTTGTGATGAGCGGGCTGCTGCTCGGAGCAAAAGGACAAAAAGGTGCCTGCCCCGAGGGCTCTCGTGCTGTAGGGGACCCTCCACCAAAAGGGTACAAGCTCATCTGCTGGGAGGATCTGACCCACCAGGGTCGCTGGAAGCACGGGATGGCGACCTACTGGCATAAGAATGGTCAGAAGAAAGAAGAAGGCACCTACAAGCACGGCAAACGGCACGGCAAAATCACCCGCTGGCACGACAACGGTCAGAAGAAGTTAGAAGGCGAGTACAAGGACGACAAGAGGCACGGCAAATGGACCTATTGGAGTCAGGCGGGGAAACACCTCGGAACCAATCAGTGGGCGAACGGAAGCGGTGCCATCACCTTTTGGCACGACAACGGTCAGAAGGAATCTCAAAGCGAGTACAAGGACGGCAAGTTGCACGGCAAAATCACCCGCTGGCACGACAACGGGCAAAAAAAGTCCGAAGGCGAGTGCAAGGACGGCCAAAAGCACGGCAAACGGACCCATTGGAGTCAGGCGGGCAAACGCCTAGGAACCAATCAGTGGACGAACGGCAGCGGGTCCATCACCTTTTGGTACGACAACGGGCAAAAGAAAGAACAAGGTAAGGTCAGAAAAAATATAAAAAGGCGTGGAAAATGGACCTTCTGGTCACCGAAAGGCCAAATCGGCGGCGGCAGATTCAGAGACGGTATGCCCGTTGGTGTTGCCACCATGTTTATGGGAGAAACCCCGATTACCTGTGAACGCAAACGCTCGCTTCGCACCTGTCTTTACGCCAACGGCAAACGAGCGAGCGAAAGTACTTGGGTTCATGGCGCGCAGCTTATCGGCCGCAAGTGCTGGGATGAAGCGGGCAAAGCGATCCCCTGCCCCGATTAACCACCAAGCCTAGCGCTCGCCAACTCGCAACTCAACGAAACTACTCCACCGTGACGGAGTGCCCTCGTTAGGGTGCGAAATCCCTGCCGCCCAAAGAATGTCGGTCTTCCTGTGTTTCCAACTAGAAGCCCTGACCTCATCGCTCTGGTGTGGTCCCTACACGCCCAAACAGAAATCCCTCTTTGCCCAGGTGGATCAACTGCGATCCGAAGGCTTTAAATGGACCGAGATCGCCAAGGCACTCAACGACCAAGGCATCACCACCCCAAGAGGCAAACAATGGACGGGTGCTCACGCTCACTCATTATTGAAGAAGGGCAAGGCAAGGAGGCTGCGATTAGGTGCCGAAGCGGAGACGAGCCTGTCTCACTTTGAACTGACCTTTGAAGCCACTCCCCCACATCACCAACACGCCATTTAGAGGCTGGTTTTAGAGCCTGGGATAGCTGCCGTCATTTCTTAGCACCCCAGCCAAAGCCGTAGGCACCGAAGAACAGATACTGGAAGAG
>JBDQPD010000150.1:0-6907 GCA_040260805.1 Myxococcota bacterium | reverse complement strand
GACTATGCCTCGAAGGCGACGGCGCGTGCTGACGCCAACAAAGACGGCGTCCTCTCCGACGCCGAGCAACGCAATCTTCCTGGCGGGGTCTACTCCTCGGTCGTTGCGCTTCGCAGCGCCATCAACGCCGGCGCCCCGGCAGCCAACCTCAACGGCTTGTTCCAGCAATACAGCGACGCAGGCTGGAACGACGAGCGGCTCAGCAGCTTTATGCAAAAGGCGGATGCACAGGGCGAGCTGGTCAACTACATCGACCAGATCAAGCAGGCGGTCTTGAGCCCTAAACTCGGCGCCAACGCCCACACGGGCGATCGGTTTTTCGAGGCGGTGGCATGGTACACCGACAAAACCCTCGCCCGATCTGGCGACGGCGCCTTGACCCTAGCTGAGCTGCGCGCCGCCATGGACCAAAAAGCCAACGAGTATCTCTCCATGCTGGGATCGCCCGAGCGCGTCGATCAGCGCATGCAGACCTGGAAGAACGTCGAGAAGCTGGCGCTGCTTGAGCGAGAGATCCTGAGCAAGGGCGACACAGCCTACGCCTACGACCCAGCCAAGATGATGCAGGTCAACTACAACAACGAATGGAACGCCGCGCACACCATCAAGTCGGCGGCTGAGTTTGACGCCAAGGTGCGCCGAGCGTCGTTCGGAAAGCCGGTTCTGGTGAAGTACGGTCTAACCTACTGCATGCACTGCTTGCTGCTCGAGCAGCTCGACTCGGTGCGCGCCGTCGCCGACAAGTATGGCGACGACTTAGACGTCCACAAGGTGTGGTGGAACCCGAACGATCCTGCCATGGCTGAGATCTCGGATTTGACCGTCAACGAAGGCGTGAGCTCATCCCCCTATTTCATGGTCTACAAAGACGGCGAGGTCGTTCGCCAAGGCTACGGATTCCCTGACGAAAAGGGTCAAGGGCTTGAAGAGCTTTTAGACGGGGTGGTTTAGAGGCTGAGCCGAGCCAACGTGGTCATACGCTAGAGACCAGGAAACACCTACGCCGATACGCAGGCAGTTCTAAATCAAACTGAATCCTGGCGGCTTTGACGTTGTACCCAAACGTAGAGTTATGCACCTTTTGGTGCCTCGACCTCTTCACAGAACCACCCAACGCAGACGAACTTGAGTGAGCGTTCCGACGCGAAGAAGTTATCTGATGCTTCCTAACCGTGTTGTTCAAAGTGCGATCGTACTGGACCTCTGTCCTTTGCCTTATCGGTCTTTGATGTATCGGCTAGCTCCCGCTAGCCGTAGAGCTCGCCCAGGCTCGCTGCGGCGATGCGTTCCTTTGCAGTCTCTACGACCACCTCATCGCTCATGGGTGACAAGTCCCAACTCGGTCGCTAGTTCCTCGATGTCACGGTAGGCGATATCCTGCGCATAGACTTTACCCAGTTGAGTCTTGGCGCTCCGCTTATTGCCTGCACGCAGATACGCCACGCCGAGCCAGTAACGGTACGCCAGTAACGTCTCGTCTTCACGGGTCCTTGAGCGCACCGGCCCCTGCTTGAACTGCTCAATCGCCGGCTCGATGGCGCCCTGCTCGAACAAGGCTCGCCCAAGCGCCAAGCGCAACGTCTCGCCAAACGGGTCATCGGCTAAAGGCATGACTGCCTGCACCGCTTGAACGACCTCCGAGTAATGGGCCTGCTCAAGCAAGAGCCAAACCAGGTCGCAGCGAATCTCTGGATCTGCAGGCGCCAGCTCATAGCAACGACGAGCCGCCGCCAACGCGCTCGGCTGGTCACCGAGCTCGTGCCACAAAAGATCCTGAAACCATCGCCAGGCTTCAAGGTCCCTAGCGTTGCCCTTTACATAGCGGTCAAGGTGCTGGGCTGCATCCATAGGTAGCCCCTGCAGCGCAAGGACACGGGCTTGGTTGAACTGTCGAGCCAGACGAGGTTTTTGAACCCACCGACTGGCGACGTAGACCAGCCCAGCGACGGCGAAGAATCCCGGCGCCACAAAACCCATCAACGCAAACAGGATCACCCACCCGATCCAGGTTGAGCGTGGCGCCGGTAAGGGAGCAGCTTCAGCAGCTGCGGCGGATACAGCTGGTGTCGCTGTGCGCTGGGTCCGCAGTCGCTTGTCCAGCTTGGTGCGGTAGCTCAACCCCGTGCCAGGAACACCAAGATGTGCGTGGGTGCCGCTCGGCCCCACGCTGACCGAGGCACCTCGCGGACCGGCAGACAGCCCCACACCCGACTTGCTCAGATTCAGGCGAACGCCCGGCGCGATTTTAATCCGTCGTTGAAACCGAAACGCCATAGACCGCCCAAACGTGTTCCCAAGATGTGGTGCGCTAATTGAGTCGCTCAGCGCAAGTCAGCGGCAGAACCGACCGGTCCAAAGTCTGAGTTTAGACTGCAAGAAGTATGGAGCATCCGCTGGATCCATGATTAACAACACTGGCTCAACCTTTGATGTGTTCTCGCTAGGAACATATCGTTCTGGAATCTGGAGAGAAAAATCGTGTTGAATCGACTACTTACCGGCTTGGCGTTAACGCTTCTGTTCACTTTGGGTGCATGCGAAAAATCCCAAGAGGCGGAGGGACCGAAAGAAAAACCTCCTACGGAGGCGACCTCAACACCAGATCCAGCGCCGTCGACAGCGGCTCAGGTTGACACCCAACCGGAGCCAGCCAAGGCGCCAACGCAGAGCGGGGAAATTGTCTTCAATCCCCTCAAGCCGCCGGCTGGGTACAGGAACTGCCACCACAACCACTGCCACCTCGTCGGCGGTGGGGTGGAGTCCTACCAGCAAGTGATGGATAAAATGGGCGCGACGCGGATCATCGAGCCGCCCAAGCCTCCGGCTCCAGCCGATGTCGCCGCCCCACCTGCGGACGCGAAACGCACCGCCAGTGGCCTTGCGTACAAACTGCTCACTGCGGGTTCAAACAACACGAAGCCGACGCTCGATAGCACCGTCGTTGCGCACCTCAACAGCTGGAGCACCGACGGCAAATCGCTCTCGAGCACCTCGGCTCGAAAGCGTCCTGCCACCATTCCACTTGCCCGTGTCTACAAGGGTCTTCAGGAGGCGTTCATGCTGATGGAGGTCGGCTCCGAGTACCGATTTTGGATCCCGGGCAAGTTGGTTCGACGTCCGGACCAAGGCACCATCGTCTTTGATGTCCAGCTCATCAAAAGCAGCCAGCCACCGGCCGCGCCTTAGCGGGTCAGGCGCCCAATCTGGCGCAGGCGCGGCAGGGCGAGCACGATGAGACCAAGCGCCAGCAGCAACAGGACAAAGACTCCCATGAGGAGGCGCGCTCCGAGCGCCCCATGAGGTTCCTCCTCAAAGCGAAGCTTTGGGATGTCGTTTAGTGCGTCGCTGCGCAGCGTTTGGTCCTGCTCGACATGTCCAAAGAAAAAGTCTTTGAACCGGTCATGGGTCGCTTCCACCTGCTCGTCGAACCGTTGATGACGTGTTGCGCCGGATCCCGCCACATCCTCTAGCGCCAATTGGACGATGATCGCCGGGCTCGCAAACCGCAGCCAATCCACCAGCTCCTGTCGCGCCTGAATTTGACCCTCCATGACCTCGTGAGCGGATTCAGAGCGACGGGCGATCTCTCTTTTGAGGGCGATTTGCTCTTTGGGGTCTGGCGCCTTCGCGTCCCGGTCGTGGTTCCCCTCCACGCCCCGCAGTTTGCCTTCGACTTCTTGGCTCGCTTCCCTCGCCTCATGAAGGAGCTCAATGGTCGACGGCGGCGGGTAGAGGGTATCGACCGCCACATGCACAAGCCCCGGTATGACGATCACCAGGACCAACCACAGGCCGACCAATTGGAGCGCGTTGCGAGCAGAGCTGCCTCCAAAACTGTTGATGAGGACCGCAGCCGCAAACCAAAAGAGCGCCCAGGCGACGAGAATTGCGGCGAAAAGAAACACATGCAGCCAGGCGCCCTCTCCGCTGATGTCAGCGCCCGCCACCAGCAACCCGAGGAGCGCAAAGACGAGCGTGACGCCACACAAGGCGACGGCACGCGCGCCGGCTTTACCGAGCACCAGCGCCAGCTGGCTAACCGGTTGCGACAAAAGCATGGCTAGGGTTCCACGCTCCCGCTCGCCGCTTAGGAGCTCATAGGACAACGCAATCACGACCAAGGGGAAGAGAAAAACAAAGAGAAAACCCAGGTCAAAGGCGCCTGTCATGAGGCGCGTAGGGCCGCTCATGGCGGTTTCGCTTTCTCGCTCGGAGCTTAGATGGTCCTCGGTCGTGAGGCGCACCGCTTGCGGCTGAAGGTCACGTTGCCCCACGGCGACCGGAGCCAAGGGAGCCGGAGGCAAGATGGCGATCGTGGCGGCTCCTTCTTGACCCATCCAGATGGGATCCCGAGGGTCTTGTCCTGTCATGGCTTCTTGGGTCGCTTCGAGGCGCTTGAGCTCCTTGAGATGCCCCTGAAAACGCATGGACTCCGATTCCTGCGAGCGTTTGAGACCCTCTCGAACGCTGTCTGCCTGTCTGCCCCCCGCGAGGGCGGCTGCGACGACGAAGCCGGCGAAGAGGAGTAAGATTCCCAGAGCGGCTTTGTCTCGCCGCAGGATCCGCCACTCAAGCCCTAAAACCGTCCGCCACATACTCAGACCACCTTCACTCTGCCGGCAGCCCAGCGTGCGAGGACGAACGCGAGGAGAAGCCAGCCGAGCAACGCCAGAGCGCTCAGGCGATGCACATCCAATCCGTAGCTCGGCCTTGGGGGTTGATACGCAAACGCCGGCGCATTTTTCCAAAGCTCAGGCCCGGCGCGATAGCTCCACCCTTGCGCGCCCGCCTTGTCGGCGAAGGCCTTGTTGAGCGAATCGACAAAGCCCTGTCTCCAGGTCTCTGCGTACTGCGTAAAATGCCGATGATGGGCGAAATCGGTGCCGCTCAACGCCGCCGAGAGCGTCCGCATCGCGACGTAGGGCGAGAGAAAAGCGACTGCGTCCATCACTGATTCTTGAGCCGCGACCTGATCGTCCAGCTCGTTGATGTAGTGGTCGAAGACCACGTTCTCCCACTCCGCGATGAATTTGAGCATCAAGCCGTCTTTGTACGTTTTGATCCTCTGCGCCTCGGCGTCGTCTGTAAAATACTCGAGCGCGTCCTCTGAGATCCCTTCCGCGTCGAGCGTATCGGCGACCTTCGCCTCGATGAAGACGTCTTTGTCGGTTTTGCCATCAAGCCCTGTCTTTAGGCTCTGAGCGACCTGACGCCCCAGCTCTGCCTGGCTGGGTAGCGGCTGGAGTATGCCGGAGACTTCCGTAGCAGCCCGCGGGGTCACCAGGCAGAAAAGACCCCATGTTCCGACCATGGCGACGAGGGCTCCTCTCGAGGTGCTTGCGATCGCCGAGGCGAACAATGTGAGCCCTGCGAACACGGCAAAATAGATGCCGTAACCGAGCGCAAGCAGTCCGAGCCGAACCAGAGTATCCGTATCGCCGCCACCTACCCGCCACAGGACCCCCACGATGATGAGGGCGGCTGGAATCAGCAGGATGAGAAGAACAAAACACAGGGCGAGCGTCTTGCCCCAAAAGAGCTCCGATGGGTGCACACCCGTGCTCAAGACTTGCCGCAGCGTCCCCCGCTCACGCTCGCGGCTCCACAGCCCGTAACCCAGCGCAATGATGAGCAGCGGGATCAGCAACAAGAACACACTGGCGACCGAAAACGAGCCGAGCCGCTTCGAGCCGCCCGAGTCTTGCGCCTCGGAATGGGACGCAAGGCTTCGCTGATGCGCTTTGATCTCCACAGAGCGCCCCAAGTATGGAGAGACTCCGGGGTCGATGGCGGTCACCGCGCTGGTTGGGGCGAAGACATGCGTTCCGTAGTGGGCAGCCGAGTGAGGATTCCGCTCGCCTTGACCTTCCCACTGCTTCTCCGCGCGTTCCATGGCGTTGTTGCGGGCTTCTTGAGCGCGCACGGCTTGCTGCGCGCCAAAAGCGAGGGCTGCCAAGGTCAGGATGATCACGATCACACCGAGCAGACGCATCCGCCCGTCTCGGATGATCTCACGGACCTCTTTTCGGGCCACATGCTTGATCATCAACGCGCCCATCCTACTCGGTCATCTGCTCTAAGTAGATCTGCTCAAGCTCTTTGTGCGACACATCCGAGGCGTCAAACTCTTTGACCAGCACACCCCGCTTCATGATGCCGATGCGGGTCCCGACCTCCCGTGAGCGAAAGAGGTCGTGGGTCGCCATGAGGACCGCCACCCCTTCGTCGCGAAGGCTCGCCACCAATTGGGAGAACTCGTTCGAGGCTTTGGGGTCGAGCCCCGAGGTCGGCTCGTCCAGCAGCAAGAGCTCTGCCTGGCGGGCAATCGCCATGGCGATGCCGACCTTCTGGCGCATACCTTTGGAGTAATTACCCACCGGACGCTCAATGGCGTCTTTAGGAAGCCCTGCGCGGACCAGCGTCTCTCGAAGCTTCGCTGCTCCCGTCTCGTCGCACCCCGCCAAGGTGGCGAAGTACTCCAGGTTCTCGATGCCCGTTAGGTTCGGGTAGAGCATGACATTTTCAGGGATGTAGGCGAGCGCCTTTTTGGTCTCTAGCGGGTGCGTTTGGACGTCGAGCCCTTTGATTTTAGCGTGCCCCTGGGTGGGCTCAATGAAGCCCAAAAAGAGCTGGATGGTGGTGGTTTTACCGGCTCCATTAGCGCCTAGAAGACAGAACACTTCGCCTGAGTCGATCGCAAGGTCGAGCCCGCGAAGCGCCACGTGGTCTCCGTAATGCTTCACCAAGCCTTGTGCCTGTACAATCATGGCGCGCTCCTTACCCAGATCAAACGCATCGCATCATAAGGATTGAGTAGGTTCTGTCCATGCCAAACGCACGGCGGCCGCGTGGGCAAACTCTAAGGCGCATTCATCAAGGCTACGATCGCCTCGATAAAGGGTCTGGG
>JBDQPD010000079.1:0-15788 GCA_040260805.1 Myxococcota bacterium | reverse complement strand
TCGGTCAAATCAAGGGCACCCACCACCGATTCAAAGGTCTTAGTGCTCTCGTCAAGCGCCGTGACCAGCATCTCTTCTTTGCTCGAAAAACGATTGTATAAGGTGCCCAAAGCGACGTCGGCGCGCTGGGCGACGTCGCGCAAACGAACCGCCTCAAAGCCACCTTCTTCGGCGAGTTCAAAGGCGACGCTTAGGATCCTTTGGGCTTTCTCATCGAGTTGCATTTCAGCCATTTATCCCCCGACTCTTGAACCTACCTAGAACGTGTTCTAGTTTGCTTGGTCAAGAGAAGGATCAATGATCAAACGACCACAGCAGCCTCCGGCCTGTAAGTCGCGCATCGCCCGGTCCGCATCGAGTACACCGTAGGAAGCTCCAAAGCTGGGGCTCAAAGGTTGCTCGGCATGCCAATCCAAAAGAGTCTCGAGTTCGGCGTGATTGGCGCCCGAACTGCCGACCACCTGCAAGCCGTAAACGATCATCCTGCCCAATTGCAGTTCACTGCGCTGAGCGTCGATATTACCCACTAAGACCAGGCGACCGCCGACACCGAGACAGCGTAAAGAGGCATTAAAAGTTGCCGCGCCGACGCAATCGACCACGACCTTTGCCGGCGCACAGGGTATCTGTTTATGAAAACGACCGTCTTGGTTAACGATCAGATGATCGGCTCCAAGCGCTCCAAGCCCGTCGTCGCGATCACGACGAACCACTGCGACCACCTCAGCACCTAATCGTTTCGCCAGCTCGACAGCACAGCGACCCACTCCACCGTGAGCACCCACCACGACCACGACATCACCAGCTGACGGCGCGCCATGACGTGATAGCGCTCGCCATGCCGTTCCGTAGGTACACGCAAGCGTTGCGGCTAGACGCGCATCGAGCGAGTCAGGAACAGCAAACAAGGCACTCTCAGGTGCGAGCAAATGACTACCGTAACCCCCATCGATGGTGATCCCGAAAATCTGGGTGGCGCCAATGCACAGACTCGGTTCAGCTTGGATGCAGGCGGCGCATGAGCCGCAGGCGTCACGATGCAACGTGGCGACTCGGTCCCCCAGCGCCCAGCGCTCTACGCCTTCACCGAGCGCCTCCACATAACCACAGGCCTCGTGCCCTGGGGTTACCGGGAAATTCACAAAAGGAACGCGACCAGAGCGATCGATCAGGTCGCGATGACAGACCCCGCAACACTCAACTTTAATACGCACCCAGCCCGGTGGTGGTTCGGGGAGTTGGTCCGCTTCAACACATTCGAGTGGATGATCCCATCCAGCCTCAATCATCCGGCTTCGGCGAAAACTCATGAGCCATCCGCCCAAGCCGATTCAGCCGCTAAAAAACCAAAGGTCAAAGCCGGTCCAATCGTCCCGCCTGCGCCAGGGTAGGTTCGCGCCATGACTGAAGCCGAGTTGTTTCCAGCCGCGTAAAGACCGGGGATGATCGAACCATCTTCGCGGCGGACTCGAGCGCCGCTGTCCGTGCACACTCCGCCCTTCGTTCCCAAATCGCCCGGGAACACTTTAATCGCATAAAAAGGCGCCTGAGCAATCGCCGCTAAACAGGGGTTTTTGTGCCCTCTAGGGTCACCATAATAACGATCCGACAACGTATCTCCACGCTGAAAATCATCATCATGACCCGCTTGAGCTTGGGCATTAAATCGCTCGATAGTTTGCTTCAGTTGTTCAAGTGGTAAATCCAGTTTTGCAGCCAGCTCTTCGAGCGAATCGGATCGGTGCATGAACCCTTCTTTGAGGCGTCGAGGCGTTCGACTGTCCGGGGCTGCATAACCTGGAGCGACAGGACCCACCGGGTAGCGGTGACGAAACTGAGCGTCGAAGATCATGAACGATGGAACAGCGCCGCCGCTTCGCTCATGATCCTCATACAAGGCGCGCCCCGCATCGACATAAGGCCCGGCTTCGTTGCAAAACCGTTCGGCTTTGTGGTTGACGAAAATCGACCCTGGGAGGTTCTTTTCGACCACCAAAACCCAACCCAAGTCCGATTTAGGAACGACCGTGGTTGGGGTCCACCAAGCATCATCCATCAAGTCTAAAGCAGCACCTAGATCTGCGCCCGCTCGAATCCCCTCACCTTGTGAGTAAGGGCTCGCTGCGCTCCACTCAGTGCTGCTCGGCTGAGGACCATATTGAGCCCGCATTTCTGCATTCTTCTCAAAGCCACCAGCGGCGAGAATAACCCCATACCGAGCGCGTAGCGTTTGAATTTGATCATGGCAGCGAACCGTACAGCCCACCACGCGACCGTCCTCTTCAAGTAATCCTTCAAGGCCTGTATCGAGCGCGACTTCGACCCCTCGATCAAGGAGCGACCAGCGCAAACGACCGGCTAAGGCATTGCCAGCAAACAAACGGGTGTCTCGACCGTAACGACGGCGTTTAAAGCTGCGCAGCAGGTACCCCAAGAAGCACCAAGCCATCAAAACCGTCCCGCGCCAACCGCCGGTCAATAGCGAATGCGCCATCCCGGCAGTGATCCCAAACTTTCCAAGGATCTGACTCTGTGGATGCGGCGGGCGGAGCTCACGCAACGCCTCGCCCAGCGCGGTCCCGTCAAAGGGTCGACTCTCCATCGAGCGACCGCCCGCTTTACCGCCAGGCGCTTCGGCGTAGTAGTCGGCGTATTTCTCGATCGCATCAAAGCGCACTCGGCTGTTCTTGGTGAGGTAGTCGAGCATACGCTGACTTTCACGAACGTAGACGGCTAGCGCCTCCGCATCGCCATGTTCACCCGTGATGTGAAGCAAGTAATCCAGAGCCTCTTGGTCACTATCAGGTCGAGTCATCGTCGAGTTGTTGGGAACCCAACACACGCCGCCGGACATCGCCGTTGACCCTCCATAATGGGGGCTTTTTTCAACCACCAAGACCTTCATGCCCTGGTCATGAGCGCGCAGAGCCGCCGCCATGCCCGCAGCACCGCTACCCACCACAACTAAGTCGACATGACGCTCACTCATCTCGTGCAGCATCGTGCTCGTGTCGAGCCGGGTCAAGGCGCAACTGAAACATGTTTCAATTTTTCCCGTGCACTCTGGACAAAGTACCACACTACGAGGAATGCCCGGTTTATGGTCCAGAGATTACGCCACCCGCTGATGGTCTTCATGTTGTTGGGCGCAGCCCTATTTGCTGTGGATTTCATGCTCATTCCCGAGACGAGGACGGCGGTCCACGTCAGCGACGCTCAGCGCGCCGCGCTGCGCAGCGACCTTGAGCGGCGAGCCGACTTCAGCGAAGCCATGCTCGAACAAGCCATCCGGTCCTGGGAAGATGAAGAGATTTTAGTGCGAGAGGCTCGACGTCTCGAGTTGGTCGATGACGACCCGATTGTGCGGCGGCGTCTGGCGCAAGTGATGCGGTTCTTCTTAGCCGAATCTACACCTGTTGAGCCCCCTACCCAAAGCCAACTCCAAGCTTTTCTGCTCGCCCATCCCAAACGCTACAGCCGACCGGCAAACCGAAGCTTCGAGCATCATTTCTTCACCGGTAAAGACGCCGAGCAAAGGCGACAAAAAGCGAGCGAAAACCTCAGCGCATCACGGCTTGTTCAAAGCGACGCCTTTGCGCACGGTCGATCGCTTAAAAGGCAAGCCCAAACCCAGCTCGAGATCCGTTTTGGCGAGGGCTTTGCGCATCGTCTTTGGGCGCTCGAAAAAGATGATCGATGGGTACCACTGAGCTCAACCTTTGGGCTGCATTTGGTGCGGCTGACCGAGCGCAATTCGAGCGGTGTGGCGCAGCTCGAAGATGTCGCCTCAAGCGTGCAAAAGGATTGGCTGCTGGAGCGCCGCAAGGCGACCGTCGATGAAGCGCTTAAATCACTGCGTCAGCGCTACGGTACGACGCCCTGATGCGCGGGCTCGCGTTGCTCGTTGTCTTCGTCGCAACCCCCGCTCATGCGCATCGAATGGGCCTCGCGCGATTGGTGATCGACCAACGCGACGGCGTCACGCTCAATCTCTCGCTCAACCGCCAGGCGGCCAAACACCGGCTCAGGCCCCTGCCGCCAGCGGGTTGTGTCAGCTTAGCGGGCTGGAAGCCTATCGGTGATGCGCTTCATTTGAGCAGCGCATGGGCATGCGAGCAACCCATTCGATCCGTTTCACTCAGCCTAGAGGGACGCTATGAAGGCTCGTTGATGGCTTCGCTCATCGATGATTCGGCATCGATTCAGCGGGTCAGCCGAGGCGGCGCAGCGCTCGATTTCACGGACCGGTCGCCCAAGGTCTCGAGCGCCCATTTCAGCGCAGGTATGGGGCACCTGATCAAAGGCTGGGATCATCTTTTGCTGATCGCGCTGATCGCCGTTCATCACCTATCACTGCCTGCTCTGCTCACAGCGACCCTCGCTTTTACGGCCGGTCATGCGGTGAGTCTGACGTGGGTCGCTTTGACGGGTTTGGATCTTCGGCTTGCGCCGATCGAGGCATGCATCGCGCTGAGTCTGATGTTCATGGCGTGGCTCAGCTTGCGGCGTGAAGCCCAGCTGCCTTTAGCCATGCTCCTTGGGTTTGGCCTGCTGCACGGTTTGGGCTTAGCATCTGGGTTCTCGTCGACCGGCTTAGCGGGCTGGGAGCTCGTGAGCGCGGTCGCCTTGTTCAACCTGGGCGTGGAAGTGGCGCAAGTGGCTTGGTTACTAGGGGTCGTCTTGCTGCTTCGCTGGATACCCGGACAGTTTGCCCAACATACGCTAGCCTACAGCGCCGGAGGGCTCTCAGCCTTTTGGTTGATTCAACGCAGTTTCGATCTGGGGACATGATGCGCGCGGGTTTTTGGTGGGTAGTGCTGATGGGGTGTTCGGACTACGAACCCTACGAGATTCAGCGCACCGAGACCCGTGTCCAATGTGCTCAAAATGATCCTCATCGGCAGCTTTACTGGGGTGATCTGCACGTTCATACGGCCCTCTCGTTTGATGCCTTTTCAAGTCAGCTCAGAGCCGGACCGGTTGACGCTTATGCCTTCGCTCGCGGCGAGACGATTGCGCTACCGCCCTATGACGAGAACGGAGAGTCGATGCGACAGCTCAAGCTCGATCGGCCGCTCGACTTCGCAGCGGTGACCGATCACGCCGAGTACTTTGGCGAGATTGCGAGCTGCATCGACCCTGATTCGCCCGACTACGACAACGCCACCTGTCAGGGCTTGCGCAGCGCCGGCGGTGCGACCTTCAACTTTGGCGTTCAACTCTCGAACCCAACCCCTCAACGCTTCGCCTGGTGTCGAGACCCTCAAAGCGAATGCGCAGAACACGCGCTGAGCGCATGGAAGCTAGTCCAAGACGCTGCCGAGGCGGCTTACGACCGGACCGATGCGTGCCAATTTACCTCGTTGATCGGCTATGAGTACTCGAGCGCTGTGGAGGTTTCGAACCTGCACCGAAACGTCATCTTTCGAAGCGCCGCAGTTCCCGCTCGGCCGACCAGCTTTTTTGAAGCGCCGACCAGCGCTGAACTCTACCGCTCAGTCGATCAAGACTGCTCGGCTATTGAAGGCTGCGAGGTCCTGATGATCCCGCACAACTCAAACCTCTCCAATGGCCGTATGTTCGCGCCAGCCTTTGCCGGCGCCCAAGCCAATGTAGAGAGCCTCAAACTTCGCCAACGGATGGAACCTTTGATGGAGATCTATCAGCACAAAGGCGACAGCGAATGCATGGAAGGTTTCGAATCACCGCTCGGGGCACCCGACGAGTTCTGTTCGTTTGAGAAGGTTCATGAACCTGGTTTTGAAGACTGCATCGATGGCATCGGTGGGTTTGGCATGCTCGCTCAAGGCTGCGTCAGTCAGACCGACTTTGCGCGCGGGGCGCTGATCGAAGGCCTGAAGCGTCAACGGATCCAAGGCATCAACCCCCTCAAGCTCGGCATCATCGCCAGCACCGACACGCACAACGCCACGCCTGGTGCGGTCTCTGAAGCCAACTTTGCTGGGCATAAAGGGACCGACGACGGAGACCCCAACGACCGCCTCTCGGGCGACGATATTACCGCCGGGACCTGGCGAGACAGCCCGGGCGGCTTAGTCGGTGTGTGGGCGCAGGAGAACTCCAGGGACGCGCTCTTTGAAGCCTTGAAGCGGCGCGAGGTCTACGGCACCTCCGGGCCACGCATTGCGCTTCGCTTCTTTGGCGGCTTTGGGCTCGACAGCGAGCTGTGCACGAACAGTGAGATGGTGGCTCAAGCGTACCAAGAGGGCGTGCCGATGGGCTCAGATTTAGAGGCGCCCGGGTTCTTCTCATCCCAACCCACCTTCTTACTCCAGGCGCTTCAAGACCCGGGCAGCGCCGATGAGCCTGGTGCCCCGCTTGCGCAGATTCAAATCATCAAAGGATGGGTGGATGCACAAGGCGTTGCGCGCCGCACCGTTCATACCCTGGCGAACGGGAGCGGCACCTTCCAAACCGACCCCAACACCTGCACGGTCTCGGGGAGCGGTTCATCGAGTTTATGCGCCACGTGGACCGACGAATCCTTCGACGCCGATGACCACGCCTTTTATTATGCGCGCGTGATCGCCGAGCCAACCTGTCGTTGGAACGCCTACCTATGCGGTCAGCTCACAGGGGACGCTCGTCCTGCGGTGTGCGACCAAGCCGAGCTGCCCAAGGTGATCAGCGAGCGAGCGTGGTCCTCACCGATTTGGTTCACGCCATGATGACCGCTAGTTGCTCGCTTCGCGCCCCTTGGGCTAAGGAGCCTATCACCATGCGCTATGCTCTGATCCTACTCCTCGCTTTGACCGGCTGTGCCGATGACCCCTCGACCCCTACACCCGGGGCGGATGCCGGCTCGACGATTCGAGATGGTGGCGTGGGGAACTGCGGAGACTCTTGGCTGCTCACTTACACGATCAGCGGCAACTTCGAGATCACCGATACCACGGCTGGCATGGGAAACGCAGAGCGCCCATTGACGCCCGGCACGCTGATCTTGCGGGTTGATGACGAAGGCGGTGAGCCGGCGATGGGGACAGCACGAATCGTCGACTTTGAGCACGGCGAGCAATTCACGGTCACCGCGTTCGGGATCGAGACGACCACCGACGTCCAAGTGCACGCTGGGCCCAACCCCTGCGGCGTCGCCGAAGGTGAACGCAGCGACGACACCCTGACCTGGGGGCGCTGCACCGCAAACGATCGACGCGGCGTGGATAAGGACAGCTGGACCCCGGAGCAAGCGGCTGAAGGACCAGGCTGTCTGAACGATTACCAAACCCGCGGAAATGTCGCGTGTGAGGGCCTGTTCTGCAGCACCGGCGGCCTCGAAGAAGGCGACAACCCTCAAGCCGAAAACTACCACCAACCTTTGGGGAGCTTTGTCTTCGAAGGGGGCTGGTCGCGCTTTACGATGAGCCGTGAAGAGATCCCCAATCGCAGCCCAAGTCGGACCTGGTTCACGCTAGCCGGCGAGCTCACCAACCAAGAGTTGACCAATACACCGATGTGTCTTTGCGGGACCTGATGGAAGCCCTCGAACGAGCACCCAATGGCTGGTCGCTTCGACGACTGAAGGCGGGATTGAGCAGCCCGACCCGATGGGTGCGGAAGGTTCTGAAGCAGCGGTTCCGGCGCGCTGGATTAGTCCCCCATCGGCTGAGCCTCGATACCGGACACCTCCATGTTTGGTCTGGCGGTCAAGGTGACGAGACGCTCGTTCTCCTGCATGGCTTTGGCGGCAGCTGCCTTTGGCAATGGGCTGATATGGTGGGCGAGCTCTCCAAACATTATCGTCTGTTGGTTCCGGATTTGCTCTGGTTCGGCGAAAGCGACGGAGGCGGAGCCGAGCCGAGCCTCGAGAGCCAAGCTAAAGCCATTCGGCACCTGCTCGAGCAGGTCGGTTCTCCCGTGCATCTAGCCGGTATTTCGTACGGTGGGTTTGTCAGCTTCTTGATCGCTAATGACGACCCGGACTTGGTCCGAAGTCTGACGCTGATCGATTGCCCTGCCACGGTCATGAGTCCAGACGATTATCAGCAAGTGCTGCTGCGCTTCGATATCCCCGACATGAATCAATTGCTGGTTCCTGATGAGCCGTCGACGCTCCCTTTGCTGATGCAGCTTGCGTATCATCGACCGCCAAAAGTGCCTCGCTTTGCCTGGCGTGACGCCCACCAAAACTTGTTCAAAGGATTTCGCACCGAGCGCATCGCGTTACTCGACAACTTGATCCAATACCTCGATGAGCCGCACACCGAGCAACAACGACATCATCCAGTCCAAATCATTTGGGGCGAGCATGATCGCTTATTTCCGGTGTCCTTAGCGCAAAGGCTCCAAGTTCACTTAGGGGACCGAGCCGAACTTGAGATCATCCCCGACACAGCTCATGCACCCATCGTCGAGGCGCCCAAAGCGATCAACTCGGTCTTGTTGAACTTCCTTCAGCAACGAGCCGCAGGTGCCTAATCGATGATCTCGCGCAGGATCCAAGAGGTCGAAAATCCTCCCAAAACTAGGATCAGTGTTCGCGAGGTTCCCGCCGCACGCGCCGGATTAGACCAAGACGACATCGAGGCGATCTGGAACGCCGTTTTGAGTTATTATCGATTGGGGCTTCAGCCTGCGATGGCCTTGTGTCTTCGGGTGCGAGGCGAAGTCGTTCTGGACCGAGCCGTAGGACACGCTCAGGGCAATGGTCCTGACGACGTGCGCGATCAACCCCGCGTTGAGGCGACACCTGATACACCCTTTAATCTGTTCTCTGCGACCAAGCCGATCACCGCGATGATGGTTCATGGCTTGGTTGAGCGCGGGTTTTTCCAACTCGATGATCCGGTCAGTCGCTACCTTCCAGAATTCAACCAAGACGGAAAAAGAGACGTCACCATTCGGCATGTATTGAGTCACCGAGCAGGGCTCGAGAACTTGCCTGGCGAAATCAATCTGGATCGCCTTGAGGACCACGATCATATTCGAGCGATGATCGGCAAAGCCAAGATGGCAAGTCAAAGCGGGGTCAACTCTGCTTATCATGCGCTGACGGGTGGTTACATTTTGTGGGAGCTTGTGCGTGAGGTCAGCGGGCGTTGCCTGCGAGATCTTCAGCGCGAATGGATCTGTGAACCGCTCGGTTTCGAGTTCATGAACTATGGCCTCTCTCCTGAGAAGCGAGCCCTCTACGCCCCGGACGTTTTTACCGGCCCACCTGCGGTGTATCCGCTGACTCGAATTATCGAGCGCAGCTTGGGCATGAGCCTAAGCGAGGTCGTTAAATCAACGAACGATGAGCGCTTTCTCAATGCGGTCGTCCCCTCAGCGAACGTCTTCGCCACCGCCAACGAGGTCTGTCGCTATTTCGAAATGCTGCGCTGCGGCGGCTCGCTCGATGGCCACCAAATTTTCAAACCCGAGACCGTGAGCCAAGCGGTCTCAAAGTCTGCGTTTACGCAGCTGGATTCGGTCATCAAATTACCCATCAGTTATGGGCTAGGTTTTATGCTCGGACACCCGCTGATGAGCCTGTTTGGGCCGCGCACCAGCGGCGCTTATGGACACCTTGGGTTTACCAACGTCTTAGTCTGGGCGGACCCCGCTCGAGAGTCGTCAGTCGCCTTTTTGAACAGTGGAAAACCCTTTATCACGCCCGAGCTCTTGATCTGGCTCAACATTCCTAGAACCATCTGCGCACGGCTGCCTCGGCGAAGGGCTTCTTAGTGGATTTCAGGCATCACACAGACGTCGATGAATTATGCGCAATGACCGCTCGCTGGCTTGAGCCGCTTGGGGGCATCGAGGCACAGCTTGCGGCTCAACAACACCGCGCCGGCTATGACCCAAAGGCCTGGAACCAACTCTGCGAGCTCGGCTTGTGCAGCGTCATGGTGGACGAGTCGTTCGGTGGAACCCAGATGGGTATGGAAGCGATGAGCGCCCTTTGCGCCTTGTTCGGGCAGCATCTTTTAGCCTCACCTTTCTTCGCCCACGCCATGCTGGCTTGTGACCTTCTAAATCAAAGCGACGCTGAGCCCCTCAAGACTCAGCATCTGCCGTTGTGGACCATGGGTGAATCGCTCGCGACGGTAGCGGGTTTAGGGACGGGCATATGGGATGGTGATGCGCTCAGCGGAGCCTGGTCCGATGTTCCTCACGGCGCCCAGGCAGATTGGGTCATTCTTCAAGCGAAAGATCGCAACCAAAACCTCGTGCTCGCCTTGCTGCCCTGCGACCGGTTCGAGCGCAGCCAGCAAGACACCCTGGACCAGAGCCGTAAAAAAGCATCGTTGAGCGCCCAAGGCTTGGCGCTGGATTCGAGCTCAATCATCGCTACCGGGGAAGCAGCAAACCGCCTGCTCAGCTTTACCCAGGACCGAGCGATGGTCGCCTTAGCTCATGAGCAAGTGGGCATTGCGCAAGCCTGCGTCGAGGCGAGCGTTGAGTACGCCAAAACAAGGCGTCAGTTCGGCGAAGTCATCGGTAAATTCCAAGCGATCAAACACCTCATCGCCGACATGTTTACGCGTTTAGAGGCGGCTCGATCCGTCGCCCTTTATGCGGCTTGGTGCGCCGACCATCAAACCGACGAGCTCCCCTTTGTGGCGCGTTCAGCAGCCCAACTAGCCGGCGATGCGAGCTTTGAATGCGCCGGGCAAAATATCCAAGTCCATGGTGGCATTGGCTTTACCTGGGAGCACCCTGCGCACCTCTTCTTCAAACGCGCCCAAGCCAACCGACATCTGCTCGGTTCGTCGCTTGAGCATTTAGACCACGCAAGCCATCTGCTTGGCCTCGAGGGAGGCTGAGTATGGACCTCAATTTCTCAGCCGATGAAAACGCCTTTCGCTTCGAGGTTCGTCGCTTCCTTGAAGAACAACTCAACGGGCCCTTCGCTGGACTGCGCGGCCGCGGCGGTCCGGGTGACGAAGAAGAACTCTTTGACGAGCGGCTAGAATGGGAACGGTTCTTAGGGGCGAGCGGCTGGAACTGTTTGAGCTGGTCTCCAGAGTTTGGCGGTCGCGCGTTATCCTTGATGCAAGAGGTCATCTTCTTTGAAGAATACGCTCGAGCGCAGGCGCCAGGACGGCTTGGTCACATCGGCGAAGGCTTGCTCGGGCCGACCTTGATCGCCATGGGCTCGGAGGATCAAAGGCAGCGTTTTCTTCCTAAGATCTCATCGGTCCAAGAGCTCTGGTGCCAAGGTTACTCTGAGCCAGGTGCAGGCAGTGATCTGGCAGGGGTACGAACCCGCGCCGAGCGCCAAGGTGATGAGTGGGTGATCACCGGTCAAAAGGTGTGGACCTCGCTAGCGCATCGCTCCGACTGGTGCTTTGTCCTCGCACGGTCCGAACCCGGCTCTACTCGACATCAAGGCTTGAGCTACCTTTTGGTTCCGTTGGATCAGCCCGGAGTTGAGATTCGCCCGATCGTCCAGCCGACCGGCGAGGGCGACTTCAATGAGGTCTTCTTCGACGGCGCTCGAACCGACGCGCGCTGGGTCGTCGGCGAGCCAGGTGATGGATGGCGGGTCGCCATGGCAACCCTAGCCTTTGAGCGCGGCACCTCCACTCTTGCGCAGCAGCTCAACTTTACCAACGAGTGGCTGCAGATCGCAGCCGTAGCCAGGGAGCGTGGCATGCTCAAGCACCAGCAGATTCGCCATCGACTGACCCAGAGTCGGATGGAGCTTTTAGCCATGCGTTGGTCGACCCTGCGCATGCTCTCGGGCATGCTTGAGGGTCAACTCAGCCCAGAGGCTTATACCCTCAAACTCTACTGGGCGAGCTGGCACCGACGACTCGGCGAGCTCGCCATGGAGGTCTTAGGCAGCGCCGGCGATTTAGTCGGCGAAGGGTACGACCTGTCTTCACTTCAGCGCCTGTTTTTGTTCTCAAGGGCCGACACCATCTATGCGGGATCGAATCAGATTCAGCGAAGCGTGATTGCCGAGCGCGCCCTAGGATTACCCAAGGACCCCTGGAGGGACCGATCGTGACACTTCCTGATTATCCGAAAGGCCACCAGCTGCTCGACGGCAAAAACGTGGTGATCACCGCAGCCGCGGGGACCGGTATTGGCTATGCGACCGCCAAGCGCTGCCTTGAAGAGGGTGCCTCGGTGCTGATCTCGGACCATCACCCAGCGAGGCTCGAAAAAGCGGCGGAGCGTCTCGCAGATTACGGCTCCGTCAGCTCGGTGGTCTGTGACGTAACGGACGAACAACAGGTCCAGTCTTTAGTCACCGCCGGTGACGCGATGTTTGGCTCGATCGACGTGTGGGTCAACAACGCAGGCTTGGGAGGCTCGTCATCGATTATCGAGATGACCGATGAAGCCTGGCGTCGGGTGATGGAGGTTACCCTTGATGGGACCTTTCGCTGTGTTCGCGCAGCGATGAAACATATGAAGGGACAAGGACGAGGCGTGATCGTCAACAACGCAAGCGTCCTCGGCTGGCGCGCCCAAAAGGAACAAGCGCATTACGCCGCTGCCAAAGCTGGAGTCATGGCGCTCACGCGCTGCGCTGCGCTCGAAGCCGCTGAGTTTGGTGTGCGCATCAACGCCGTTGCGCCGAGCCTAGCGATGCATCCCTTCTTGGCCAAGGTCACCAGCGAAGAGCTCCTTGAAGAGCTCGCGAGAAAGGAAGCCTTCGGGCGCCCGGCCGAGGTCTGGGAAGTCGCCAACGTCATGGTTTTCTTAGCCTCGGATTTGAGCAGTTATATGACCGGAGAGACCGTCTCCGTTTCCAGTCAAAGGGCATAAGATGGTGCAACCGGTTCAGGGCGAGCAAGGAGCCGCCTTTAAATTCCCGATTGAGCACGGCAAAGTGCTCGAGTTCGTCGAGAGCTTAAACGCGAGGCCCTGGACGCACGCGGTAATTCCGCCGACCTTTTTGACCGCTGCCTTCTTCTGGGAAGCTCGGGTCGAGGGCGCCGATGTCAAAGAGGCGGTCCAGTTTGATCCAAGCCGATCAGTGCATGCCGAACAAACCTTCGTGTTTCACGGTCCTCCACCTGGCGTCGGTGAGACGCTCACCGCACAGAGCCGAGTCGATAAAATCTACGAAAAGACCAATCGAAGCGGAAAGGTCCTGACCTTTGTCGATGTGGTGACGGACTATCACGACTCAAGCGGCACGCTTCGAGCCAGCAGCACCATGCGAGCCATCGAGTTTGGGCTCGAGACGCCATGAAGGTCTGGGACCTCAAAAAGGGCGATCAGCTCGCTGAGCGGTTTGAGCTCGGGCCGATCAGTCGAACCGACGTGGTCCGCTATCAGGGCGCAAGTGGTGACTTTCAACCCATTCATCACGACCAAGGCTTCGCTCAAGCGGCTGGCTACGATGCTCCCTTGGTCATCGGCATGTACCCGGCTGGCGCAGCGAGCGTCTGGGCTGCTGAATACTTCGGCCCCGAGACCGTCCGTGAGACCAGTATACGCTGGTCAGGGATGGTCTGGCCCGGTGATGTGCTTTTAGGTGTGGGTCGGATCGAGCAGACCGAGCTAGACAGCCGTTGGCTGATGATCTCGATCACGAACCAAAAGGACGAACTGGTGCTCACGCTGCGCATGCGCTTCGTGCGCAACCACGGAAAATAAGGTAGATTGTGGCTATGAAACCCATCGTTCAACGCAGTCTTATTGTGCTGGCTCTAGGGCTCAGCTTTGGCTGCTTACCCGCAGCTGAATACTTCGACGTGACGCGTTGCGAAGCCGATGCCAACTGTCCCGACGGTTATTCATGCCGAGAGGGCCTGTGCGTTGCGATGAAATGTGGCGACTCGATCGTGCAGCCGGGTGAAGGGTGTGACGACGGCAACGTCGTCGATGGTGACGGGTGCACCTCCCAATGCACCGAGCCAGTCTGCGGTGATGGTCTGCTCGCCGAGGGCGAATTCTGCGACGATGGAAACACCGCCAACGATGACCAGTGCACTACCGACTGCAACGCGCCGCGCTGCGGCGATGGTTTGGTCTCAACAGGCGAAGAATGCGACGACGGGGACTACGACGAAGACGACGACTGCACGACGCTTTGTGCGCCCCCTCAATGTGGCGACGGCGTCGTTTCGGGCGACGAAGAATGTGACGATGGCAACCGCGACGAAGACGACCTGTGCACGACCGCTTGTGGCCCGCCGGTTTGCGGTGACGGCATCGTCTCAAACGCCGAGATCTGTGATGATGGAAACGACGATGAGGACGACGGCTGCAGCAGCTTATGTCGGCCGGGAATCTGCGGTGATGGGATCATTCAAGAGGGCGAAACCTGCGACGACGGAAACCTCGAAGACAATGACGGCTGCACGAGCTTGTGCGCGCCGCCGAGCTGCGGTGATGGGATCATCACCGGAGATGAAGGCTGCGATGATGGCAACGCGATCGCTGAAGACACCTGCACCAACGCGTGCCAGCCTGCGCAATGCGGCGACGGAGTGGTCCGAGCCGACCTCGAAGCGGGCGTCGAGGGGCATGAAGCCTGTGACGACAACAACGACAACCCCGCCGATGCGTGCACGGACATCTGTCAAACAGCGCGCTGCGGTGACGGGATCACCCGCACCGATTTAGACGCTGAAGACCCCAACGCCGAAGGCTGCGATGACGGCAACGAGGATTCGACCGATGCGTGCCTAAACACCTGCCAAATGGCACGCTGCGGGGATGGCGTGATTCAGCAGGGCGTTGAAGCCTGCGATGATGGCAACGACGACAACACCGATGACTGCACGACCGTCTGCGCTCCACCCGCTTGCCGGGACGGATTTGTTCAACCGGGTGAGGCTTGTGACGACGGTAATGACAACACGAACGACGCCTGCACCAACGACTGCGCTGTGGCTCGCTGCGGCGATGGGGTTCTTCATACCGGCCAAGAGCAATGCGATGACGGAAACCAAAACAATGACGATGAATGCTCAAACGCTTGCGAGCTCGGCGAAGCGCCCAACCGTTGTGAATTTGTCGCCAACCGAACCCCGCTGACCATCCGATGCGATCGCTCTCGAAACTGGTCGCAAGCGCAAGACGCCTGCGAAGACTGGGGCGGTAACCTCATCACCATCGTCAGCGAGGCAGATCATCGGCTGATCTGGAGCGCCGCACGCAACCAAGACTTCTGGATTGGATTGTACAAAAACCAGGACAATGATTGGGTTTGGCGAGGGCGAGATACGAACTTTAGATACTGGCAAAACGGTCAACCTGACGACTGGCAAAACCGAGAGGACTGCGGTGAACTCTACAGAGGCTTTGGCGGTCGCTGGAACGATGTCCGATGTGACGAAGGTAACCGATACTTTTGCGAGCGCTAAATGCTGAAGAAAAGATCAATGGCTAGGCTCTTGACCAGGTGCCTTAGCCCCGCCATGGGCTGTTCATGTTGATCGTACTCGCCGCACTCACCAGCCTACAAAACGAAGCGGACCAACTGCTCGACCGCCACCCGAACATGGCGCAAATCGCAGTCATCGTGCGCTCAAAGAGCCAATCCTGTGACGACCTGACGCAAACCCTTAGCGCGTCACTCGAGCCGAGCCGCACAGGCTTGATCTTAGCCGGCTGTTCAAAGCTGGCGACATGCCAGGCTAAAGGGCGCGTTGTTCACTGCCCTGGGTCGCCCTTAGCGAACGATAAGGCGATGCTCTTTAGCTGGTACGGTGACCTCTTGTTTGAGGGGGCATCGTCCGGTTTTGGCGCTATTCTGAAGGCTAAGGATAGCGGCGCACCCAAGGTCGCTATCGAAGCCAAAGGTCCACGCAACAAACCCGATGGGAAGCTGGCTAAAGCGTTGCGTGGAGGCCTCAAACGCTCCCCCTTTC
>JBDQPD010000097.1:0-13363 GCA_040260805.1 Myxococcota bacterium | reverse complement strand
CTAAGAACGCGCTGTATCTGTTTCAAGACTACGCCAAGGTGATCAACGAGAACGCCTCAGGAGCCGAGGCGGTCGAAGCCCGCCAAGGTCTGCTCAAAGCCTATTTCGATTCGCCGCTCGCTCAGGCCTACGGCGCGAAAGACCCCGATGGCGACATGCTCGGCACCGCCTGGGAGCTCGCTTGGGGCACCGACCCCGAGCGCACTCAAGGCGACTTTGACATCGACAAGAAGAAAAAGTGGTCCGCTTATATGAGCATGAACGGCGCCTTCGTCTCGACTGCGAAGAAGATCGATGAGGTGCTCACCGCCGAGGGTAAACCCGCCAAAGCTGAAGCCTTCGAGAAGAAGAGCCCGCTCAACTGGATCATTCGAGAAGAGACCGGCAATACGAAGCCAAGCTCGAGCTTTAAAGAGTCCAGCGCCATCAAGTCGACCGGCGTGGACTTTGCCAGCAAGTTGCCGGTGGATCATCAAGCCATTGGTGACCGAAAACTCGACTCGAGCTTTGACATGAAGGTCGATTTTTACGCCTGGAACAACTTTGTAACGCTCGACAGCGCCAGCGGTGACCGCCTGGTCCCCAAGCACGACGAGAGCGGCGAAGAGCTCAAAGTCGAAGCCAAGCTCATCGACGAGAACACCTGGGCCCCGGTCTTTAAGAACGCCGCCGGTGACGAGGTGCCCGCTAACGACGTCACCAACGTGATCGTGGCAGCTGACGGCAAGGTCAAGGGCGACGGCAAATCGACCGGCTCGTACAGCGCCTCGTGGTGGGGATTTTGTGATCGCAACGCCATGCAGGGCTTAGTGACCCTCAAGTACGGCTTCCCCCAGCCCGGCCGTGATGTGACCATCAAGTCTGGCGACAACGAGTTCACCTTCACCAAAAAAGAGGTGCGCGACATGGTCGGGCGCCGACTCACCGAGATCTTCCCCCGGCACACCCAAGCGGGCAATCGCTACGATGACAATCCCGACGAGTTGCACCTCAAAGACGGCACCATCGTTCAAGGCAAGGTCAGCAGCGAGATCGATTTTTACCACGCCGACACCCACCGCGCCGGCGACTCGATGGTCGTGATTGGCGATCGCGCCAACGCACCGAGCGGCAGCCTCGGGCTCAAGCTTGAAGACGGGAGCAAAGAGTTCGCCGCCGACGAGGTCGCAAGCATCCGCAGAGCCTCGCAAAGCGGCGTCTTAGCCAGCGGAGCGACCAAGGACACGATCGTGCTCAAAGATGGTACCGAAGCGACGGGCAGCTTACTGAGTAATGTCAACTTTAGCGGCGCCAAGACCCTAGCGGATGGCACGCTCGAGCTCACCAACAGCGACGACGCCAAGATCACCGGCGATTTATTGGTCAAGACGACGCGGGGCGACGACAAGCGCATTCCGGTGAGTGAGCTCGCCTACGTGGTGCGTGAAGACGAGAACGAGATCTTAGCCGAAGAAGCGATGACGTACATTATCCGCAACAAGGGCGTCTTCGCCGCTGACTCCTGGACCGGCTCGAGCGTGGCGAACGGCACCCGCACCATCGAAGAGATCAACCGCTGGGATAAGACCAGCGAGGACAAACCCAGCTGGATCCCTGAGGACGTCAAAGGGCTCAAGGGTTATAAAGGCGTCGTGCAAGACCCCGACAACGTGGTCTTCTTTGGCATGGGCAACAAAGGCTCAACCTACGGGGGGGTGAAGTTTTGGGTCGAGCTCGACGAGAACCGCAACCCGATCAACTCCAACGTGATCAGCGGTCAGTGGGATTTCTTGTGGGGCGTCGAGGGCAAACCCGATTGGGACGCCAAGGCGACCTTTAATCCCAACGTCCCCAACGACCTGGTGCTCAAGCTCTACGTGAACAGCTTGGAGGACCCGTCTGAGATTGCTGAGCTCTTGCCTGAAGGCTGGGAGCGCTTGGTGGAAGCGCAACCAGAAATCGAAGAGCCGAACGAAAGCTAGTTCGTTTGACGGTTATCGCCGTTGAAGCTCGCAGGTCGGAATACTGTGCATCTGCCATGCCTCAAAGCTGCTTTCGCTCGTGACCACGCAGACCGTGTCGACGCAAGAGCTCCCTTCGGGACAGGCTTGCGCACCGTCAGCCTCGCCGCAGGCCACGCGGTTGGAGAGCACCTTTATCATCGAACCTGACGGACAGGCTTGATGGCCATCGGATAAGCCTGGGCAGTGGGCGCGCTCGTGGTCATTACCGCTTCGTTTGCCGTTGGGCATGCAGGGAACCGGTGGGATGCAGACCTTAACATTGGAAATCCGAGGCTCAACGGAAACCGAGACGGCACTCCACCCCGGAGGGCACGCTCCGTCTTGCTCTAGAGGCCAGCAACGCTGAACCCCAGACGTAAGGCTTACACACACCCCTAACCCGTCATTGCACTGCCCAAGGTCACATCCCGAATCATCGATGCCAAGATTTGGAAGGTGTCCGAGCAGTCGGCTGAGCGGATCTTCTGCTGGCGCCGGTTCATGCACGCACTCGCCGTCCATGAAACGATCGGGCAGGCAGCTGTCCGCGCCCTGCGCAGCGAACTCACAGGCCTGCAAATGACAGACAGCGCCTTCGCCGTGGAGCGCGGTGCAGTCGGCATCGTTTTGGCAACTCAATAAGCTCGCATCAGCCACCTGACGACAGATCGGAGTCCCGAGAGGTTTGCAGGAGGAGTTGAACAAATGCCCTCCGTACTTTGACTGTCCGCAGTCAGCAGCGCCCCTGCAGAATGTTCGTGGGACGCAGCGATGCGTCGTTTCGCCATCGTTCGTGGTGACCTCATTGCACAAGTGATCGATGGGACACTGAGCTTGGTCCGAACAAGGCAAAAGACAGGCTGACATCCGGTCATAAGTCTCTGAGTTGTCATCGCCGGCTAGTGGTTCCTGATCGGGACCGATCCGCACCGATACACACTTCCCATCAATCGTCGGACACCAATCCGAGCGAAGATTATCGCACCACTCAAGCCTCGCTCGATCCATCGAATCGTGAAACGTCACCACCTCAGCATCGATGGGCAAGCAGCCGCCGAGGACAACGAGCCATAGAGCCTTGCGCATCATGAGCCCCCCAACCAGCCATAAGCCGCTAAGATGGCTCCGGTAATCGAAAGCCCAACACCGAGCCCGTTAAACACATTGCGGCGCTCAACATCAGCGGAGAATTCTGCCCAACTCGAACCGCCGGTCTTGTAGTCGTTCATCGATTGCTCCAGCGAGACGTCACCTGGGTTGTTAAAGACCGTGCCGGTCACGACCCCGCCAGCGAGCAGCGTCACACCCGAAATCTTAGCCCACAGCTTGGAGCCCTGTTTTACCGCAGGAGCCGCTTTTGTCGGCGTTTTGGGTGTCGCTTGTGGTGCTTCAGTCTTGGCAGCGGGAGCGGTCATGCCCTCGCGCACGATCTGGTCGAGACTCGCGGTCAGCTCATCGAGCAGCTTGGTCTCGTCTTTGACCACGCGACTCGAGCGAGCCAGAACCTTAGCGTCCTCGACGCTGATCAGCTTGAGATTCAAAATGTAGTTCCCGGCGAATGTGCCCAGGCTTGAGGACATCATGAGCGGTACACCGAGCGCGCCTCCGAGCTCTGCTAGGCAGCTGTCGGCGTCGCAACCCAGCGCCACCTTCTGCTCCTCTAAACTCAGCATCTCACGCAAATCCGAGCCGCCGATCACGGTGTCAAAGCGTTTGGACCGGCTCAGGCGATCCAGCATCAACTCGTTGAGCATCTCGGCGGTTGCCTTATCCAGGCCGCGCTTGAGCTCAAGGTCCATCACCGCGAGTTTGGGCAACTCAGCCGGTTTGTCCGCAGGGGCCGCTGCGAGAAGCACAAGAGTCAGAGCTAGATTCATCATGGCTCTTTCCTACCGAGGTTAGCCTGCGTTGACCAACCCGAAATAGCGGCCTGCCCTTGACTAGAACGCGTTCTAGACGTTGTGTTGCCAACCCTTGGTCAGGAGCAACATTATGGATTGGCTGTTGTTGCTTGAGTGCTTTGCGATCACCGTCGGTGGTGGGTTGGCGGTGTATTGGATCCCGAGCCTCTTTCTCGATTGGATCTACTACAAGCAACGCAAAGACGAGCCTGAGACCTGGAAGGTGCAGCCCGACCGCTGGGCGCCCAAGCGCTTAGCCAAGGAAGAGCGCAAACTCGGCACGCTCAATATGATCATGCTCTCTGTGATCAGCGGGATCCTGTACTACCACGTCGTCACCGGCGGCTTCAGCATGCTCTACTTTGACGTCGCTGATTATGGCTGGGCCTACACCATCGGCTCGACGATTGCGTTCTTCGTCGTGGGTGATTTTGGTCTGTACTGGGCGCACCGCTGGATGCACCGCAAGGGGCCTTACCGTTTTGCCCATTGCATCCATCATCGCTACCGCACGCCGAGCGCCTTTACGGCGGTCGCCGCCCACCCCTTTGAGCTGCTGACCTTTCAAATCGTCAGCATGTCTCCGATTTTCTTTCTGCCTCTGCACCCGGCTGGGGTGATTGGCGTGCTGCTGTACCAGCACACGGTCTCTTTGATCGATCACTCGGGTATTCGCTTTGGTATGGTGCTGCCTTGGCAAGGCCCCGCAGCGTTCCACGACGATCACCATACCTATTTTCACGTCAACTTCGCCCAGACCATCCACTGGTGGGATCGGATCTTTGGGACTTGGCGTTGTGAAGAGCTCAGCTACGGCGAGAAGAGCTTCGTCGAAGACCAAAACGAGCGCCCCGTCGCCACGCCGCTAAGCTACAGCTCGGCCGCGATCGAGCAGCGATCACTCGCTCGACTCGAGAAGCGCCGCAGGCGCAAACCCAAGGCGAACGCTGAGGTGGCGCTGGAGGGCGGCTCATGAAGTTGCCGGTCGTCGACACCAGCTTGCCGATGCTTGAGTTCTTTAGCCCGGCGAGTCTTCCCTTAAGCAACGCGCTCATCGAGATGGCTCTGCTCGGGTGTTGGTTGATCACGGTCGTTCATGTTCTCAAGGCGCTTCGTTCCGGAGACCAGCGTCCCTTGTACGCTTGGCTGACCATCCTGGTCTACGCGGTCGTCCTTGAGATCATCACCTACAACTACGTCGACAGCTTCGGTCATGAGCGCTTTAGCGTGATGCTCTATCATCACAAGCTGCCGCTCTACATCACCTTTGTGTACCACACCGTGGTCTATGCCTGCCTGCATTTTGCCAGGCGTTTAGGGCTCGATCCGATCCCAGAGGCGGTCGTGTGCGGTCTGTTTGCGGTGGTCATGTACACGCCCTACGACCTCATCGGCCCGGAGATGCCCTGGTGGCGCTGGAAAGAACACCTGACCACCGAGGCGCGCTGGATGGGCGTCCCCTACAGCTCGACGCTGTGGATGTTCTTGTTTCACGCTGCGCTGTGCTGGCTGGTGTCGCGGCGGGACCGAAAGCGCGGCGAGGAGCCGGTCGGTGCGGTGTCCTTTAATCTCGACGTCGCGTTCGCCTCGGTCAACACCTTGCTCTTGGGTTTTGTGCTCTTTCTGCCCTACCACGGCTTGCGTTTTGCTGGGCTAACCGATGGTGTTATTTTGATTCTCTTTATCGCCCTTGGCTGCGCGGTGGTCGCCCTAGACCAGCCTCAGTTTCGGGGCACAACCGATCGATCGATGCAGGGGGTTTCTGTCCTATGGCACGGGTTCTTTATCGGCGTCCTCGCCCTAGCGGATCTGCCGCAAAACATTCGGCTCGCGGCCGGCGCACTCTTGGTGATCAGCGTCACCGCCCAGCTGCTCTGTGGCTGGTTGTTCTTGCGGGAGCCCTAATCCAGACTAGCGCCTGCGCACATCGCGCAAGCTACACCTATCCAGCGAGCGCCGAAGGCACCGTGACGGACGTCCATCATGGGGTGAGTGTGCCTGACCCCTATCGCTGGCTCGAGGACTCAAAGAGCGAGCAGACCAAGGCTTGGATCGCTGCCCAAAACGAGCTGACCCAGGCACACCTCAAAAGCCTTGGGCACAAAGAACAGCTCAAGACACGACTCAAAGCGCTCTGGAACTACGAGCGCTTTGGCGCACCTAGTCGCGTGGGCGCTCATTACTATTATCGGCACAACAGCGGCCTGCAGCAGCACTCGACGCTGATGGTCTCCAAAGGGCTCGAGGGCAAAGCTCGAGTTTTACTCGACCCAAACACCTTCTCCAAAGACGGCTCGGTATCGCTGAGCTCTTATGCCCCGAGCGAAGACGGTCGCTGGCTCGCCTACATGGTCTCAGATGGTGGCTCGGACTGGCGTGAGATCAGGCTTATGGACACCGTCACCGGCGAGCACGCCGAGACCCTCAAGTGGGTTAAGTGGTCGGGTATCTCATGGCGAAAAGACGGCTCAGGCTTCTTCTACAGTCGCTTCCCAGAGCCCAAAGATAAGCTCCAACAGACCAACGAGAACCATCGCGTTTTCTTCCACCGTCTAGGGGATCAGCAGGCTCAAGATCAGGTTGTGTTTGCGCAGCCAGAGCAACCGGAATGGCACGTTGGCGGCTGGGTCAGTGACGACGACCAGCTGCTATGGCTTTATGCTAAAAAGGACACCGACAACCGAAACCTACTCTGGTTCAAACGACTGAGTGATCTAGATGCTGAGCCCACGGTGGTGCTGCCGGACTGGAGCTCGGGCACGTGGCCGATCGGTAAAATAGACGACACCGTGTGGCTCAAGACCAACTCGGGCGCACCCAAACAACGCATCATGAAGATGACCTTGGATCAACCGCTGCAGACGAGCTGGACCGAGGTGGTGCCCGAACGAGCTGAGACCTTACGCTCGGCGTCGGTTGTGGGTGGTCACCTCCTGCTGAGTTTTCTGAAAGATGCGCACGCCGTCGCCGAGCGATTTACGCTTGAAGGTAAGAGCCTTGGCGAGCTTGAGCTGCCGGGTATCGGCAGCGTCTGGGGGCTTGGCGGTCGCGTCGATGATCCCGACGTGTTTTATGTGTATTCGGACTTTACTCGCCCATCTTCAATCTATCGACTCGATGTTAAGTCGGGGAAGAGCGCTCTTTATCGTGCGCCAAAGCTCGCTTTTGATAGCGGCGCATACACCTCGCGCCAGGTCTTCTTCACGAGCAAAGACGGCACCAAAGTGCCTATGTTTTTGATCCATAAAAAGGATTTACAGCCTGGTCCTCATCCCACGATCCTGTACGGCTATGGTGGATTTAATATCTCGCTCACGCCCTATTTCTCGGTCGGTCGAGCCGTTTGGCTTGAGCAAGGGGGCGTCTACGCGATCGCTAATCTACGAGGCGGCGGCGAGTACGGTGAAGCGTGGCACAAAGCGGGAACGAAAACGAAGAAGCAAAACGTCTTTGATGACTTCATCGCTGCCAGTGAATACCTGATCAAAGAAAAGGTCACCTCACCGGGCAAGCTGGGTATTAACGGCGGCAGCAATGGCGGCTTGTTGGTGGCGGCGACGATGTTGCAGCGCCCCGAACTGTTTGGCGCCGTGCTGCCCGATGTCGGTGTGCTCGATATGCTGCGCTATCACCTCTTCACGGTGGGAAAACGCTGGGCGAGCGATTATGGGACGGTCGACGATGCGGCTGAGTTCAAGGCTCTGCTCGAGTACTCTCCAGTGCACAACACCCAGTCCGGTCAAGCCTATCCTCCGACGCTGATCAGCACCGCAGACCACGACGACCGGGTGGTACCGGCTCACAGCTACAAGTTCGCTGCTGCCTTGCAAAAGGCACAAGGCGGCAACGCGCCGGTGATGATCCGTATTGAGACCCGCGTGGGACACGGATCCGGCCGCGCCTTGTCGCTCACCATCGAAAAGCTGGCAGACCAGTACAGCTTCTTGATGCACCATTTAGGGATGTCCGCCGATTGACCGAGCACCGCTCGGATCCAACCGCCGATGATCTTTGGGTACGACCAGCGGCTTCCTTTGGTTCGCTGGATTTGGCAGTCTGAGTTGAGGAGCACACCATGGTGAATCGAATTTCTGGCAATGCGCCGCCCGTAGTCCCCCGGTCGGTAGAGAGCCCAAGCGCTCAAGAACCTGCGAAGACGAACTCGTCTGGCTCCACGGCTCAAGCGGAGCGCAGCGCATTGTTTGAGGGCATGAGCGGCGGCGAGCGCGCTGAGATGCAGCGGTTCATGGCTCTAAAGAATAGCGCCGAGAGCTCAGGTCAGACCAAGTCTGGAGTGCGCAATCTAGGCGCCGCGACCCCTTTGCTGTTTGAAGCTCAGGCTGGCGAATCTCTGCAGGATCGAGCCAAAGCTCAGTTCGCAGATTTTGACTTAACTCAGATGAGCAACGCCCAGCTCAACAACCTCGATGAGCGGGATCCTCGGGTCATGGAGCGCCTGCCGCAGTCGGTCCAAGATAGCTACCAGCACTACTACGACAACGCCGAGGCGAACGACTGGGCGAGCGTCTATCTCAGCAAGCATCAGGTCGGCGGCGACGACGTCTATATGATCGCAACGCGCACCGACGGCTCGGACAACTACATGGAGCTCTTTGATGCCTCGGGTAAGCCCTTGGCGTCAGGAGAAGCCCTCGAGGATGATCGCAGAACTTGGGATTCGGAGTTCGGGGCTTGTCGCGCACGAGTGATCTGGGATTAGCACCCTACCCGACAAGCCAGACCCATGGCAGTAGACGTCCCAGATTAGGGGCCTATGTATGTTTCGTCTTCAACTCTTCGTCACCGTTTTACTGATCGGCGGCAACGTGCTGGCTGCGACGCCAGCCGGTAAAGGGCCGTGCACCGACGGGAGTCAGTGTGCATCAGGGACCTGCATTGAGGTTAACTCCGACAGCTACTGCTCGCAAACCTGTGGGTCGTGCCCAGCCGGGATGTATTGCGACGCCAAGCTCTTCGCTACCCTCGGCATGAAGGTGTGCGTGAAGGGCCGCTCAACGGCACCTGCGCAAGTGCAGAGCCCGCCGCGTCTCCCGTGCCGAACCGATGCTCAATGCCAAGGAGCCTTAGTCTGCGCACAGTTTATGGGCCGTCGAGACTGCACGATGCCCTGTGCTACCGATGACCAATGTCAGCCGCCAGCGATGATGGGCATCAAGATGGATTTCCTTCGTTGCCTCCCGGACGAAGGCAACACGACGCGTCGAGCCTGTTTGCCGCGCAAAGAATGCTTTTCCAATCCAATGGCTTGCATGGGCGTGAATCCCAACCAGATGGCGGGGATGGCCAATCAGATGATGGGCATGGCGAATGCGATGCAAGGCATGGCGGGAACGGGTGACGATGAAGAGGATGCCGCACCGGCCGTTCAAGCGCCTGCTGCAGCTCCTCAAAGGCTGAGTTACGGCCACTCAAACCGCCGCTCGCACACGCGGCACAAGCAAACTGTGATTAAGAAAAAGAAGGTCGTTAAGGCGACCAAAGCGATGTCCAACCCCAGGTTTAAAGCCTTTCTTGCCGATCTAGAGGATCAAAGTTTTGAGAGCGAACGCAGCAGCGTGATCAGTCTCGCCGCCAAGCGAAACCACTTCAGCTGTTCACAGGTGCGACAGGTGATCAAAACGCTCAACTTCTCGAGCGAGCGGCTGAACGCCTTGCGCACGATGGCGCCGAAAATCGTCGATCTTGAGGACAGCCACACCATCCTTTCTGCGTTCACATTTGACAGCGAAAAATCGAAAGCTCGCTCGATTCTGAGCGAGTAATTGACGCAGGCTAAACCCGCTGGCACAGGGCGGAGCGCCTGAAGTAAAGTCGATATGGACATGGAATTCGAAAACGTCTCGGTGATGAGTATCGCACACTCGGTACCCCCCCATCGTATCTCGTCAGAGTGGATCGACGAGCAGCTGAGCAAAACCATGGAGCGCCTCGGCGTGCACAAGGGTTTGCTTGAGCAGCTCTCCGGAATCGTCGCACGGCGTTTCTGGGATGAAGGTGTCCAGCCGAGCGATGTCGCCGCCATGGCAGCCCGTAAGGCGCTGGCGAGCGCTGGCGTGAACCCAGACCAGGTCGGTCTGCTGATCAACACGTCGGTGTGCCGTGACTGGATTGAGCCTTCAACGGCTTGCATCGTTCATGGTAAACTTGGTCTCTCAAGCGATTGCATCAGCTACGATCTGGGGAACGCTTGTCTGGCCTTTATGAACGGTATGGACTCAGCCGCTCACCTGATTGAGACGGGGCAGATCGAGTATGCGCTTGTGGTCAACGGTGAAGGCAGTCGGCACGTCATCGATCAAACGATGAAGCGGATGGCAGAGGAAGACTGCACTGAGGAGCAGTTCCGGGCAGAGTTCGCAGCGCTCACGTTGGGCTCTGGTGCGGTCGCCATGGTGCTGTCTCGCTCCGATCTAGCGCCCGAAGGACATCGCTACTTGCGCAGCGTCAATCAAGCGGCGACCGAATGGAGCCACCTGTGCCGTGGCACCACCGAACAGATGTTCACGGATACGCGAACCTTGTTGGTCGAAGGCCTCAAGCTCGCCCGGCAGACCTGGGAACGAGCCTGGAAGCTCTTTGGCTGGTCGGCTGATCGCTTTGACCAGTTTGTACTTCATCAAGTCAGCCGAGTGCATACGGATCAGCTGTGTGCCACGCTCGGGATCGACTCTGATCGCTGTTTTAAGATCTACCCTGAATGGGGCAACGTCGGTCCTGCTGGCGTCCCTTTGACCTTGAGTATGGCGGTAGAGGCCGGTCAGATCAAACGCGGCGACCGCGTCGCGCTCTTAGGTATCGGCTCGGGTCTGAACTGCGCGATGAGCGAGCTTGTCTGGTGACGAGCATGGCTGATTCCCTCAAGGAGTTGATGCCGTACACGGGTCATTTCATCGGAGAAGAGGGCAAGCGCCAGCACTTCTTGGACGAGGGCTCTGGTCATCCGGTCATCATGGTTCATGGAAACCCGACCTGGTGCTTTTATTACCGCCAGCTGGTCGCTCGTTTGTCCGACCGCTTTCGCTGCATCGTCCCTGATCACATCGGCTGCGGACGCTCGGACGCGCCTGCTGAGGACGACTACGGATACAGCCTAGACGACCGAGTCGACGATTTAGACCGGCTGATCTCGGAGCGTGTTCCTGAAGGCTTGGTCGACCTCGTTGTTCACGACTGGGGCGGCATGATCGGCATGGCTTGGGCGCATCGCCACCCAGAGCGTATTCGCCGTTTTGTGATCCTCAATACGGCGGGCTTTCGCCTGCCCGACGATCAACCCTTACCGCTCGCTATCGGTTTTGCTCGAAGCCGAGTCGGTCGCTGGTTGATCGAACACCACAGCTTCTTTGCGCGCTCGGCATCCTATCTAGCCTTCTCCAAGAAGGTCTCGAGTAAGGTCCGTAAAGCGTATCGCTCGCCCTACGAGGCCTCGGACCGACGGGTCGCCACGAGGCGCTTTGTCGAAGATATTCCCTTGAGCGAGACCGATCAGGCGTACGCAACGGTCTACGCCGTCGAGCGAGGCTTGCGTCAGTTTAGCGACCGACCCGCTTTGATCTGCTGGGGTCTCAAAGACTTTGTCTTTACCGAACGGTTTTTAGAGACCTGGCAGCGGCATTGGCCGCATGCAGAGGTGCAGCGCTACGAGGACTGTGGTCATTACGTACTCGAAGATGCTGGTGAGGCGATCCTGGCACGTATCGACGCTTTCTTGAGCACCCCCGACGATGCCTGAGACGATCGCCGGGGCGCTGCCTGCGATGGCTAGCGCACAGCCTGACGCGGTAGCCTTGTGGCTGCCCAAGACGCTCAAAGACCAACCCCCTGTCAGCTATCAGCCGGTGTCCTTCGCCGAGCTCAACGAGCGCTGCGAGGAGACCATGAAAGCCCTCCATGGTGTGGGCGTCCGCAAGGGAATGCACGTCGCGGTCATGGTTAAGCCAAGTCTTGAGTTCTTCAGCCTAACCTTCGGCTTGTTCCAGCTCGGCGCGCTGCCTGTATTGATCGATCCAGGGATCGGTTTGAAGGCGCTCAAAGCTTGCCTTGGCGAGGCGAAACCCGAAGCCTTTATAGGGATCCCCCCAGCCCATCTTGCACGCCTGGTTTTAGGCTGGGGCAAAGCGAGCGTGCGGCTGACGATCAGCGTCGGCTCAAAGGGCTTCTGGGCTCAGCACAGCTTGAGCAGCTTGATGGATCGCCATGGTCAGGATGCAGTCCCCAAGGTTGAAGTTCAGCCGCAGGATCATGCCGCTATTTTGTTCACAAGCGGCAGCACTGGGACCCCAAAAGGGGTCATCTACGAGCACCGCAATTTCGCAGCTCAGGTGCGGATGATCAGGGATCTTTATGATATCGAGCCCGGAGAGATCGATCTACCGACCTTTCCCCTCTTCGCGCTGTTTTCTCCAGCGCTTGGAACGACCTCGATTATCCCCCCCATGGATTTTACGCGACCGGCGCAGGTCAACCCTGAGGTTCTTGCTGACGCCATCGAACAACTAGGCGCCAACACGATGTTTGGCTCACCCGCTCTGCTGAACACCTTCAGCCGCTGGTGCGAATCGAAAAAACGATCCTTCGGTGGGTTTAAGAGGGTGATCTCGGCGGGCGCTCCGGTTCCCGCATTGGTCCTTGAGCGCATGCGCTCAGCGCTCCCTGATTCTGCGGTCGTGGTCACGCCCTATGGCGCCACGGAGACCTTGCCGGTTGCGAGTATTGAGAGCCGCGAGGTGCTCGCTGAGACCGCCAAGCAGAGCGCGTTGGGCTTTGGTGTGTGCGTCGGAAAGCTCGCCGGAGACGTCCAGTTATGGATCGCGCCCATCAGCGACGAGCCGATCGAGCACGAGGAGCAACTCCAGTGCGTAGAACGCGGTCAAATTGGCGAGGTCTGCGTCGCCTCTCCGGCGGTGACCAAGGCCTACTTTGGTCGAGCGCAAGCGACCCAGTTGGCTAAGATTGAGCGCACTTCTGGAGGTGTGATTCATCGCATGGGTGACCTCGGCTGGCTCGATGAACACGATCGCCTCTGGTTCTGTGGTCGTAAGTCGCAGCGGGTGCGCCTCGCCGACGGTGATCGCTACACGGTGGCGGTTGAGGGCATCTTCAATGCTCATCCCATGGTGCATCGCACCGCGCTGGTAGGCGTGGGATCGCCTGGAGCCCAGCGCCCCGTTTTGTTCGTCGAAGCCGAGCGGTCGGTGAGGTCAACCTCCGACAAAGAGTCGCTCAGGCTTGAGCTGCTCAGGCTCGCCGCTGAGCATGATCAAAGCCGCTGTATCGAAACGATCCTGTTTCACCCGAGCTTCCCGGTAGACATTCGTCACAACGCGAAGATCGGCCGTGAAAAGCTGGCTGCGATCGCCGCAAAGAGCTCGTCAGTATGAGCTGGCGGGCTCATCCCGTCCTGGTCACCGGCGGCGGTGGTTTCATCGGCGGCGCGATCGTGCGGCGTCTATGCTCCAT
>JBDQPD010000038.1:0-29136 GCA_040260805.1 Myxococcota bacterium | reverse complement strand
GCTTAAAGCCGTCGCCGCAGCGCGCCAGCGCGCAGAGCTCGGTGCAGGCATCGTTGCTCAGTAAGTTGCCATCATCGCAGGCCTCATCGGCGCCAACCTGTCCATCGCCGCAGACGCCCATAACCTGGGGCACCGAGGGGAGTTCGGTCATGCACGCGCCGATCACTACCGCCGCAAAGAGCATTGTAAGTCTAACGTTGAACCGCATCACCAAGCGTCCTCTTCGCACCGTCTACTCTGAATGGTCACCCAGTCAAAGTGCATCCTTGCACATTCACGCGCGGGGCGCGCCCTTCGGCTTTCGCTGCCCGGAAGGCCACCGAAACGGCGACAGCAATTGCCCCCCAAGCCGCTGCGGAAACCCAGGGAGATCGCTCAAGCCGATGTCGGCGGGAGGGCGTTGCGCTCGAGGCCAGTAAAACGTGCCAAAAACCAAGTCCCAGACGATGCAGTTGCTGCCGTAGTTGTGGTTCGCCTGCCAGAGATCTCGGCTGTGATGCCAGCGGTGTAATTCAGCCATGGAGAAGATATAGTTGAGAGGTCCAAGGCGGACATCAATGTTGGCGTGCTGAAAGAAACCATGCACCAGGCTCCAGACCGTAAACCCAACCAAAACAGGCTCGCTCACGCCGAGCAGTGTCAGCGGGATCACGTGCATCGCATACATCGGGAGGGTGTCGAGCGGGTGAAAGCGCGTGGCATTGAGCCAGTACAGACGCGGCGCGCTGTGGTGGGTGGCGTGCAAGCGAAACAATGGACCCCACTCGTGGATCAGTCGATGCCACCAGTACGAGCCCAACTCGCCGACCACGATCGCAAGAACCACCTGAACACCCCAAGGTAAACTCGACGGCCAAACCGCCACGTCCCAAGGCATGGCGCTGGCTAAAGGAACCAGAGCGGCAAGCGCCATCGTGTCGAATAAGCGCGGGGCAGCGACCAGCGAGCTGATCGCATACGCCAGGTCCGTGGGCACGTCGCCATGACCGCGTGACCATTGCGGTTCAAAAGGAAGCGCCAACTCAAGCAAGGTGATGATCAGGGCGGCGCTGCAGCTGACGACCAAAACCACCATCGACGCATGGACTGCGAGCTCAAGCCCCCAATAGGTAGCTACGATCGCGCCGCCAAACACCAAGGGGAACACGAGGTAGCGCATCGATACCTTTGCTTGCGAACCCACTAGTTCACCACGCGCACGCTCTCGCGGTCGCGGGTCGTGCTCACCATGCCGTGTTCGTCTTCGGTCTCGCAGTAGAGCGACTTAGTGCCGCTTGAACGCCAAGTGAATTGCAAGACCGCCGTTCGTCCACCCGAGGTCAACTCAGAGCGGGCGGCGCGCGCCTCGGAGGCGTAATCCGAGCCCGTCGACCAACACTTGGCGCGGACATCGTCTCGATCCGGATCGCGCCCAAGAAGGACGCGCACCTCAAAGGGCTGGCGAGTGGTGGCGTTACCATCGGTTGAGATGGTGCTTCGGGAAGGCGCTCGGTTGGGGTTTTCGACCTGCACACGCTCGGTGTCCCAGACCCCGCTCTCCTCGCCATGTTCATCGCGGGTTCGGCAATAGATCGTTCGGCTGCCGGCCGAGCGCCAGGTCAGCGAGACGCTCGCCGTGCTGCCGCTGTTGACCAGAGCAGACACCGCGCCATTGGCAGCGACGCTGTGATCCGAGCCCGACGACCAACACAGAGCCTGGACTTGGTCGCGGTCGGGATCGGACCCCAGACGCACCGAGAACTCAAAAGGCTCACCGCTGGTGGCGGTTCCCTCGACGGTAATCCGTGGACTGCCAGGCGAGCGATTCGGCGCCTCGACCGTCACGGTAGCGCGCGCAGACCCACTCAGCGCTCGGGACTCGTCACGGGTTTTACAGTACACTGTTTTTTGTCCGGTCGTGGTCCAGGTCAAGGTCACCTCAACGACCTGACCACCACGCGCAAAGCGACTCTCGACGGCTCGCGCTTCGGTGCTGTGGTTCGATCCAGACGACCAACAGATCGCTTGGACCAGCTGCGCCTCAGGGTCGCGCCCGAGCGTCACCTCGATCCCGCTAAACGCGACCGAGCGCACCGCCTGTCCGACTACCGCTATCCGCGGCGTCGACGGCGCTCGGTTCGGGTTTTGTCCCTCGTCTTGGCACTGCGATGAGCAGCCGTCGCCATTTTGAACGTTGCCGTCATCGCAAGCCTCAACCCCGCGGCGAACCATCCCGTCGCCGCAGCGGGCGACGCGACAGGTGCTCAGGCAGGCGTCCCCATTATCCAGGTTGCCGTCATCACAGGGCTCAACGCCTAACCACACCACCCCATCACCGCAGCGCGCTCGCCGGCAGGTGCTCAGGCATGCGTCGCGGTCGTCGTTGTTGCCGTCATCGCAATCCTCACCCGCATCGACGCGCCCATCCCCGCAGCTCGCTTGAGGCGGCGGCGGCTCGTCGTCGACAGCGCCAACCACTACAATGTAGTCGCCCACCGATTGCCCATCAGATTCAGGCTCAAGGGTCACATAGTACACGTTACCCAAAGCCAGCTCGACGGTCAGATCACAAGCCTCGCCGTCGCTATCCGCAACGGCTTGCCCTGCCTGCCGCTCAAGACTGCACGCGACCTCGATTCCTTCAGTGTAGACTCGATATTCGCCGGCTCGATTGGCGGTAAAGCGAAACAGATCGAGATCTGTGGGGCAGTTCATCACGCCGTCTGTACGTGAAGGGTCACCAACCCACGAGGCGCCACGGCGGACGTCGCCATGATCGTCCTGGCTGCAGCCCTCACGCTGGCCGGCGTCAAACGATGAGCCAGCGTCTGGCTCAGCCGGATACGAAGCGTCTCGAGCGCTCGGCGAGCCGCCACCACCTCCCGGCAACAAAACGCCAGTCCCCGCATCCACAACCGCAAAGCGGCCTCCGGTCGTCGGCTCATCTCCGCAGCCCGTCCCAGTGACTGCGAGCACCAGCACGCAGAGCAAAGACTTGAGTAACAAAGGAGAGTCGACCATGGCGATCAGTGTGGCCGCTGCACCCCCTTTGGTGCAAGCGGCTAAACGGTTTGCTCGCGCTGCGGTCAGACCCAACACATCATCCAAGACACCATGATCATAGTTCTTAGCAACGCATCAGCCAAACGTACGATACCTAATTCGATGGCAAGGGAGGATCTCATGACGCAGCCGATCGGATCGAATTTAGCCTTTGATGTGGCTCGCCAACCGCAGAGCCTTAGTGGCGCTTCTGCCGATGCGCTGCCCTTGCAACCTGCAGTTAACCCGATGCAACCAAGCAGCCCAGAGACACGCTTCCCGTCCGGCTTTGACGTCGAGGCACCTCGAATCGCCTTCGAACCAAAGGGCTATGACGCCAGCCTGGGCAAAGCGATCGCTCACGACGCGAAGAGCGAGGCGAACCGACGCGGTACCGTCGGTAACTGCTACAACGCCGTCGCCGACGTCATCGATCGAAGCGTCTCTAAATTCTTATCAGGTGGTCACGCCTATATGAGCGCACCTCAGCTGGCTGCACGTAAGGATCTTTTTCGTGAAGTACCCCCGAACGATCTGTCAAAGCTTCCCGCCGGTGCGGTCGTCGTCTGGGGTAAAGGCTCGAGCAAGTCAGGACATATCTCGATCGCTTTAGGCGATGGGCGCGAGGCTAGCGATCACATCGCACCGCAGATGCAGAGCCACTACGGCGGCGCCCCCGCTCGGGTCTTCTTACCCATCAAGTAGCGACTTTATGGCGGCTGCAGTCTGGCCATCCCAAACGGTCTATTCCAGCCTGAGCTGCGGCAACGCGAAGCTAGACCGTCGTGCCTAAGCAGGCATGTTTTTGAATCGGGTATACCGACGTATTCATCCGTTGATTTAAGCGCAGACACCAAGTCGATAACGAGGCTTCTGTCATCGCCTAAGACGTCTATACAGCTCCGGAGAGAGAGACTGTTTACAGAGCAAAACTAGTGATTTATAGCGGGCAGTAATCCGCTTGTGGCTTGCCGCCGCTGAAACCGGCAGACCATAGTCAGCCAATGGAATTCGCTCACGGGTTGCTTGGCTCGAAACACCATCCTCCAAAACCGTTGACGTTGGCACAACGAGGACCGTCTCGGCTTCAGCTTCGTCATCTCCTGACGTTACTCTGCGCGACCGCAGCTTGCGCAGATGCTGAATCGCCAGCGCCCTCGACTCCCACTCCGACTCCAATTCCGAACAGCCAATCGCCTGACGGCGGCTTTGAGCCACTCGATGCCAGCAGCCGCCCCGACGCGGCCTCCGATGTAGGATCAGGTGTCCGACCCGACTGTCCAGAGTTGCACCGGTTCGGTGATCGTTGCGTCGAGGTTAGGACCGTGGATTGCCTCAACGATTCGGACTGCGCGGCTCCGGAGCGCTGCTCCGAATCAGGACGCTGTACGGAACTCGATTGCCTAGCGCACAGCGACTGCGGCGAACAAGAGCGCTGCCGTGAGGGCGTCTGCTTGCCTCGACCTCGCCAAGTCGCAGGCGTTCAGTTTGAATCGGTTCACCCCGAGGCGCTCGCAAACCAAATCTCGCGGATGCTCGATCGAACGCGAATCAGGGCAGGCGGTACGGGTTTTGGGCTGGCACTCCTTGATATCGACGGTGACCTCGACCTTGATGTGTTCGTCGGAAGCGAAGGAGGGTCTCCCGCCTGCCTTTATGAGAACCTATCCGAGCCAAGTTTTATCAAGTTTGAGCCCGTCGAGTCTGCCTGCCAGAGCGAAGCGGTGGCTTGGCATGGAGCCACATCGATCGACCTGCGCGGTGACGGCGTCCATGAGCTCATTCGGCTCGGCTCAGGATCAGTAGTTGTCGAAACTTTTTATCCCCAAGCAGGACGCGTCGAACTGCTCAGCCAGCTCGAGGCAGATGACCCTCGCCGTTTCTGCAACGCAGGCTCTGCCGTGGCCCATGACTTTAACTACGACGGTCGACTCGATCTGATGATCGGATGCCATTTCGACATGTTTCACGGCGCCTTCGAGGACTTCCGAAACCTGCTTTTTGTGCAAGATGAGCACGGAGACCTGAGAGTGCTGAGTCGAAGGAGTTGGCAGCGTGGGGACTCCATTTTGCACGCTTACGCCAGCTCAACGCTTGCGCTCGGCTTAGCCGATCTTAATGATGATGGCTTGGGTGATGTCCTCGTAAGCGAAGATGACCTCGCCCGAAACGTTCTCGAGAGCCCTGCCCCTGGCGGCACCTATTTCGCCTGCGCACCGAACGAGCATTGCCGCTTTCGCGTGCAGCGGTACACCCCCGCCAGCGGTCGCCCGGGCTCGTTCATGGGAACGGGCGTCCTGCGTTTAGCAAACCATGACGCTCATCACCTCTACGTCAGCGATCGATTTGATAATCGATTGCTGCGTCAAAGTAATTCGGGCTCGGTCGACATCGCCCCTCGGGTGAACGCCGGTATGGGCTACCTAGGCGCAACCACGGTCTACAGCTGGGGCATTGTCGTCGACGACTTTGACTTTGACGGTCATGACGATCTGTATGTGGGCAACGGCGCTGTTCCTGAGCAGGCGGCTGCAGACTTCGCCGCTCACTTAGACCTTTTGTTGCTTCAAAAGCGACCGGGCCGATTTGATTGGCACAGCGGTGATGTCGGGATCCCCCCTCACTCCACGTTGGGCAGCGCCAACGAGGAACGACCCTACTCCACTCGAGCGGTGCTCAAGACCGACTTCGATTCGGATGGCATGATGGATCTCATCGCATCGGCAATGGAGGGTCACGTCCGGTTCCTGCGCGAGGTCCCCCTCGCCGGCTCCACCAATAGCCGCTGCACGCTGGTGCCGATGCCGCGTTATGTGCCCGGGCATGGTAGTCAGCATCGACTCATTTTTGACGACGATCCCAAGTCACGTCTTTGGGACAGTCAAGGTCAGGTACGAAGCGGCGCCTCGCCCTATATCTTGACCCCCAAACCGCAAGGTACCCTAGAGTTTCCCAGCGGGGCGCGTGTTCGATTTCGTTGCAAGCCCACGCATCGCCCCACGTTGATCTTCGAACCGATCTGGCTCTCGATGCGACGCGTGGATCAGCGTATCCACATCGAGGTCACAGAGCACGCCCCACAAGGCGAGCTCTCAGTCCATCTGCTCCGAGGTTCGATAACGGAAGCAACACCCGAGGGTGAGCGGCATTGGTCGATTCCAGCGCCGAGCGCAGGCGCCCCTTTGATGCTTCGCTTCGGCGAACGCTGGACGGCTCGCTGGTGGCGTAGCCCATAGACCCTACGAGCCTCTGGCTCGCTGAACCCTAGCGGCGATCGCTATGACGGGCTGATCGGCTGGCTTCGTATCGTCGGAAGCAAGTTATCGTAAGCGGCGGAATCGCATGGCTTAACACAGGCACCGTCTTGCCCGTGCAACACCCGCTGTACTAGGTGGCCGATGGAGGACAATATGAAGCACCTTGCGACCTCGTTTATGCCCACACGGCTGACCCTTTCGTTATCGGCGCTGGTCGGCTTATGTCTCACGGGCTGCTCGGGCCCTGGCGATGAAGGCGAGTCTCAAAATCAGGTCACTCCAGCTGCGCCGACCAACCCGGATCAGAACGGCGATGGCGTGGTCAACATCCTAGTGCTTGGGACCAACGCCTCGATCAACGGTGCAGCCTTCTCGCCAGATCAGATCGCCGTCGAGCTCGGTACGATTCTCGAGGCAGACGCGTCTTTTGATGGCTCGGTCCAAGTCGCAAGCCGTGATCTGCATAAGACCAAACAGGTCACCCTTGGGCTGGGACAAAACGGCGCCGAATACACCTATGCCCACCACAGCCACTCCTTGGCGCAGCATTATTATTGGCCCGAAGGTCAAGCTGAGCGATGGGCTGACTTAAGCAATGAGGGTGACCTCGTTTGGGATTTCGTGGTCATCGGCGCCGACCCCTACATGGTCGCAACGCTGCCGGGCTATTATGCCTTGGGCGTGAACAAGGTCGCCGCTAAAGTCGCCGCGGGCGGAGCGAAGCCGTTGCTGATGATGCTGTGGTCAAAAGGCGACGCCTCGGAGGCGATGGCCGAGCGATTTGACCACGTCACCCACCGCGTCGCGAACGGCGCCGCCGTTGGACTTGAGATGGTGCCCGCTGGTCGCGCTTGGCACACACTCAATGAGGAGAAGCGTGATGCATCAAACCTTCACCCCACTCCTCACGGCGCCTACCTAGCCGCCGCCTCGATCTACTCGCAGATCACCAACCAGAGCGCAGCGGCGTCCGACTACACCTATGATGACGAGCTCGCTGAGGTTGCGCTGCGCGTCGTCTCAGATGCCAGAGGGCGCAGCCCGAGCGCTCAAGGGCAGGTCCCCGTTTCGCCCTTCAGCGGCTGCGAAGTGGATGAAGAATTGATCAGCTACAACCACACCGGTTCAAGCTCTGAGCGGGGCATCCTAGATGGGCTCAACTGGGTCTTTGACCAAGCCTCAGAGACCTTACAAAACGGCGGCGAGTCCCCCATCAACTTTAACTACGGCCGCGCCAACTCAAACTTCGAGGCGAACAAACGCTATCAGGTCGACCCAGCGCGCTTTGACTTCTCGTTTGGGTTTCCGATGCAAGACAACGGCAACCGCGGCGACGAGTCGATGCTCTATGGCTTAGACCACCGAGACAGCGGCACGATCAACGACACCGACATCGGCGTGGCGCGGTTTATGGTCGATGCATCCGAGCTGCCGCACGCTCGCGCCGTACCTGTTCGCACCCTCTTTGCTCAACTGCGTGAAGCGATCCCCGGTCAATCCGCCTTTCGAGATGCCTGGCATATGCACCGTGACTTAGACAAAGCGAGCGGCGCCTTTATGTACACTTTGCTGACCGGAAAGTGCGTACTCGGCGAGGAGCCCGGCGACCGTGGGTCGGGTGAATGGAAGCGCTGGACCGCCCACAAAATCGGCTACGAAACCGCCTGGACCCTGATGCATCTTGAAGCGGCTCCTCCGTGCCCGAGCGCTCCATAGATCAAGCGCACACCCCACGCTAAAGACAGCATGTCTGCGCTCGAAGCCTCACCCCTTTGTGAGTCTGTCGCTCTTCGCTAGTTGAGCCCGAACCGACTGAGCGTGCGCTGAATTCAACGCATCAGCCGGCAGGCGCCAATGCCAGTTCGACTCGCAGGTACCCGGTGTGTTGAATCGAGCGGCACCATCGAGCCCCAAGACATCTTGCATCGGCACGACGGCGATAGCAGCTGGCGACCCTAAGGTCCGGGTCAAGAGCTCGGCGACTACTGCTTGGCCTTCGCCCGCTATTCCTAGTTCTGCGTGAACAGACTCCGGTTGCTGCTCCCACCATCCCAAGAGGGTGTCGTTATCGTGGGTCCCTGGATACACGACCAAATGCTCATGATGGTTCCTGAGCGCGTGCGGGTTGTCGGCTTCGTTCAAGAAACCAAACTGGGTAATCGCCATGCCCGGCAGCCCTAATCCGTCCCGCAATGCCAAGGTGCCTTCGTCGACCTCGCCAAGGTCCTCGACCCAAAATGGCAAGGCGCCCAGAGCCGCCTTAATCGCGTCAAACAACGCAAATGACGGGCCCGGATACCAGGCCCCATCGCGTGCGTCTTCGTGCTCAAAAGGGATCCCATAAAATCGAGAGAACCCGATAAAATGGTCGATCCTGATGACATCGTAGAGCTTAAGGTTCCGTCGCGTTCGTTCAATCCACCACGCGTAACCCGTCGCTTCGTGCGCGGCCCAATCGTACACTGGGTTTCCCCAGCGCTGACCCAGCTCACTAAAGGCATCTGGCGGACACCCTGCGACCTTGAGCGGTTGACCTTGAGCGTCGAGCTCAAACAGCTCGGGATGGCACCACACATCGACGCTGTCCCAAGCCACATAGATGGGCAGATCGCCCACAATCTGAAGGCCGCGGCTTTTGGCATATCGGCGAACCTGCGACCACTGCTCTTCAAAGAAAAAGAGCATGGCTCGCCAGGTCTCGACCTCGAACCGGTGCTGATAATAAAAGGCTTCTAAAGACTGCGGTCGGCAGTTCCGTAAGCCGACAGGCCACTGCCACCAGCCGGTGTTGTCATGGTGAATTTTGATGGTCTGAAACAAAGCCGCATCGAGCGCCCAGGGTGCGCTGACCTTCCAACGCTCAAACCGATTCCGCAGCGGATGATCATCGCTCCCAAGCATGAACTCAGCGGCTCGACGAAGGCTCGCCATTTTCTCGAGGAGTGGGTCACCATAATCGGTCTGCGCCGAGGTCGTAAGCGGCTCCGAATCAAGCAGCCCCTGCTGTCGCAACCAACCTAAACCGACCAGGCCCGGATGACCGCTCCACGCCGACCAGCTGCTGTAGGGACTGCCGGTCGGATCGGTTGGCGACAAGGGCAACACCTGCCACAACGAGCAGCCCGCCTCGACCATCCAATCGATCGCATCATAAGCCCCATCAAGACTGCCGATCGGACCTTCACCTTCGAGGCAGCTCACCGGCAACAACAGCCCCGCACATCGTGAGGGGCGCTGACGGGAATCAGCGTCCTTGCAGGAGTGCGCTTCGAGGGCGGCATCAAACCCTTTGAGCAGGGTTCCAAGGTCCGCATTTGACGGCAGCTGAGTTAGACCGACTCTGAACTCACTCGCTAGATCGACCCCCGCGAGCGCCTTGATCTGCGCCAGAGCAAAGGCCGCGTGCCGAAGATTCTGCATCGGCTCGATCCCCGTGACGTCATCAAAGAACCAGCCACAGCTGGTAAACATCGCCATCAAATGCCGGTGCGCCTCCAGCCACAGACGCGCCGTCTTATGGGCTGATTGGTCCACAGCAAATTGAGCATACCAGGACTCAAATTGATCGGCTTGGTCAATGGTCTCACCGTACGCGTCGAGCGCCTTTTGGGCGTCGACAAAGAGTTGGTCACCTAGTGGGCGCAAGGCGTCACGTCCTTGGTCTCGCAGAGCCTCAAGGGTCGAGCGAAGCGGCGCGCGCCAGCGCTGATGCGACGCCCGGTCAGGGGCGATCTTGCAACCACAATCGCTCCGCCAGCGCTCAAAGCCATGCGCACAGCTCCAGCTGCTCTGCGCGAGGATACGGCAGCTCCAACTTGGCGGCTCAAGCGCCAACCACTGCTCGAGATTAACCACCTGAACGGACGCATCGCTTGCGAGCTGCTCTAGCGCATAAGCCAAGGCCATCTCGCCGTGCCGATGATGATGACCATAGGTCTCACCGTCGGTTGCTCCCAAAGCCAAACCTCGCTGGTGGGCGACCGAGCGCATGCGGTCCGCTAGATCGCCGCCATTGTTGAGCCAGCCACCAAACGAGATCCCAGCCGAAAGATCTTGAGCATAAGGCACGATGATGACCGACGCACCGCTCGGAAGCTCGGCTGTGTAGGCGCGCCCGTCGATGGCATCTACATCTTGAGCATTTCGCCAGATGGACTCATCGGGTGCACGCACCGAGGCGATCTGATGCGCTGAAACGATCACGAATTCGACGCCCTCCTGGGCGCAAACCTCGAGCGCTTGGGTGTCGAGCGCGGTTTCGGGCAGCCACAAGCCACGCGCTCGGCGACCAAAGGTCTGCTCGAAACTCTCCAAGCCCCATCGAATCTCACGCACTTGGTCGGCGTCATCGCAGAGCGGGATGATCGGGTGGTGATAAGCCTGAGCGATCGCCGAACCGTAACCACAGCGGTCAAGACTCTCGCGGTCGGCGGCGATGATCGCATCAACCAGCCACGGCTCGTTGCGGCGCAGCCAGTTAACCAGGGTCGGGCCGACGTCAAAACTCATGCGGCTGTAATTATTGGTCCAAGCGCGCGTGGCGCCGGCCTCGTCGAGCAAACGAGCCGCCACGTTCGGCGCATAACATTCGGCTGCAATGCGAGCGTTCCAGTCGCTGTACGGCGCGGCGCTAGGCTGCTGGTCCCACTCATTGGTCCACGGATTAATCCGCGAAGGCTGATAAAAATGACCGTGAAAGCAGATATAGGAGCTCATCGTCTACTAGCCTTCAAACTCAACCGGTGAGGACGACGGCGCGTGCACGCCATCGGCGAGCGCTCCACTCGCCACCTGTTCAGGTTTAGTTTGATCGACCACCGGTCGCTCCATTTCGAGTTCAAGTCGATCAAAGACGAGGGTCTCATAACCACCAAGCTCGACTCGCAAACCGCTCTCCCAGAGGGTTTGACCGTCCTCATGCCGGGTGACACCGCGCCCTGAATCCTCGAGACGATACACCTTGTCCCTTTGCAGGCGCAATGCATCGACCAACCGCTCGCTGCGCAACCCGTCCTCATCTGCAGCTGCCTTAAAGGGGACGCTGGCGTTTAACCAGCCCACGGCGGGCTCGATCGAGTTGTTGTAGATCACCAAGGTGCTCGAGTCCTCTGCATGCGCCTTGTTGCAATACGCATAGACGTTATCGCTGGGTTCGCCGTGATCATCCACCAAGTCAAAGAACCTGAAAAACTCGACACCACCAAAGCGGCGTCGAGCCTTGAGCAGCGGGAAGATCACGCGCTCGTGATATCCGAGCAAGCCCTCATCAGTGGATTCCTTATGGTAGGCTTTTGCGAACTCCATGCCGTACTTCTCGCGCAACCCTTCGGTTTGCCCATGACCAAACATCGGCAAGCCGGGAAGCGTCGAGAGCAGCGTCGCGATTCCAAAGTACTTGTCGCCGGTGCCAAACTGCTCGGCTGCTGTCTCTTCATCAGGGTTGTTCATAAAGTTAACGAAGCGCTCGAGAACCGCTGGCTGCGTCGCTAGGACCTCCTTGATCACGTCACGGTAGCCGACGTTGTTTTCATCGCGCAGCATATGCATAAACGCGCTGTTGTAGACTCTATGCATTCCCAAGCGGCGTACGAAGTACCCCTCCATCATCCAAAAGGCTTCGGCAATCAGCAGGGTATCGGGCGCCTCTAAGCGCACGCGGTCCACCACTTCGCACCAAAACTCTTCGGGACATAGGCGCTCGAACTCAGCTGCGGATAGGCCGTAGCTTGCGCGCGAAGCGATCGCCCCGCCTTGGCCCGCAGGTGGGTGCCATAATCGTTGAATATGCTGTTTCGCCAAGGTCATCGCCGCATCGAATCGGATGACCGAGAACTGTCTCGCCACGTCGATAATCGTTTGGATAAGAGCTTCTCGGACCACAGGCTGTGCGTGGTCGAGCTGGGCGGTATCGTTCCAGGGCATCTGGGTGCCGTCGTTGCCGTGATAGACATAACGTTCTCGACCGCTCTGGGGGTCAGTCACTCGAAACACAACCGCCGCATCGCTTTCGTCCCAATAGCCGTCTTCGAGTTGGACACACAGCCGCTGGTCCCCCGAAATATCGGGTCCGTTGAAGCTGTATCCAGGAAATGGTGGTTGATCGAGCTGAACGAACCAGTCCGGGTGCTCAACCATCCAGCGACTGTCTAATCCGGTGTGGTTCGGCACCATATCCGCAGCCAGCCGCAGACCGAATTTTCCCGCTCGTTCCCGCAAGCGATCGAGCGCTTCAGCGCCGCCGAATCGGTCGGCTACTCGATAGTCCGTGAGCGAATAAGCCGAAGCTTCGGCCTCGAGGTTACCGCGCCGTTTCTTAATCGTCTGCGATGCGCTCGAGCGCACCCAAAGGCCGATCAACCAAAGGGTCGTAAAACCCCGTTCAACGAGCTCGGCGAGCGCGTCGTCTGGGATCTCGTCCAGCCGTTCAATGACGCGGTTGGCGTTCGTCGAGAGCTGATCCAACCAGACGCAGGTGTGCTTTGCGATCAAAACACAGCGCGTCATCCAGTCGCTGTCATCGGTAAAGCGCTCAAGCTCATCGCTTGAATTCAGTCCCGGAGCCTGGTGAACCGCGGCGCCGCCCTGACGCGGAGTGTGGTACTCTGCGATCCGATCCAATGTGCGCAGCAGCACGCGCCGCAAGTCGCCATCAAGAACATGTGGCCAATGCTCGAGCACCCACCGAATCTGGTCCTCAAGACCTTCAGGCGCCTCTCGAAAAGGTAAGGTCAACCAAGCCAGAAGTTCCTCTCCAGCCTCCAGGTTATGGACCCTTTCGTCACCCCCTTGCGCCGCCTCCGAGGTCTCGTTCAGTCGATTCTTGAGCTCAGCGACTTGCTGAAAGCCCAGCACCTTTTCGAGGCGAGAAAGGGCTGGGTTGCGCGCCAAAGCGAGCAAGATGATCCACCCGTCATGGCTCGTAACAGAGGTATCCAACGACCAGTTCTTAGACACCCACTCCTCAAAAGGATCGACCCTCGGCTTCTCCAGGTCGCTTCGCAGGCTCAATCCCGCAAGCAACACGTCCTGAAGCACCGACAGACACCATTGAGTGTGCGGATCAAGAGACGCCTCGGCGCTCATTAACGAGGCTTTCGTTTGGACCTTCATAACGCTGAGATCATACTCAATAAACTCATTACATTCGAACATCACGCTGCCCGCATCTGCTTATTTGTAACGATCGTTATATATTAAGTCGAGCGGTGTCGATAACTAGTTAGCGCATGCCGCTGAGTTGATGTCGGCAGCGTTAACGTCTCAACCGCAACCAAGCTCACGCTCTGCAAAGCACCGTCTAGAGCGCGCTGCAGGTTGCTCAGCTTGCGATCCATCACGATAGGAGACGCAGTCCCTTCGCCAATCCCACTCGCTCGCATCAGATCCTCACCTTGCTCATCAAGGAGCCGGATCTCAATGTGAAAGATCGGCTTTTTCGTGATGAAAAATCCGCTCTGTTCATAGATCCGTCCACTGACAAACATGAACGCTTCATTTGGCGTCTCAGCATCATCGGCGGCTTCGAGCGCAGTCTTCGGCTCGATCATCCTGTTGTGAAGCGCTCAGTTCTCGAGCAGCGGTTTGACCGCTTGCGACCTCAACGATTCGATCGCTGGCGCTCGCGCCGAGGGCATCGAGGTACAGCTTGCCTTCAGCGCGCGGCATCAAGCTGCGCTGGCCATCGAAGTGACCGTTGTGTTCCACGCACCCGCTGCGCAGGATCAGACAGGTCCCGCAGGTGGTGTAGCTCGTCTCGGAGTCGGTGATGTCGACAACAGTGGCTGAGGTGGGACCGCCGTAAGCCTCGTCGATCGACAGCTCCAAGACCTTGTTGGCGTCCACAGCTTCGAGGAGTCAGACCTTGGTACCATGGTCCGACAGGACAAACCCGCTGTCGCATCGGCAAGGGTCACCGTGCCTCTCACCCTGACCGCTGCAAAGCAGCTCGGCTTCGGCAGGGCCGCAGCCCATGAGGGCAAACGTCGAGACCAGCACAGCCAAGAACCCAGACCGAAGTCCAAGCTGTGAGCGAAGATGCGTCGAGATCATGAGTGACTTCTTGGTCAAGCCAACCGGCTGCCCACGGAGCACCTAGCGAATTTTACCGTTAATGAGAAGGGATTATCAATAAGGCTCAGACGAGCAAAAACTTAGGGCGTCGTTTCATCCATCACCAGTCGCATCGCCTTGAGCTTCGCCTCAGCGGACAAGCGCGGCACATGGCTGACGCCCTCCATGGTGAAGAGATGAACCTCGGAGCCCTCACCGCAGTCGAGCCACGACCGATGCGTCGTCTCGACGCCCCCGACCGCCGTCTCCATGTCGAGCTCTTGGGCGGGCTCAGCCTCGCCGCACCCGTTGTAGGAACGCCAGCGCTCAATCGACTCGACGGCGCCGGGATAACTGGGTCTGCCTTCGTAAGGTATGACCTCGTCGGCGGTGCTGTGGAGTCGGATATAGGTGACCGCTCGACTGGGTTGGCAGCGCTCCGCGTCCCGAAAGCTCGCGCCGGAGACGTTGACGACGCCTGCGACCTTAGCCGCTGCGTCGCAGGCGATGCGCTCGGCCATAAAACCGCCATTGGATAAACCCATGATAAAGACTCGTGATGAATCGACGCCCAATCGCTCGACCGCCTCATCGATTAATCCGGTCAAGTAGCCCAAGTCATCAACATCCATTCGGTCTCGACCGCAGCAGGCTGGTGTGGCGTTCCAGAACTGCTGACCATCCGCCGTCCTTCGCCCCTCGGGCATCAGTAAAATATAGCCGAGTTGCCCTTGGTTGTCGGTCCCGCCGAGTTGTCGATTGATCAGCCTACCATTCTGCCCAAATCCGTGCAGCAGCAGCATCAACGGATAGCTCGTTCTTGGATCATAGGCATCGGGGTAACCGACAGTCACAGGGCGGTCGCCCCCAAGGGTCTCCGGCGCCGGCTCAAGGCATCCGGTGCACCCGTCGCCATCCACAGCGTTACCGTCATCGCACGCCTCATAGTCAGGGTGAGCGCGCTCTAGATCCGTGCGTACGATGCCATCACCGCAGACCGCTTCTTCACAATCGTTTCGACATGCGTCGGTGTCGACGAGGTTGCCATCATCGCACCCCTCATGCGCCTCGAGCTCGCCGTCACCACACACCGCCTCAGTGTGCGGCGGCGGCGACTCGGCTGTGCTGAAGTCAGTACACGACACGCTGAAGACGAGCGCCAGCATACTCAGATATCGCGCACTGGTCATGATTCCCCTACACGCTCGATCGTCGCCCGTTTGAAGCGACACAGCAAGCTGATCAGTTTGCTAATTCTATAACGATCAAAAGAAGCTGGAAAGATCATTTGTCTACTCCAAGCCATCCGTGCGAGCCTGACGCGAACTTCGCATCGGAGGCTTCATGCGAATCGTGTCATTTCTCGCCCTAATCGCCATGATGGCGGCGTGTCCTGTTACCCCAGCACCGACCGGCGGGAGCGATCGAGGGCAGTCGGTCGATGCCGGCAACGCACCGAGCGACGGCGGCTTCACAAGTGACAGCGGCGCAGCGACTGCCGACGGCGGCTCGTCGCCAGCGACCGACGCAGGGGCGACCGAAGACGCGGGCGAGCAACCCTCAAATGACCTCATCGGGACCTGGCTGGCTCAGACCGATGAGGACGAGCCCTTGGGGTTAGCCTTTCGTGAAGACAACCGCATGCTGGTTCTTGAGCGTCTGAACCCGTGCACACCGCGCGACGCTGCAACCTATTCCATCGAGGGCAGCACCTTGTTGCTCGACATCGACGGCGTCACGCGCGTCCCGTTTCGCTGGGATGGCGACGCGCTGCTGCTCGACACCGAAGACGGCGAGCTACGTTTTGCTCGCACGAACGACAGCTGCCACATCGTCCCCGAAGCCGCCGACATTATCGGCACCTGGGAGGTCTTAGACGACGAGGACCCAGACGCTCCAGAGGCGATCGCTTTTACCGACAACGGCGAGATGATGTTTCTGAGCGATCCAGCGCAATGCGACCTGATCCAATCCTACGACTACCGAACTGAGGGCGATCAACTGATCCTGCGCATGGGCGATCAAGAGAACTCGGTGCCCTTCACCCTTGATGGTGACGAGATGATCATCGATAACGAGACGCGCCTGCGCCGCACGCAAGCCGATTGTCATGAACGTTACCGCGAAGGCGGCGATCTACCCCCAGCGTTGATCGGCACCTACAGCGCCGATCCGGCGCCGCCCCAAGGCGCCGTTTTGATTGCGCTGCGAGCCGACAACACGATGGTCGGAATTAGCGAGCAAGCGGGCTGCGTTGAGGCGTTCTCGTGGCCGGTCAGCACCTACGGTCAGAGCCTGCTGGTCGAGACCGAAGACGGTCGGTTCCCGCTGCAGTGGCGACAAGAGGGCTCAAGCGTCATCTTGACCACGGCCGAGGGCGATGAGCTCGACTTGTCGCGCGTCCGGACGGACTGCCACACGCTGCCTTAGCGCTCTATGACCGCTGGGGCTTGAGGTGTTTGGTGAAGAACTGAAGCGTGGTTCGGTTCATACCTGTGCTCCCTATGATGTCGGCGGGTGCCGCTCCAGCCAATGGCGCGCGACGTCGATGCGGCGGCAGACCCACACGGCATCATGACCCTGAATATAGTCGAGAAAGCGCGCTAAAGCGGCGGCTTTGCCGGGGCGCCCGGAGAGCCTGCAATGCAGACCGACTGACATCATTTTGGGCAGGGTTGCGCCCTCGGCGTAGAGCACATCAAAACTGTCTTTCATGTAGGTAAAGAACTGCTCGGAGGTGTTAAAACCCTGGGACATGGCGAAGCGCATGTCGTTGCATTCGAGTGTATACGGCACCACCAGCTGCGGCGGCTCAAAGCTGCGATCGTAATAGGGCAGGTCGTCCGCGTAGCTGTCGGCGTCGTACACAAAGCCACCGGCTTCCACGCAAAGGCGCCGGCTGTTGTCGCCCGTGCGCCCTTGATAAAACCCAAGCGGGCGCTCGCCGAGCAAACGCTCGTGGGCGGCGATGGATTGGGCGATGTGTTGGCGCTCGGTGGCTTCGTCCACATGCCGATAGTCGATCCAGCGGTAGCCGTGGCTGGCGATCTCAAAGCCGGCGTCGCGCATGGCGCGCACCGGCTCGGGGTGACGCTCCAGCGCCATGCCGACACAAAAGCACGTGGCGGTCATTTGGCGCTCTTGAAACAGGCGCAGCAGGCGCCAAGCGCCGGCGCGGCTGCCGTATTCGTACATGGACTCCATGCTCAGGTGACGCTGTCCAGGCCAGGGCTCAGCGCCCACGATGTCCGATAAAAACGCTTCGCTGGCGTCGTCGCCATGCAGGATGCAGTTCTCACCGCCCTCTTCGTAGTTGATCACAAACTGCACGGCGATACGAGCACCGCCGGGCCATTGAGGGTGCGGCGGCTTGGCGCCGTAGCCCACCAGATCACGAGGGTAGTCTTCGCTCATCGTCACCTCCGTCGAGGCGGCAAGTTGGCCTCACGGTAACGATTTGTCGAGCGCGGGCATCGGGCGCAATGGTCCCGAATACAATGACTCACCAACCACACACCTTGCGCTGAATGAGGGGTTCAGGCGACGCCAGCGACTGATTCGACACGAGATCGGTGAATACGGTTCACAGACCGCCCGTCGTACGACACGCTGCAGCCACTAAAGAAGGGTCCGCCATGCGCTCATTCACCTCGCCGCTCATCTCTGCCTTTATTCTCCTGACGTTCGCTCAGAGCGCGACAGCCGCTGAGCTCGCCTACCAGTGGAAGGCAGGATCGACCGTACGTTTTGAGACGAAGTCCGTCGATCATATCGACATCTCAGCGATGGGTATGGGGGTCAAAACCAAGCTCACCAACACCTCGACCTTTGCCCTTCAAGTCGACCGGGTGCGCGGTGACGGCACCGCCGAGGGGGCGCTGGTCATTGAGCGCTTCAAAGTCGTTGACGACAAGGGACGCGTCGTCGGCGCCTTGTCCGACCTGCCCAAAGGCGCGCTCAGGAACCTGGTCGAGATCGACCGCAAAGGGAACTTCAAGTTCAAAGAGATCATCTACATGATCGTCACCGAGAAAGGTGAGAACCTGCTGGTCTCAGCCAAGGTCGGTCCGAACGGCGCCTCGGGCAGCGCTCAAGCCGGCGGCGAGAAGATGACGCTGCACGCCTCTTTTAACCCGAAGACGGGTCAACTCAGCGCCGGCTACAGCATCGAGAAGGTCAAGCAACCCGCAGCGAAGAAGAAGAAGGTCGCCGTCAAACAAGACGCTCAAAAGGTCGACATTCTGCCGACCAAATTTCTCGAGATGCTCAAGCTCCCCGAAGGCAACGTCGCCTCAGGTCACCAGTTCAGCATGGACGTCGCCAACATGAAAATCACCACCACGACGCCGAGCGTGAGCGCTCAGTCTGCGACGCTCAAAACGATGATCCGCTCCGGCAAAGGCGGCATCGCAGCAGGTAACTCCATGGGCAAGATGAAGATGGACATGGGCGGCGGCGGCATGGGCATGGACCTAAGCGACATGGGCATGGGCGACATGGGCGGCATGGGTGACCTCGGCGGTATGGGCGCCATGGGTGGTGCGCCCGAGATGTCGATGAACGGTGACTTCGAGGCGGTCTTCTTGGTCGCCAAGGGTATGCTCAGCAGCATGAAGGGCAGCATGACCTCTGAGGTCAAGATGAGCGGTGTGAGCATGAAAACCCGCACCGACATGACGCTGACCGCGCGCGAGTGAACGTTCGAGAGCCAAAGCGCGGTGAGGGCGCTCTGCTCATGAAACTCATGGTCGAGCTTGATGCAGACTCTAAGTTCATGATGCTCGAGCCCGGAGAGCGGCAGACGTCGGCGCAAGAGCAGGACTTGGCGATTGAGGAATTTCTCAGCTCGGCATCCAAGGTGATGTTTGTCGCTGAGGATGAGGGTGCTCTCGTCGGGTTTGTGGCAGGCTATGGCTACAGACCGAATCGTAAGAAGCATGTCATGAACTGCGTGCTTGGCGTGTTGTCGCGCGCGTCAGGCAAGGGTTTGGGTACTCGTTTGATGAAGCGATTAGAGGACTGGGCTTGCGGGCACCGCTTTGCTCGCATGGAGCTTACGGTGATGGCGCACAACGAACGCGCTCAGAGGCTTTACAGTCGCTGCGGGTTTGAGGTCGAAGGCATCAAGCGGCACTCGATATGCGTCGATGGCAAGCCGGTCGATGAACGCCTCATGGCGAAGCTGCTCACAGCCGAAGCACTGGATGCGCCAACGCCCTGAGCTGCCTCTGTAATTGGGTCGCAAGCACGCCAGCGATGCGTCCGCCTAGTCCCGTACACTCGCAAGCACCCGACGCACCACACCGTCGAGCACCACATGGGCGCCATCGTTCTTCATCTCCCGCATGATGCGCGGTCGATCGGTCAACCAATAGATCAAGTTCTCTTGGGGCGCGACGCCCATGCGCACGATCACCATGTCCAAGGAAGGAATGACCTCAACCACTTGATTACCCAAACCAATGGCCATGTAGGCATCGGCGGGCGCAAAGGGCTGAAGCACGCCATCGCGCTCCGAAAAGTCCACGGAATCCAAGGTGGGTGTTTCGCCATTGAGCCACCACCAATAACCGTAGCCTCGGTTCATCTCGGTCGAGGGTTCGAGGGCTTGTCGGTGAAAAGATTCACTTAAAATTTCCTGACCGTCCCAGCAGCCGTTGCGCAGCATCATGTAGGCAAATTTAGCGTGGTCGCGACATGTGGCGGCAACGTTCATGTACATGGCAGGATGACCCGTTTTATCCCGCGGCCACGTGGCGCTGCTCATCCCGAGCGGCTCAAACAGATGGGTCTGCGCAAATTCGTCGGCGGCTTGCCCTGTGGCTTGACGTATAATCGGCTCGATCAATTGGACGGTGTGGTTGTTGTACTCCCACAAAACGCCCGGATCATTGCGCACCGGGTTGCGCAAGGCTCGGCGGGTCATATTGCGAGCGAAGAACATGCCTACATTGTCGGCGTTGAGGTCAAACTTAAGCCCGGAGCTCATGCTCAACACATCATGGATGGTGATCTGCGCTTTACGCGTCCCTTCGAAGGCTGGAATGTAGTCGGCAATCGAATCGTCGACGCCTTCAATCAAACCTCGATCGATGGCTAAACCCGCGACCGTCGCGGCATACGACTTACCCACAGACCATGACTTAATGGCGTTGTTGCGGTCCATGCGTCGGCCCTTGTTGCGCCCCCAATACCACTCACCCACCAACGCGCCGCGACGGATCACCACCAAACAGCGACTAAAATTGTCGCCGGCGTAATCGGCTGCGTGCTCGAGAGCGGCGCGGCTCATGCCATGATCGCCGGGCGCCTCCTCGGGCCAATCCGGGCTGGGATAGCGCTGACCATCATCGCACCGCGACGCCGGCTCCGCCTCGGGACCAGGATCAACCGCCAGTTCCGGCTCCGCCGATTGCGCTGGATCGTCTGCGGCAGTGTCCGCGGGTTCGGCCGGCTCTTCGGACTCAGGCAGGGGGCTTGAAGGGGTGGTGACCAAAGGCTCGGGTTGCCACATCACCCCGAGGTGATCACCGCAGCCGGTCATCAGCGATAAAAGTACGAGCCCGATCTTTATGTTTGTTAGGGTCTGAGCCATGATCATTTGCCTCCATATTCCCAGTTTGTTTACCGAGTGGTAAGTAAACGTCAATAGGACAATTGTATGCCACGCCCAAAACGCGATCCCGAAGCGATGAAAATCCGTATTCTGGACAGTGCCGAAGATCTGCTTCTTAAGGACGGGCCAAGCGCCGTGACCCTGCGCCAGATCGCCAAGCGCATGGGCGTATCCCACCCCGCCATTCTCTACTATTTCGAGGGCCTCCCGGCTATTATCGAGGCTTTGCAACAGCGGGCTAGTCGCACCGTTCGGGCGGCGCTCATCGGGCAACTCAGTGACGTGGGCTCCAACGACGTACGCACCTCGGTCGACAAGGCGGTCGATGCTCTCACCCAACCCAAAACAGGGGCGCTGATCGCTTGGCTGATCGCCGAGGGGCGCACCCCATTCCCACCGGCGGAGGAACAAGGCTTAAAGCAGGTCGTGGATCATTTGGTTCAAGCGACAGGACACCCGCGTGCGCGCCTGGAAGAAGCAGTTGAATTGGTGGTGATCGCCAGCATCGGTGAAGCCTTAGTCGGTTCCGCCGTGCGCGAACGGCTGGCGAGTTCGAACCTCCACAAGCCGTGGTCCGAACGCTTGATGACCCGGGTCACCCAAAACCTGAAAAGCTAAACCTTCCATGGAGTTTTTGAGGTCTAAAGAGCTCCAAAAAGCCTGACGATTCGTCAATTTAGGAGTCACCCCCCCGGGCTCTCACATGAGCCGACCTAGAGGCGCCTTACCAAACCAATTCACCATCTAACTAGCGCGCCGCTGAATCGGCAGCGCCCAAGTGTACCAAGGCGCAAAAATCGCCCAGTAAAATGCGCCCCTTGATCGGGTCAAAATGTAGTAAAATTAGTTGGTTTACCTAGCTGCCTGCAGTTGACCCTCAGCGAAAATGAGACCAATATCTTTACCACTCGGTCAAAACCCAGGGGTCGTCATGCGCGTTATCGCCTACCTTATCATATTGCCAACGCTCAGCCTAGCTGCCTCATGTTCGTTATTTACCAGCGCGGATCCGGTGGTTGATCCGCCGCTTGTGGTTTCAGATGGCACGCCTTGTGGAGATGCTTGTGCGAATATGATTAACTGCAAAACTGATCCGACAAATACAAACGCCGAAACGATGGCCGATTGCTCAACAGCATGCAGCCGGATTGGTCCTGTCATCGTTAGTTGTCTAGCGACGGCAACCTGTACTGATTTGGATGGCTGCTATGAACCTGAGGAAAGGAACCACTGCGCTGGTGCGTGCCGAGTTCTTTCAAGTTGTGATTTAGAAGACGACCTTACACTCGAAACCTGCTCCTGCTTCCAATACTCCAATCATGCGATGGGTTGTATCGAAGCTTCGGGGTGCAGCGGTGTGGAGGATTGTTTATTAAATGCACCGTATGAAAGTGCCTGCCGAAATGCTGCCAACAAACTTGTCGGTTGCAGCGCGTTAGAATCAGAGGCCGTAGCGCAATGGATATCGAGCTGCGCGGTTGATTGGGAAGTGAGCCTTACCGAGTGCATTGATCAAGCGAGTTGCGACGTTGTCGTAGCACGATGCATGCCACCGCTTCAGCCGCCCAGTTGCACGAGTACATGTCAGCGACTCAATGCGTGCCAACTCCTGGGCGAACGAACACAGAACCAATGTGAAGCGTCTTGCACGGAGCAAGTTTGGGACAACACTTACCGTCGATGTGCGCTAACAACCGGTTGTGATCAAATCGAAACGAGCTGCGGAGAGGGTACCTAATGAGGATTTTTCTTGCTGCGCTTTGCTTGATCAACGGGGCATGTTCAGATGAACTTAATAACCCACAATTCCCCGAAGAACATCGGCGTTTAATGAGTGAAGAAGATGTCGAGCGGGCGACGATGCCAAACGTTCTTGAAGTGCTCGCCCGTGAGGGGATTGCTCTACCTGATGTTGCGTTTGCCGCGATGGAAGATGGAACGGCACCACTCATTGAAAACGTCGCCTACCCTTTTAAGCATCGAAATGGCTCTTATCAGGTGCCTGAAGGAACATTAGGCAACATTGAAAATGCGCTAAATGATGACACTTTAACCGATCCATCATTACCGCTGCGGCTTCGTCGCTTTGAAGCACTCCTTCATTATAGAATGTATGATCCGAACAATCGGATTCATCGGCAGTTGAAGCGTGAGTACTTCTCTGCAGGTGGCCGCACAGAGCGAGCGTCATCACAGCGTTGTCAAGCCTGCGTCGCAACATGTCGGCTTGTGGGTGTGATCAACACCAATACGTCGCAGCAGTTTCGAGCGGAACCGGATGCTGCGGAAAGGACGGGCTGTAAATGGCCTGAAACACCGGAATGTGCCGAGGAACACGCACCACAAAGTTATGGCGGTGGGAGCGTGACGGAAGCCAGTTCCGAGGTGCGTTGTGATGCGATGCTGCAAGGGTCTGCCTTCCGCGCACCCGCTCGATGTTTGGAACAGGGGTGCGCGGTCAGAAAAAAAGCCAGCGATACTCGGCGGTCCCAATGCCATCGCACTGCGGCAGTTCGTCTCTTGTGCGAAACTGAGGGCCCATGCGACGGCGTTGAACTTCAACCGGCGGGATATGACACCGGCATGATGCGAGGGCTGGTACGTGGCGAGGTTGATTTTAAGGTGCCTTGGGGGGGGGGGATCGGCGCGGATAATGCCCGAAATACGCATTCAATTGCCGAAGTCGATCTTCGAATAGGCATTCATAATTGGTTCGACCGCTCTCGGGTAGAGGTTCCGACACGGATTGCGGCGGATTCCCGTCAAAGCTCTGATAATTGTGCTGACCCCGTCGACATTGGATGTGGCGCAAGGGTTAGTAATGGTGGCTTCGAGTGGGATTGCGGTGTTGGTGTCGATTTCATCGCTGTCGCGTGTAAATTCATTCGCATGCATCGCGACCGAAGTCCGAGGCCCCTCACGACGAAGATCGATGCCTACACAGATATAGCCGAAACCCAAGATACCCTCGTGCTTGACGGGAGTGGTCAAAGGGCAATGTCAGTAGGGAACCTGTCCGTGATTAATAATACCGACGCCCAGGCGCACATTAAAACCTGTTTAAGTCCCCCAAATGCAGCGTTCATCAACGGGACGCGCGCAGTCGCTGGCACACGATCGTTCAGCCTTGCTCAAAGCAATTTGGCGCGGCTTGCCCTGCTAAACAATCCAGCAAATGTTCCAGTTCAAGTTGAAATGGCAGACAGTGATTCGCAGCAAAGAGAACATGGGTTCGTCGACAAAAGCGGATCAGTTGCCGTTTATTGCGGCGAGTGCGCTGGCGCAGACTGCCGCTTTAGCACTGATGATGCTGCAAATGTCGTTGGTGATTTACCTGAGGCCACAGAAGTCACGGAACTAGGATGTACGAATGACGTAGATTGTGAAGAGGGCATGATTTGCGGTGAAAGCTGCAGTTGTGAGGTCAGCCAACTCGGGTGCGTGGAAAATGCCGATTGCCCTGACGAAGAGATCTGCATGGCCGGCGCCTGCGGACCTCCGGAATGCACAGATGACAACGACTGCCATCCTGAGCAGCGCTGCACAGACGGTCGCTGCGTTGAAGGCAACCCTGTTGAATGCATGGACGACGCCGGCTGCCCGGATGGAGAGACTTGTATGGCCGGTGCTTGTCAAGCTTCCGAATGCTCTGATGGCAACTGGTGCCCCGATCATCAGCGGTGCATCGATGGGCGCTGCGAGGAACGTGGTGCGGCACAATGCGGACCCGGTTTACCACCTTGCCCCGGCAACGAGTGTTGTGGCGCTGAGATGTGTCACCCTCAGGGCAGTCCTTCCTGCGGATAGCTCACCGGTCAGTCACGGCTCAATTCTGTGCGTTTGATCGATCGTGGTTGCCATCGTGTGATTGCCTGTTGCTCCATGCGCCACATGAAGAACATTACCGATCCCACTACCACGCGTCGGGCGGGTGCGCGTTAGCAAGAGAGTACGGCTGTACTCAACGCAGCCAGTACCGTGCGTTGAACATGCAGTCCCCCTTTGAGTTTGAATCGGTTGCGTCACCAATGAACAGCTAGCAGCATCAATCGAACCAAGTCCTATTCGACCTGACACAGGCGACTGAAGCCGTCGTCGCAGCCTTCGCCTTGGTGTACAAAGCCGTCGCCGCAGGGTCCGTCCGGCTGACGCTCGCCGCGCTTCACCCAGCGATACAGAGTGGTCGAGACGATCCCGCAGGCTTGAGCGGCGACGACACCCTTCTGATCCAAGCGCTTGAATCAAATCTTGGTCCTTAGACGCCACGCGGGCGATGTTCTCGATAAAGACCTTGAGCTGCGTGATGTGCTCCTCGCTAAGTCGTTTGGCTAGGCGAACGATAAGCGCTGATAATTAGGTGTGGACCGGAGCTATGGGATCAGCACCGGTTCCACACGATTCTCAAACGTTCCGTCTCCAACCGACCCTAAAATATTCCTGCCCCAACAATAAGTTCCACCGTTATTGTGGAGTCCACAGACATGCATGTCGCCCATGCTGATCTCACGAAAGCCGCCAAGAGTAGGTCCACGATCTGTCGTCAAGACGAAGGCATCGTCGGTTTGGAAGCCGAGTCTCGGCCAGAACTCATTCCTGCCCCAACATCGAACCTCACCATTCATCAGCAACGCACAGGTATGCTGTGAACCAACATCGATTTGGCGAATCGAATCCAGACCCGAAACCGGCACAGGCACCAACCTGACCGTCTGTGTTCCGTCCCCGATTTCGCCATAACGATTGCGCCCCCAACATCGCGCAGTGCGGTCACTCAGCAAAGCGCAAGTATGATAAGTACCCTGCGACAAGTTGAGGTCGATCACGTCTGATAAGTTCGCCACCGTTCTTGGCGAAAGGATACCAAAATTCGAGACCTCGGGCGTCCCATCACCAATGATGCCACGCCCCCAACATCGGACCGACCGATCGACAAGAAGAGCGCATGTCATCTGAATCCCGGCTCGCACCATCAAGACCTCTTCTCCTACAAGAATCGGCACGGGAAGTAGGCGATTGATACCAGTACCGTCACCGACCTCGCCGTGAGCATTTTCACCCCAACAATGAAGGCTCCTATCGTTCTCAATTGCGCAACCCACGCGACCAACATCAAAATCAATGACGTTATTTAGCCCCCGTACAAGCCCCGGAGTCGACCGGTTCTGAGTCGTTCCGTCACCAAGTCCGCCATAAAAATTCCCTCCCCAACAATAGAGTTCACCGTTCGTACGCAGCGCACATGCCTTTGAATCGGCAAATCCAATTTTCGTCACCTGAGTGAGCGACCGTACAGGCGTCGGGCGGTTGCGATTTTCCGTGGTTCCGTCCGCCAACTGTCCCCTAATGTTTGACCCCCAGCACTCGAGGGTTCCGTTACGCAACAAACGGCACGTTGACTGCGCACCTGCAGCGATCTGCACAGCCGTCCCCAGCGAGCGCCCACTGCAATCCTCGAGGCATCCGCCCTCGCCCCCATCATCGCACGTCTCAACCCCCTCGCGCAGGTGACCGTCACCGCACGAAGCGAGCCGGCAGTCGCTCAGGCAGCTGTCCGTTTGATCATCATTTCCATCATCGCATTGTTCGTGAGCAGGGTCCGCTGGATCCAGCCCCGACCGGACCACCCCATCGCCGCAGCGAGCGACTCGTCCCGCCGACGTGCAGGCGTCCGAATCATCGAGGTTGCCATCGTCACACTCCTCGACCCCTTCGTGTACAAAGCCATCACCGACCTGCGCGGGCGCACAGGTGTTGAGGCACGCGTCGGTGTTGCTGTCGTTGCCATCGTCGCAAGCCTCAGGCCCTTGAACGACCCCGTCGCCGCAGGTACTCGGCCGGCACCCCACACAGTCATCAGTGTCGTCATTGTTTGCGTCGTCACAACCTTCGCCCGGACCGACAAACCCGTCGCCGCAACGAGCTTGAACGCAGTTGTTTAGGCATTGATCTTGATTGCTGATGTTGCCGTCGTCACACCCTTCGCCCTCATCAAGCACGCCGTCACCGCATGGAATAGCCTGACAGTGATAACAGCCATCCTCAGGGTCCTCGTTGGCGTCGTCACAACCTTCGCCCGGTCCAACAAAACCATCTCCGCAGATCGGTCGAACACACGCGGTGAGACACCAGTCGGTCTCGATGTCGTTGCCATCATCACAGGCTTCAGCCCCGTCTTCGCCGGGTTGCAGATCCAAACGGCGCATGCCGTCGCCGCAGCGCGCGACTTGGCAGTCATTTCGACAAGCGTCTGCGTCGTCCTCGTTGGCGTCGTCACAACGCTCAAAGCCGGCCGTGCCCTCGGAGAGGTCAGCGCGCACGATGCCGTCACCACAGCTGGCGACGACGCAGTCCGTCGTGCATTGATCGGCGTCGATCTCGTTACCGTCATCGCACGCTTCGTAACCCTCTTCACCGACACCAAGCCCAGAACGAGCGATACCGTCGCCGCAGCGTGCGAGCGCGCAGCCGTTGGTGCACGCATCCTCATTCACGCGGTTGCCATCATCACAGGCCTCAGCCGCGTGTTGGGTTCCATCACCGCAGACACCGCTGCCATCACGGACGCTGTCGTCAAAGGAGCAGCTGCTCAGCGCCATTAGAGTGATTGCAGTGAACGCTATTAATCGATTCATGGCGCGATGATCTCCTGCGGTTGCTTGAGCCTCATACCGCACAACCGCGCCCCGACCGAATTCCGCTCTGATAAATTGGTCCCGCGTCTTGCGCAACGGGACCGAAACGGGACCAAACGCGCTAAAAAGCAGAACAGACGCTCAGCTGTTTGAGCAGCTAAGCGCCTGAATCATGCTTGGTAGCGGGGACTGGACTTGAACCAGTGACCTTCGGGTGATGAACCGCACCAGCAGACGCCAATGTGATTGAATTCCCGGGTCAATTCGATGCTGCATGCCTTGCCTAGCCGTATCAAGCTTGCCCGAATCCGCTATCCTTGAGGTGCCCTGGGACGGATTTGGGACTAAGAAAGGGCAAGACGCTGCGCTCTAAGCGAACTGCGTCGAGGCGTTGCCAAACCTGGGACGAGCGCAGTTCGAAACCCGCTCATGGCTCGGTGGCGAGCGGCTCCGCAGCGCTGCGTAGCGCCGAGCATATGCGCGCATGGACGCCCGTGTCATAGGCTGAAGGGTGCAGTTTTTGCTCTCGGCAATGCGTATCGAAATAGACGCCCGTCCGGTTGTCGAGTTCGGCGCTTGTGGCCGCCCAGACTGTCGACTTGGACGCTCGCTGCGCGCTGCGTCCACCGTCCTCTCGAAACATCCAGCGGAACAGCGGGTACATGACCTTCATGGGCCCTGGCAGCGCCTTCGGCGACAAGGACTGAGTCATCGCCGTTGACGCCCGCCCGGGGAACACGACGTGGACGGCAACCCCGTGGGCTTCATAGCCACGCGCTTGGATGATCGACATCGCCTCCATCACACTCTTCGAATGCGTGTAGGTCATGAGCCCGCGAAACCCTTTCTGCGCCTGCAGGTTGTCGACGTCGATTCGAGCGGGTCGATCGCCACCGCTCACATTGATCACGCGGCTTTGCGGCGCGGCACGCAGAGCGGGCAACAGCGCTGCGGTCAGACGCCAAGGTCCCATCACGTTCACGGCAAAGTGCCGCTCCAAACCGTCCGCGTTGCGGCTGAACTCGCTGCCGAGATAGCCGGCGTTGTTGATGAGCACGTCGAGCGTAGGGGCGAGCTCGAGCAACACCTCGCCGAGCTGATCGATCCCCGCCACCGACGACAGATCACCGCATACAAACTCGATGTCCGGGTTGCCGCTCTCAGCGTGGATGCGTTGAACCGCCTGCTCACCGCGCTGCTGGTCTCGCCCGACGACCACGACGCGCCATCCGGTTTGAGCGAGCCCCAGCGCGCTGTACAGCCCGATACCGCCTGTGCCGCCTGTGATCACGACCGTCTGCTGCTTGTCCATCATCGACTCCTTCTTCCCATCGACTCCCTTTTCCGCCGTCCCAACGAGGCGATTTGGGCGCCGTTTGACGCCACCATGTGTCAGGCCTCATCATGAACACAGTGAAATAAACACACCCAACATGAATGAAACTAAAAGATGGATTCTCGCCAACTCCAATCGATCGACCTCAACCTGCTCGTGGTCCTTGATGTCTTGCTCCAAGAGCGGAGCGTGTCCCGAGCGGCAGAGCGCCTGCACCGCACACCG
>JBDQPD010000118.1:0-9691 GCA_040260805.1 Myxococcota bacterium | reverse complement strand
TATGGATGGGATCATCGAGCGCCTTTGGCGGTCTGCATTTAGGCACCGGCGGAGGCGCGGTGCGCTGGTATTTTTAGCCGCTCGCGTCTCTTGAACATTTGGGTGTGGTCCGTCATCTTGGCGCTCTGATGAGGAGCGCTTATGACCGCCGCTAAGTTTACCCTTCGCCATGTTCTAGCCCTTGGAATCGTGCTCAGCCTGTCGTGCGGAGACCAGGTCGTTGTCCGAGAGACCGAAGCGTCTTGTGGTAACGCAGAGGTCGAAGCCGGCGAGGCTTGCGACGACGGCAACAGCGAGAACGCAGACGGCTGCAGCAACGCGTGTGAGATCGCTCGATGCGGTGATGCGGTCACTCGGACCGATCTGAGCGCCGACCAAGAAGGCTACGAGGTCTGCGATGACGGCAACAGCGACGACGACGACGCCTGCACCAATGCGTGTACGCCGGCGACCTGCGGCGACGGGGTCTTACGCACGGACCTGTCCGAGGGCGCTGGTGACTTTGAGGCTTGCGATGACGGCAACGCCGTCGACACCGACTCGTGCCTTAGCAACTGCAGCTTAGCCCGCTGCGGTGACGGCGTGGTCCGAGACGACCTCGTCGAAGGTGATGTTGGTTTTGAAGCTTGCGATGACGGCAACGAGGTCGACACCGACGCCTGCTTGTCCAGCTGCCTTGAGGCGCGCTGCGGCGACGGCGTGGTCGGCCCTGGAGAGGGCTGCGACGACGGCAACGACGACCCCACGGACGACTGCAACGCGTGTCAGCCGGTCAGCTGCGGTGATGGCGTGGTTCAAGACGGTGAGCGCTGTGATGACGGCAACGTCGTCGACACCGATGAGTGTCTCAACACCTGCGCGCCGGCGGCTTGCGGAGATGGCGTCGTTTGGGACGACCAAGAAGCGTGCGACGACGGCAACGCCGACCCGACCGACGCGTGCACCACCGGCTGCGAAGTCGCCCGCTGCGGCGACGACATCCGGCGCGGCGACCTTGCGCCCGAGGATGAAGGCTTCGAGGAATGCGACGACGGCAACAACGACGACGGCGACGGTTGCTCGAGCCGTTGCAGCGCAGAGGCTTGCGGCAACGGTCGAGTCGATGAGGGCGAAGCCTGCGACGACGGTAACGTCGCCGATAACGACGGCTGCACGTCGGGCTGCCAAGCGGCTCGCTGCGGCGATGGGATCCAGCGCCTGGACATCGCTGAAGGCGACGCAGGGTATGAAGCCTGTGACGACGGCAACGAGGTCGACACCGACGCATGCCGCAGCAACTGCGCGCTGGCGAGCTGCGGTGATGGGGTCGTTCGCGAAGGGTTTGAGTTTTGTGATGACGGTAATCAAGACGCGGGCGACGGCTGCGACGGAGTCTGCCGGGTTGAAGCCTGCGGCAACGGTCGAGTCGATCACGGCGAGCGCTGCGATGACGGCAATCAAGTTCTAGGCGATGGCTGCGACACCGAGTGCCGGCTTGAGGTCTGCGGCAACGGTCGAGTCGATCAGGGCGAAGCCTGCGACGACGGCAACCGGAACGATCGCGACGATTGCACGAATGGTTGCGAAGAAGCTCGCTGCGGCGATGGAATCTTAGCCGAGCAAGGCGAGGAATGCGACGACGCCAACGCGGTCGACACCGACGGCTGTCTAAGCAGCTGCCGGATCGCTCGCTGCGGTGATGGTTTTATCTTCGCCGGCTTTGAGGGCTGCGATGACGGCAACCAAGACACCCGAGACGCCTGCACCAACGCCTGCCAAACGGCGCGCTGCGGCGACGGCATCTTGCGCGCAGATCTCGCCGATAACGAGCCCGGCTACGAGGGCTGCGACGACGGCAACCGAGTCGACGATGATGGCTGCAGGAACAACTGTCTGGTGCAATCCTGCGGCGACGGCATCCTCGCCGAAGGTCTTGAAGCGTGCGATGATGGCAACCAAGTCCAGACCGACGCCTGTCTCAACGACTGCACGGCGGCGGCCTGCGGTGATGGACTGCTCTATGACGGCGTCGAAGCCTGCGATGACGGCAACCAGGTCCAGACCGACGCCTGCACCAACGCCTGCGCCAACGCGGCTTGCGGTGACGGTCACGTCCAAGACGGCGTCGAAGCCTGTGATGATGGCAACCCAGTCCAAACCGACACCTGCACCAACAGCTGTCAGGTGGCGGCTTGCGGCGACGGTCACGTCCAAGTCGGCGTTGAGGCATGCGACGACGGCAACCAGGTTCAAACGGACGCCTGCCTGGCTAACTGCGTTGCGGCACGATGCGGCGATGGGGTGACTCAGGACGGCGTTGAGGCTTGCGACGACGGCAACCAAGTCGACGACGACCTGTGCGGAAACGACTGCCGCAACAATGCGCCCTTAGTCTTCTCAACCTGTTCTAAAACTGGGCGAGAGGGCCCCTCACAGGCTCAGTGCAACACCGCATACAACGGCGGCCCGCTGGACGGACAGGTGCAGCTAAGTGGCGGGATACAACGTTGGACCGTTCCAGCGGACGGGCGCTATCGGATTGAGGCGCGCGGCGCTCAGGGTGGCAGCGATGACGAGGGCTTCGGCGCCTCGATGGCTGGAACCTTTACCCTGCAGCGAGGTCAGGTCATCAAGATTTTGGTTGGGCAGCGTGGCGGGCGGCACGGTGTGGAAGCGAGCGGCGGCGGCGGCTCTTTTGTGGCGCTCGACGACAACACTCCCTTGGTCGTCGCAGGTGGCGGCGGCACCCGCCGAAACCCGAATGACCCAGCGCGGCGAGAGACCACTGATGGTCACGTCGGAATCAACGGTCGTGATGGCTTTTATAACAACTCATTGAACAACGCCGGGGTTAACGGTGGCGGAGGCACGACCACCCACGGTCCGAGCCATGGCGGTGGAGCAGGCGCTGGATTTAACGGGGTCGGGAGTATCAGCAATGACAACCGTGGTAATTGCCAACCAGGAAATGCCATCGCGCCACAAGCCTTCGTCGCAGGCGGCGTCGGTGGGTGGTCGAACTTCTATCCGAGCGCCAGCTGCGATGATCTCGCTCGGCAAGGCGGATTCGGTGGCGGCGCCGGCGGCGGTCATGGTGGCTCGGGCGGTGCCGGTGGTTACTCCGGCGGCGGCTCGGACAACAACAACGGCTGGTCCGGCGGCGGTGGATCCTACAACGACGGCGATGACCCAACGAATCAGACAGGCGCCAACAGCGGCGACGGGCGCGTGACCATCTCCGGTGGCTGATATGCCGCCCGTCGTCACTGTGTATGGCGGGGATCACTCGCCTTGGGTGCAGGGCGTCTGCCTAGCGCTTCATACTCGAGGGTTACCGTATCAGCTCATCCCTTGGCCGGTGAGTTACGCTGAGCACGCCATGGTGATGCCGGTGTGTAGGTGGGCGGATGGGCGCATCACCGCCGACTCGTTTGCGATGTACCAAGCGCTCGATGATGCGCCCTTTTCAGGCGCGGTCAGTCCACAAGACCAGACCCGCCTCGAGCGTTTGTTTCTAAGCTATGTTCTGGCTCGGATAGCGCCCGGAAAGAAGCTTGCGTTCGTGAGCGCCTGGGCGAAGATGCCGAGTGATTCAAAGCGTCCGCTGCACGGCGCGTTTCGTGCCCTCATGTTGGTCTATTTTTACGCGTTGATCGTCGCCGCTCGTGCGATGTCACGAAGACGAGGCGCTAATCCCAACACGCTCGATCGCCTGGATCACGAGCTCGGGTTTTGGGACGATCGACTCGCTGAGTCTTCGTTCTTTGGCGGCGAGACGCTGAGCGCGCTCGACTGCGCCGTGTTTGGACAGGTTCAGTGCATGGCGACTGGCCTCACTGATGAGACCTTCAGTCATTTGAAGTCGTTTCCTCGCCTGAGCGCTTGGATCGAGTTGATGAACCAAGAGTTCGTCGAGTACCCGCACCTGTTCTCACGGCGGCTGGACGATTTGAGGGCGATGCCTCAGCGCGCGCCGTTCGCCGACCGAGCGATCTTTTATACTGCGTTGCTCTCGAGCGCTTTGCTGGCTCCGCTCACGCTGGTCTGGCTGCTGGATGCGCTGCGACGCCGAGGCGCCAACCCGAACCGCTCCGGACAGCGCCTGCGCTCAAGCTAGGGGTTGGCGCTGCCGTCAAAGTAGGTGCGCGCTTTCGCAAGCGCTGCGGCGCCGATATCGGCGCCCACAATGCGGCCGTCGACGTCATCGTGGATCACATGGATTCCACCCCAGAGTCTGGATTGGCCGGCTTGATCTGAGGCGTCCGCGTAGGTCGCCCAGCGAAGCGTAACCGGCTCGGTCGGTCCATATTCAAAGTGCAGAAACCCCGGCTCAAAAGTGAGCTCGGACGAGCCGCCCGGAAAGAACTCGCTGCCGGTCATCTCAGCCAAGACCACGGCCGCGGCGCGGCTAAAGGTGCTGTGTCCTGACACATAGCCGGGAAAGGCGGGCGTGACGAAGGTGCGCCGCTGATAGGGGATCCAGTCTTTGGCTCGAATCCAGCCGTGCCCGCCGATCTCACGGTCGCGATCACCGGGCTCGCCGCGCCATGACCAAATAGCGAGCTCGCCGACGTAGCGAGCGAGGTGGGCGTGGGCTTGACCAGCCGCCGAGCTCGCCTCGGTGATCACCTCGACGAGCCCTTGCTCGAGCGGGAGCCCTTCGGGGTGATAGGACGGGCTGTTCGGCTCTGAGCGCTGCCCTAGGGTTCCAAGGGCGCGGATCAGGGTGATCGGGCGAGCGGTTAGGTGAACTCGCTTGAGCTCCCACGCTGCGATCGCCGCATCATGAACCGCTCCATTGATCGCAAAATAAACATGAAGATCCCATGCGAGCGGATCCAAGGGTTCGCCCTGACCGAACAAACGACGCTCGGACTCAGGATCGTCGGTCGCTAGATTGGCGACCGTGTTCCAATGCCCTGGGGGGGTCTCAGAGTCGGGACCATCAGCCCAAAACTCTGCGAGCACGCGCCCAAAATTACTGCGGGTGACGATCACGGGTTGATAGGGTTCGTTGGTCAAGGGGTTGAGCGCGTGACCCGTGCCGTCGTTGGTGCCGAGCGTGTTGTTGCCGATCGAGGCGGGGGAGATGTCGATCGTTTGCGGCGCGTCCACATCGAGCCAAGCGGTGTAGCGAAGTACATCCATAATCGCAGAGAGCAGCCGCTCGTTGAGCTCATGAGGAGCCTCTCCGACCGTGTAGTAGGGCGCTTCTGGGGCTGAGCGGGTCATCGCAAAGGGCGTCACATCGCCCCAGTGGGCGCCGATGTACTCTCGGGTTCCAGAGCCCTCAGGGATCCCGTTTTGAGTGACCGCCTCGGCGAGCACCAGCTGCTGCCAGACCAAGTAATCGTCGGTTTGAGTGCCCGGGTTGTCGACCACGAGCCTGGGTTCATCGTGTTGATAGCGGGTGGGGTCGGCGTAATTGTTCGCCTCGTTAGCCCCATCGTTTGCGAAGGCATCGATATAAGCCTCGCCGATTCGGTTCCCAAGAGCGTCCGGGGTGTCTCCGGTGTTCGTCGCGTTGAAGGGGTCGTAACCCAGATGGGTCATCAAGCCCCGCAAGCACGCCAAGGTGACGTCACCACCAACGGCACGAACGTAGCGTTGACTCAGCACGCGGTAGGCTGCGTAGGAGATCGTCTCGGCGCGTGCTGCCTCGAGGTCAACCGCTGCAGCTTGCTCGGTCACCAGATAGCCTGAGGCGACGTCTTGGTAGGCGACGTAGGCGTCCCACATCGCCGCTGAGGTGTGAAACAGGTTGCGTGCATGCACCGTGGGGCGGGGCGTATCTCGACGGATCGCGTTGAGCAGCTGCTCGTTCCACTGCCGAGCGATCGAGCCTTCGGGCGCCAAATCGATAGCGCCCTCGGGGCAAGACGCCTCGGGAACGGGCGGCGCCTGAATTGTGATCTTGGCGATGGGGCGATTGTGAATCGCAACGCCGGCGTCGAGCCCACCGGTGAGCACGTTGCCACCGACAGCCCAGACGCCACCCTCGGGATCCACCCAGGTGGCGTGCAGCGACTGAATGTCGAGCTCGAGCCCGTGCTCGATGGGCTCCCAAGCTTGGCCGGCCTCGCTGCGGTACATGAAGCCAAATGCGCCGCTCGCATACGCGGTGCCTTCTGGGGTCACGAACACGCCCTGGAGCAGGGGAGCGGCTTCGGGAGGACGACTGGTGATCGACTCATCCGGGTTGACGTCCAAGGCAACTCCCTGGTTATCGCCGCCCACCACTACGACCCGATCGGCGTTGCCATGAACGGTAAAGAGCAAGGCTTCGCTGCCGCTCTCAAGGGCGCGAAACCCCTGGGTGCGGTTGCCGCGCAAGAGCGCGCCGCGGTCACCAACGAGCCAGACATCCTCAGCCGACGGCCCCCAGACCTTCGTGAGGCCCGGTAGGTCCTTCTCGGCGCTCAAAAGCAGATCGTTGGGCAAGGGTACATCCGACCAGATCTGACCATCATAATGCCAGACTAAGCCATTGCGACCCCCGCTTGAACCCACCGCATAGACATCATCTGACGATAAGCCCCACAAGCCAAAGAGCGTCGTCTTACCCAGACCCGGATTGGCGAGACGCTCAAATCCGTTGCCGCTGTATTTGAGAATCAGGGCGTCGGTGCCGGCGACCAAGACGGTCCCGTCGTCAAAGGCGCGAACCCACCACAGATCCCCGCGAACCCCGGTTGGGCGACGGGTCCATTGGGCGCCGTCAAAGTGCAGGACCACGGGCCCTTGACCGTCATCGGCGCCAACCATCCAGACGTCGTTCTTGGACGTCCCGTGAACAGCAAAAAGTGCAGCGCTAGGGACCTCGGCAGCGACCTGCCATTGGTCCGCTGGCGGCACGGGGATCGGTACTGGCACAGGCGCCGGCGGGGGCAGAGGATCTGGACAACCAAAGAGCACAAAACACAGCGCAAGCGAGAAAGAGCGTACGCAAGCCGCAGCGCTAGGCTGCATCCTCAAGCCGGTAATCATTCTTCGTCGGCTGTTCATCTAGTACCCCACAACTATCTAAGCTTCGGTGATCATATTTTGAAGGACTCATCCACCATCCTAAAGCCGAGTTTAGCAAGGGAAGCGCTCGTCGGCGAGGGGGTGTGTTGCAAGCTCTAGTGCTCGGCGCCGTTGCGAACCGCAATATACGATCTCGGCAGACCGCAGAATCGCTCGGTGTAGATCTCGCAGTCCTTAAAGAGCGTCCGCATCTCAGCGAAGGTCAGCAATCGAACCTCATCGGCGAGCTGGTCACACTCTTGAGCGTTAAGACCCAGCAGCCGCCGTAGCGACAGCCACCGAAGCAGTGGCTTTCTGACCTTTCGAGGGAGCCAGTGCACAAAGAAGGTGAAGAAGTGCGGCTCAAATGGGAAGGCTTTGGCTGGGGTTTGAACCCAGACTGATCGCCCAACACGCTGGATCTCGGCGGCGAAGTCTTTTTGATCCTGCCAACTCCCGACATGTTCGATCACCGAGTTCGAGAAGGCGATATCGAAGGATTGGTCGTCGAAGGTCAATGATCGCCCGTCACCCACCATATAGCTGCAATCAACAGCACGCGAGGGCCAATGTTTGGGCATGATCAAGTTCAGCAAGACCACCTGCGGCGAGGTCGTGATCAGGGTCCAGTTAAATGAATAGCCGCCGACGTCCAAAATACGGGTGGCTTGGGTTGGCGCTAAGGTCGCTTCAAAATGCGCCATGCGGCGCCCGCGCGTCCGTCGCGCAATGGGCCCATATACGGTATTAAACTTCATGACTCGGCGCCTAACAGCGCCGCTTGGCTAGAGCAAGCGTTGGCGTACAGCTAGTCCGCCTGCGTCTCGGCGAAATCTACGAGTGGTTGGATCCCCGCGACGGCGCCCGTGTGCGAGGGGACGAGCCAGTCGACGCTGAGGCGCTCGCGTTGGAGACGACTGGCTAACGCAGCAAGCGAGGCAGCGGCGCGGGTGGGGTCTTCCGAAAACCCTTCCTCTGAGACGATCGCTCCTGCTTTGTTGACGCGTGCCGTGTCGCCCAAGATGACAACCCCATCGACCCAGTACACGGCGGAGCCTGGCGTGTGCCCGGGTACAGCCAGTACTCGAATGGTATGCTCTCCGAAGCGGAGCTCTTGACCGTCGCTAAGCACCTCGTCGATCGCTCCGTGGGTTAGCCCGTGGGTTGTCAAATTAGGCTGTTCGGAGTGAAGCGCAAACACCTTAGCTTGAGGAACCAACGAGAGCCCTCCAGCGTGATCTGAGTGACCATGGGTCATCAATACATGGGTGACCTGGTCTGGGGTTAAACCGTGCTCAGCGAGACCGGATTCCAAGGTGCCCTCGCGCCAACACGCATCGAACATCACCACCTTATCTCCAGCCTTGAGCAGGTAGCAGCTGGTGAACCAGTCTTTGATCGTGACGACCGAACCCAAAGTCTTGCCGTCTTCGATCGGCGAGATATCGGCACAGCTGCAGGCGAGGAGCAGGATGATGAGTGTTGTGCGCATGCCGAGGGATTAGCCGAACTAAAACGTGTCTTCAACCTACACCTCCGAATTAGTACCTACCTTGAATCTTTAGTCTGGTCCGTTCACTGTGAGGGGTAGTTTGGAGAATCTGACCATGTCGTTTCGGGGGGAGTATCTTAGACCGTTATGCGTCTTCGCTTTGGTGTTTAGTATGTCGTGCGGCGAGCAGGTTGTGGTTCGTGAGAGCGAGGCTGCATGCGGCAACGGCAGCCTCGAAACAGGCGAAGCATGCGACGATGGCAACGAGCTCAGCACCGATGGTTGCACGACAGGCTGCGAGATCGCTCGCTGCGGTGATGGCACCACGCGCATGGACCTAACGCCCGAAGATGAGGGCTATGAAGCCTGCGATGATGGCAATTTGTCCGACACCGATAATTGCACGTCGGGCTGTTTAGCAGCTGTCTGTGGAGACGGGATCGTCCGCGTGGATCTGTCGGAAGGCAGCCCCGGATTCGAGGCGTGTGATGACGGCAACACTGAAAATGACGACGGCTGCCGAGACAACTGTGTGGCAGCGATCTGCGGTGATGGAATCCAACGCACCGACTTAGCCCCTGAGGAGCCCGGCTATGAGGCCTGTGATGACGGCAATGAGATCGAGTCTGACGGCTGCTTGACGACCTGTCTTGAAGCCCGTTGCGGCGATGGAATCCTCGGTCCGGGCGAAGGCTGCGACGATGGCAATGACGACCCGACTGACGATTGCAATGATTGCCAGCCTGCAAGCTGCGGCGATGGCGTCGTGCAAGCGGGCGAGCTGTGCGATGATGGAAACGCTGATGACAGCGACCGCTGCTTGTCGAGCTGTGCGCCGGCTGTCTGCGGCGACGGCTTCGTCTTTGCCGATCAAGAAGCCTGCGACGACGGTAATCAAGTCAATGGTGACGGTTGCGACACGGCTTGCCGGGTTGAGGGTTGCGGTAACGGTCGCGTGGACGAGGGCGAAGCTTGCGATGACGGCGCCCTCGAGCCTGGCGATGGCTGCGACGATCAGTGCCGCCTCGAGATCTGCGGCAACGGCAGGGTGGATGCCGGTGAGGCCTGCGATGACGGCAACCGAGAGGCTCGTGATGAGTGCACCAACGCTTGCGAGCCCGCCCGCTGCGGCGATGGGATCTTAGCGATCAACGGCGAGCAATGCGACGATGCGAACGCCGAAGATGGCGACGCCTGCTTGAGCAGTTGTCAGAT
>JBDQPD010000028.1:0-36477 GCA_040260805.1 Myxococcota bacterium | reverse complement strand
GGCCTCTGCGGCGCTATTTTGACGCTGACGCCAGGCGTCTACCACCTCAGCGTAGCGCTCGAAGAAGGCGAAGTCCCCTCACGCTACATGGTCCAGCTCCAAGCACGCGACGAAGGTCCAGAGGGCGGCGCCTGCGGCGACGGTGAGCGCAACATCGGTGAAGGCTGCGATGACGGCAACACAGTAGGGGGTGATGGTTGCGACTCGAATTGCCAGCCTGAGCTTGGAGATGATCAACAAGCCGACGTGCGTGAACAAGCCGCCCAGCTCGCGCTCGACGCCTCCGTTGAATCAGCGATCAATGCTGGCGGTGATGTCGACTACTACGCGTTTACCACCGATCAGGCTGGCGAGTACCAAATGGGAACCACCGGCACGACCGACACCTATTGCCACCTCGAAGACGCCAACGGCGAAGAGATCGCAACCAACGACGATGGCGGGGAGAGCCTAAACTGCGAGCTGATCGAAGAGCTCGAGGCCGGGACCCGCTACTTTCTCAAGATCAGAGGCTTCAGCGAAACCCGAGTGGGTGCCTACGCGGTGTCCGTGCGTTATCTGATCCCGCCGGTGTGCGGCAATGGTGAGCTCGAGCGAAACGAGGCCTGCGATGATGGCAACGTCGTCGATGGCGATGGCTGTGACGCAAACTGCGTGATCGAAGATGACTTCGGCAACGACATCGAGAACGCCCACGCGATCCAAGACCCCTCGACGACCGAGGGCAACCTGATCGAAGCCGATGAGGACTTCTTTCGCTTTACAGCGAGCGAGAGCGGCGAGCGCCAGATTCATACCGCCAGTGAAATCGACACCTACTGTCACCTCTTTGATGGGCAAGGCAACGAGCTGGCAACGAGCGACGATGACGGCGATCGGTTGAACTGCCAGATCCGCCACGAGCTCACGGCTGGCCAGTCCTATCTCATCAAAGTGCGTGGGTTTTCAGGCTCCAATACAGGGGACTATGTGCTCCACCTTGGCCCGGTCGTTCAAGCACCCTAAAATAAACCTAAAGGTTTCTCATGGCCGGTCCGAAGACCGGGGTGAGGATCAGCCCTCCAGCTGCATAAACTGCCTATCGGTAGTGGACCTGCTGCAGCATGAGTGCCCGGCTTAGGTCGGGCACTCGCCTTTTTTGAAGCCGCTAGTAACGTAGAACCCCGCCGCCCCAGGTGAAGCCGGAACCAAATCCAGCCATCGCGATCACATCGCCGCGCTTGATTCGCCCCTCACGGACGCACTCAGCGAGCAAGGTCGGAATGGTCGCCGCCGAGGTGTTGCCAAAGCGCTCGATATTGCTCGGCACCTTATCCGCCGGAATCTTTAACCGGTGAGCCACCATTTGATTGATCCGTAGATTGGCTTGGTGGAACAAGAAGTGATCGACGTCGTCTAGAGCCACGCCGGCTTTGGCTAAGCTCCCCATCAAAACCTCAGGCATTCGAGTCACCGCATGCTTGAAGACGAAACGACCATCCATCTTAGGAAACATCATCCCCGCTTCGATCATCTCTGCGCTGATCAAGGGCTTATAGGCTAAGCCAGGCGCTTCCATCCACAAGCGTTTGGCGTGCTCACCTTGGGCATGCAAAGTCACATCCAAGAGATGCTCTTGTTCGTCGCGACCTAAAATCAGCGCGCCCGCACCATCACCAAACAAGACCGCCGTGTCGCGGCCTCGGTCGGTAAACTCGAGCCCATGACTGTGCACCTCAGCGCCAACCACCAAGACCCGCTCGTACTGACCCGAGGCGATAAAGGCGTGGGCTGTCTTGAGTGCATACACAAAGCCAGTGCATTGGACCTTGAGGTCCATGGCCGGCGTGGTGTCGCAGCCGAGCTTTTCTTGGAGAAACGAGCTGACCCCAGGAAAGAAATGATCGGAGGTAAAACTGGCGACCAAGATCAGATCCAGATCAGAAGGCTGAAGCTCTGCGCGTTCAAGCGCCTCTTTGCTCGCCTCATAAGCTAAATCTGAGGTGTTGGTTCCTTCATCGACAAAACGACGAGTCACAATGCCTGAGCGCTGTTGAATCCACTCGTCAGAGGTGTCCATAATCTGAGCCAGATCATGGTTGCTCACCTCTCGTTCGGGGTGATGCATGCCGGTTCCGAGAATTTTTGAGCCATAGGCCATCGGGTGTGCTCCCTTGTCAGCTTGGTGGGGCTGCCATAACGCCTGCGATGTGCTTTTGACCACCGAGGCTGAGCGTGAACGCGAACGAACCGATCAGCGAGCTGGCTTCACAGATCCCCTGGGGCAAACTTTTAGCCCTGTGGATTGGCTTGTTTGCAGCCGCAGCGCTGGCTTCTTACCTGGGCCGCGAACAGCTCAGCGCAGTCGGTGGCGTGCTCTATGCGCAGTATGGTTTAATCGGCTTAGGCGTCACCGTGCTGCTGATCGACACGTACACGCCTGGCTTTCCTTTTGAGACGGTTCTCTTTCTCGCCCTAGCTGCCGGCGGACCTTGGTTTGAATTAGCGATCGTGAGCGGCACCGCGAGCTCGCTCGCAGGACCTTTTGGCTACGCCCACGGCGCGCTGCTCGATCGTCGCTTCAAGATCTACAAGCGCGTGGCCAACAAACCCTGGATGGCCAAGCTCAATCGATTCGGGGCACTCTTTGTCGCCTTTGGCGCGCTGACGCCCTTTCCTTATTCGGCGATCAACTGGAGTTCGGGCGCGCTCAGGCTACCATTTTGGCATTGCTTTGCGGCGAGCTGGGTGCGCCTACTCAGGACCCTATTTTTCGCCTATTTGATGCATCTAGGATGGAGTCTATTTTGAGCCATTTAGAGGTGACCCCTGTCCCCTGCCTCAACGACAACTACGCCTATCGACTGGTCTGCCCCAACACCGGATTTTGTGCGGTTGTGGACCCGAGCGAGGCGGCGCCGGTCCTTGAGGTGCTCGATGGTCGGCTCGATGCCATTTTATCCACCCACCACCACTGGGATCACACGGGAGGAAACGAAGACCTGCTCAAGGTCTTTCCCGATGCCCAAGTGTACGGACACGCGTCCGACCGCGGCAGAATTCCTGGGCAAACGCAGTGGTTAGAAGACGGTGATGTGGTTCATGTGGGGAACCATAAAGCGAGAATACTCTTTGTTCCCGGGCACACGATGGGCGGTATCGCTTATCACTTTCGAGACGATCTCTTTACCGGTGACACGCTCTTTATTGCCGGCTGTGGCCGGCTCTTTGAAGGCAACCCAGAGATGATGCATCAGAGCATCCAGCGGCTCGCCGCATTGCCCGACCAAACCCGAGTGTGGGTCGGTCACGAATACACGCTCTCGAACCTGCGCTTTGCCGCTGAGGTCGAGCCCAACAACGCAGACATTGATCTGGCAATTCGCCGCAGCCGACAAGCTCGAGAAGAGGGCTTAGCTACGGTCCCATCGAGCATTGAACTCGAGCGTAAAATCAACCCGTTCATGCGCGCTCAGTCGATCGAGCAGCTCGCCGAACTCAGAGCATGGAAAGATCGCTTCTAAGCGCTGTCTTCGGAGTCTTCGACCGCTCGTAGCACCGCGCGGCTATAGCGCCTCAACAAGCCGCGCACCCGGGCTTCAAGCTGGCGGCTGTCCATCTGCTCGTGCCCGGCGATCACCTGAGGTAAACTCGAATACGCGAGCTCTTCGTAGGTTCGATGATTCAGCTCGACGACGTGGCGTAAACCGCGACGAACCTGGCTGAGCCTAAAATCAGCAACCCCCAACTCAACCTCATCTTCAAGCGCTTCGACGCGTCGCTGGGAGGTGGGTCGACAGCCGACCAACAAGGCATCAAGGTCGAGATAAGTTGTCCCTTGGCCTAAGTTATCGAGCGCCTGCTGAGGCGAGCCAATATCGATCACGAGAAGGCGCTGATCACCCAGATCAGAGACGTCGAGCCAGGCCGACGCTGCGCCCGTTGCCAGCACCAACGCATCGAGCGAAGCGGCGAGCGTGGTCAGATCGTCAAGGCCATGGATGCCGGGGCCTATTGGCGTTCGATTAAAGCACTCTACTTGATGCCCTCGCTGGCGAAACAACTCAGCGCAACGCTGACCGATTTCGCCCATACCAACCACGCCCACTCGCGCCCCCTCGTCGAGGTGCTCATGAACCGCTTCGAGCGCAAGCAGTTGAACGCCTGCGCTCGGCGTTGCGTGCGCGCCACGGCGCTGAAGTTTACGCACCACTCGACCCGACCACGAGCCCAAGATATTGAGCAATGCGCAACTTCGCTCGGCCGCTCGAGCCGACTCAAAGGCGCGCTGAAGCTGCCCCGCGATCTGACGCTCGCCGAGGACAAAGGACTCCAGACCTGAAGCCACCCGAAACAGATGGCGAGCGCATTCTTCACCCTCATAATGATAGGGCTTGGGAGTGGTTCCGGTAAAACCTGCTTCATGCCAACAATGGATCATATGGGCTTCGAGAAGTTGGGCGACCCACGCCGGTCGCTCGGACGCGACCAACCACTCGGTTCGGTTGCAGGTCTCAAGCACGACGAGGCCAGTAGCTCCGTGGTCACGCAAGGTTGCCACCAGCTCATCTCGCGCAGGCTCGCTGAGCGCTAGCGCCGCTCGGTACCGAGTGGGAGCGCGACGAAAGTCGACGCCGATGAGCACTAAGGGGAGCTGGTTCACGCAACCTGCCTTGTCGTTTGCTTTGCCATGATCACTTCAGCTGCCAAACGTCCGCTCTCGAGACTCGATTCGACGCTGATACCCCTGAGGTAGTTCCCGGCCAGTTGCAAGCCAGGAAGCGCAAGAAGCTGATCTTGGATCCTAGCCCGCAACCGGTCATGCTCGGCGTTGTAAAGAGGCAAGCCCGACGGATAATCAGTTTGAAGCACCATATCAGGCTCAGCGTTCCAGCCGAGCGCTTGCTCGAGCGTCGCCCGAGCTGAGGCGACCGGGTCTGAGCTCATACCGACCATACAGCCGATCAAAACCGACCCTTTGGGCGCAGCATCTGAGTTGATCTGTGAGGCAAACAGGCAGCCTAAGGTCTCTCCTCCAGCGCTTGGATGCACTAAGAACCCGAAACTCTCTGGGAGCTGTTGACCGTGAAATCCCAGCTGAACGCTGGTCAACTCGCTGCGCTGCATCGCATCGAGCGTTTGGCTCAACTGCGGGGCAGCTTGAGCTAAGAGCGCTGCGGCGATTGGCGCTGGGGTCGCAACGACCAGATCGTTCGCCGTCAATCGCCCTTGAGCGCTGGTCACGCTCCAACCTTCGGCGTCGCGCTGGATCGATACCGCAGGAGTTTCCAGTGCGATCCGGTCCGACAGCTGGTGAGCATAGCCCTGAGCCAAGGCACCGAGTCCGCCCGGCAGCGAACTGATTCCTGCGCGGGGTTGGCTGGTCATACCTCGGATCAAGCCTTTGTTTTGATCCATCGCGTACAGCCGCGGAAAAGCGGTTCGGACGCAAAGTTGCGACGGCGGCGCTGCATAGACCCCGCGAGCGAGCAGAGGCGCCATCAGATGACCCGCTTGAGGCCCAAGCCGCCGAACCATAAAATGTTCAAGCGATTCGTCATCATTGGAGCCGGACCCCTGCAGGGGCTCAAGCAGCGCTCGGGCTTTACCGCGGGCGCTGAGCAGGCGACTGCGCATCAGATCACCAGGACCACCGACGTAGGTCAGGCCGGCGCCCGTTAGGATGCCTTTGCGGCGAGCGCCTCCACCAAGGGCGCGCAAGGCGATGCCAAATTCATCGCAACGCTCGTTGAGAATGGCGCCGTCCGCGCGCAAGGTCGCCGCCCCGAGCTCGCAGCGAAAGCCATCGAGTGTTTCCGTGGTCACTGAGCCACCGACCCGAGGCGATGCCTCGAGCAGCTCGACAGCGAAACCCTGCTGACTCAAGCCGAGCGCAGCTTCGAGACCCGCAACCCCGCCGCCGAGCACCAAAACGTCGATCATCAGCCGAGTTCCTTGACCGCCTCGACAAAGGCTTCAATGCCAGTCAACGGTGTGTTCGGATGCAAACCATGCCCGAGATTCATGATGTGCGCGATGCGACCATCGACCGTTGCGTGCAAGCGGCGCACGCGCGCCCGGATCTGTTCGGGCGGCGCAAACAATGCCGCAGGATCTAAGTTTCCTTGAAGTACGTTTGGCGCTGAGTCGTCCTGATGTTCGGCTAAGCGTTGAATGATCGTGTCTACATCCATGCGCCAGTCAAGCGCCAGCCCGCTCGCGCCCGATTCGATCGCCGCATCCATCAGGTGCGCCCCGTTGCGTAAGAACAGCATAATCGTTCCACCCGCTTGGCGAACTCGAGCGATAATTCGGCGGTTGTAGGGCATCGCAAAGCGCTCATAATCCTCGGCGCTAAGCTCACCAGCCCAGGTGTCAAAGAGCTGGACGGCGTCGGCGCCGGCAGCGAGCTGAGCCAAGAGCAAATCACCGACGGCGTCAGCGAGTTTGTCAAAGAGTTCGGCGGCCGCCTCTGGCTGCCCAAAAAGAAACGATTTGAGTTCGGTAAAGGTGCGGGTTGAGCCCCCCTCGATCATGTAGGACGCAAGGGTCAGTGGCGCGCCTGCGAACCCGAGCAAGGCGGTCTGACCTGCGAGCTCTTCTTTGGTCCGTGCTAATGCCTCGAGCAGGTAAGCGTAGTCGCGCTCAGCGACCGGAGTCTTGAGCGCTGCGACATCTGCAGCATCTCGCAGAACCGGACCGAGAACCGGTCCAGTGCCTTTGATAAACTCTAAGTTCAGGCCCATCGCAGCCGGAACAATCAAAATATCACAAAAGATGATCGCCGCATCCAAACCAAAACGCCGCACCGGCTGCAAGGTCACCTCAGAGGCGATCGACGGGTCATGCATGACCTCTAAAAACGACCGACCTGCACGAATCGCACGGTATTCAGGTAGGGTTCGCCCAGCCTGACGCATCATCCAAACCGGCGGGCGATCGACGGGCTTACCCTGCAAAGCGGCAAGCATACGTTCTCGACCATTCATAGATGCACTCTCCAAGTATCGGGGTTGTGCCAGGCCAAAGGTGCGTTCTGTCATCACTGCGTCATACCTTGAAAAGAGGACCAAAGGACTGCCAAAGGGTGCTCATGGAGCTCTTCTTTATTACGCCTAGTGACCCATTGTATGCCTCGGAGCTCGAGCTGCGGTTTAGAATCTTGCGTGAACCGATCGGGCATACGCGAGCAGATGTACGCTTTGCCTTTGAGGACGAGAGCTTGCATTTGGTCGCCGTGGATCGTCAGCGCGTCTTTGGATGCGTCTTGTATTATCCGGACGATCAAGGCGGCGGCCGTTTGTTTCAAATGGCAGTTCACGGGTCGCTGCAAGGACAGGGAATTGGGACCCGCCTGGTCGAGCACCTCGAGATCGAGTTGATTCAGCGCGGTTTTGAGCGCGTCAGTCTCCATGCTCGGGACTATGCGACCCCATTTTACGAAAAACTAGGCTACCGATGCGTGGGAGAACCCTTCGATGAGGTCGGACTCGTCCACCGCATCATGGAGAAGGAGCTCGCAACCTAGGGCATGTCACCTTGACACGCGGTGACCTCTTCTTCGCAGTGTTCCTGCAGACACTCCGGCGCGCTGGTGCAGCCGTTTTCGTTGTCACAACGAATCACAGCCTGAGCCAGACCGCGTGCGCGGTCGGTTCCGTTGGTCAAGCATTCAGCTTGGCACTGCTCGTCTGGGCACGACTGCAAGCACATCACGACGTCCATGCAAGGCATCCCTTCAGGACCACCGCCGCCGCAGGATTGATCACCTTCGCATAGGGGGTCCTGGCAATCGACTAAATTGTCGCCGTTGTTGTCCTGACCGTCCGAGCAATCCTCGGGACCCCGCGGGCAATCGCCCACTCCAAAGCAGTCCTCGTCAGCACAATCGACCATCAAGTCACCATCATTGTCGATGGTATCGTCGCAGATTTCATCACCCTGCGGCGTCGAGCCACCGTCGCCAGATGAGGCAGTGCCGGCATCGGGTACGCTCGAAGGCGAGCCCGCATCGGCTGAAGGTGTAGTTCCCGAATCCGCCGCAGCGGGACCTGAATCCACAGCGGGCCCTGCGTCGACTGGTGGGTTCTTACACTCAAAGAGGTTGGCACATTCGGAATCCGCGCAATCGATTTGACCGTCGGCGTCGTTGTCGATGGAATCGCCGCAGACCTCTTCAGTCGCATTGCCACCGGTTCCTTCGTCATCTCCACCGCAACCGATGAAGGCGACCCCAAAACACATCGCTACCGAAAGTACCACATACCGCATGTTGAACGTCCTCACTTAACTGCGGGCAAGCCTACGCCCCGTCGTCAGTTTGCGCAAATCACGTCGACGCTAGGCTTGGGCGCTCGATTCCTCTTGGAGGTAAGTCTTGGGCTTGTACCAAAGCGCAACGAAGACAAAGAGGATGGCGGTAAAGAGCATGGTCCAAGTCCAGAACCAGAAGTAAGCCGCGCCTTCAAGCTTGGTCTCGCCGCCCACACTGACGGTTGCGTCAAAGGTCATCACCGGCACGCCACCGCGCTCTTTATCAACCTGCGCTTGCCCCTTCGCACCGAGGAGCTCGATCATCCGTTTTTCGCGCCAGCTCAGGGGTTCATCCTTCGCCTCGCTGTTCGTGGCGGGTCGAGCGATCGAGACTTTATGGACCACGTCATCCTTGGTCATAAAGGTTTTATCCGGCCCAAGTGACGTCAACTTGAAGTTGTTTCGGTTGATCAAACGGTACTGAATGACCGAGCCCCATTCATCCTTGCTCTGCGCCAAAATCTCGTTGCCATTTTGGGTTAGAGGGAGCGCGCCATCAGCCTTTTCGAAGGCCGAGCGAAGGCTCAGATCGAGCGTATTCATCTGCGCTTTGAGCGGCGCACTCACCGTCTTTGCATCGCCACCTTCAACCAAGATGAACTTGTTGACCCCGGCGGTGAAATAATTCCCTAACGACACCGAGAACAAGAACACCGCCATGATCACGGACTTCATGTTCTTCGGCGCTTGCGTGTAGGCAAACTCGAGGCAAGTGATCGAGACCATCACCTCGGACGCTGTCAAAATCGCATAAGCGAAGAGTTGCCAAGCGATGCTCGGGGTCTGCCCTGCGTCGATCCAGCTTTGGACCACGGAGACGATCGCAAATCCAGGCACCATCACGAACAGACCGATCGCTATTTTGCGCAGCGGAGTCAACGGGAACACCTTATCGATCGCTGGATAAACGATGTAACTAAAGAGCGGCACCAAGGTGACGATCATGATCGGGTTGATCGCCTGGATCTGTGAGGAGAGCCAGTTGATGCCTAGCCAGTTCCGGTCCAGGTCTTCAGCCTGCAGGACCCATGACGATCCGGTCTGATCAAACAGCGCCCAAAATACAGCGACGAAGAGGAAGATGATGAACAGCTTTCCAACCGCTAGGTAACCCTCTGGCGAGAACACCTCTTTGATGAATTCGTTACCCCGTGGCGGGATGTGAACAAACACCTTTCGTCCCTGCCAAAACACGAAGGTTGCCAGCGCCATCAGGACGCCTGGCACACCGAATGCCCAGTGCGGACCGTACCACTCGAGCAAGAGCGGCGTCGCCAAGGTCGACAGGGCAGCGCCCACATTGATCGAGATGTAAAACCAACCAAAGACCTTCGTCAGCCAGTGGCTGTTGCTCTGACCAAACTGATCACCGACATGGGCTGAGACGCACGGTTTGATACCGCCTGAGCCCAAGGCGATCAGGTAGAGCCCGGTGAGCATCCAGTTCTCGGCAGAGAGTCCACCGCTGCCCATGAACGCGAGCGCGAAGTGACCTAAGCAATAGACGATCGATAGGCTCAGGATCGTGCGGTATTTACCCAGCAACCAGTCGGCGAGAAACGCACCAAGAACGGGGGTCAAATACACCCAAAATGTGAAGTCATGATAGCGAGCGATCGCCTCGGCTTTCGCCATCGGAGTACCCGCCGTATCCGAGAGCAAAAACAGGTACTTGGTCATGAAGATCGTTAGGATCCCCTTCATGCCATAAAAGCTAAAGCGCTCGGCAGCTTCGTTACCGATAATGTAGGGTATTCCCTTGGGGAGGCTTTTCGTCGCTACAGGCGCTGTTAAGTAGGTCTCTGTGCTCATCCTTGTACCCTCTTTGGTCTGGACTAATATGACGTGTGATCTACCGACTCATGAAAGGATTCGCCAGCATTGTTCTGTGATCGACTGGGCTGTCTCATCGTTATGCAGACCAAGTCGCCAAGGGGCGTTGGCATCGGCGCATAGAGCAGGCTAAGATATCTTCGCTCAGGGGAAACTTTATGCGTCTGCTCTCACTCTTCGTCTTGCTCTCGTTTGGAGCCTGTGCGGTCAACGCACCGGCAGGACCTGACCCCTTCGGAGATGGTGGCGTCATCTCCGACGCAGGCGTCGATCCAGGTAACCCGAGTCAAGATGCTGCCCAACCGCGTCCTGAGTGCACGGATGATCGGATGGAGGCGAACGACAACCGGGAGGCAGCGGCAGCCGTCGCTCAAACCGAAGATGTCAACCTCGTCGCTTGTCCGGGCAACGAAGACTGGTACTGGATCCAAACCGCGAACGACGAGCGCGCTCGCGTCCGTCTCGAACACGACGGCGCTGGGGACGTGGATCTGCAGATCCTCAACCAAGACGGAGAATTTGCGGTCTCGGTAGAACGCGGTGGGCGCGACATCGTTTCGGAGTGGATTGGACGCGGCTCAAAGTTCTTTGTGCTGGTCACCAACCCCTCTCGTCGTGCCTCGGCATACACGCTATCGGTGGAACGTGAGGCGGTGCGTTGTCGAGACGACCGCTACGAGAACAACAACAACGCCAACGGTGCGGAGCGAATCACCGGCGGTGACCACCCCGACCTAACCTTCTGCGGTGACCCCGATTATTATCGGTTCACGGCGCCTGCTGACAGCCAAATCCGAGCCACGGTTGAAGGCTCTGAGCGCCTCGTCCTTGAGCTGCTCAATGACAGCGGCGATCAAGTGATTGCGACGGCGCAAAGCAGCGATGAGGGGCTAGCTCTAGTCCACCAAAGCACCCGAGACGGGGTCTACTTCTTGCGTGTCAGCGGACCTGAGGAGCTGCAAACTGATTACGCCATGCAGCTCGAGCGACAGGTCGAGGGCAACAACTCGTGCGAGCAAGCGGAGGTAATTGAACTCACGCGCAACGAGCGCGTCGTCGTAGAGGGCAGCACCCGCGGTAAAGACAACACCTATGAGCCAAGCTGTGGTCACCGCAACAACGAGCCGCGCAGCGCCGGAGCCGACGCCGTCTACGCGCTCGTTGTCCCCGAAGGCGGTGGAACGATCATCGCCGACATGGTCGCTCGAACCGAGGGGTTTGATCCCGTGTTGTCGATCCGCAGCGCGTGCGATGACGTCGAGACCGAACTCAACTGCAACGACGACCATCGAGGCGGCAATGATATGGGTCGCACCGACGCAAGGATCGAAGAAGGGGTCGAAGCCGGCACTTATTATCTGATCGCTGACGGGTTCAGAACGACGAGCGGCAACTTTGAGCTGCGCGTCACCCTTGAGTACGAGGAACCCGATCCAGGACCTGCCTGCGAAACCGCCCAGAGTATTGACGTCCCTCGAGAAGGGCGGGTTGAAATTCCCATCGAAAACGAAGATGCGCGTCGGCAGTATGCGCCGCTCACCTGCGCCGACCGCTCGGGCGCTCAAGGGCGGGAGCGAGCCTACACCTTTACGCTCCAAAACCCTGCTCAGTTGACCGCATACACCGCATTTTCTGACCGCGGCGAGAGCTACGATACCGTACTCTATCTGCTGCGCGGTTGTGGCGGATTAGACGAAATCGCCTGTCATGATGACATCTCGGGCGACAACAAGCTGAGCCGGATCGAGGACCTCGAGCTAGCGGCTGGAGCTTACACCATCGTCGCCGACGCCTTTTATGAGCGTAACGTGGGAGCTGTGAACCTGGTGATGGACTTCTCAGCGCCCTAAACAGCGTTCCCCAAAATGGGTAAGCACTCCGATCAAAAGTGGCGATATCTCGAGCGGGCCGCTATGGTCTTCGCCTGAACCCGAAGGGAATCCTGATGCGATTTGCAGTTGTCACCCTATTTTGTGCCGCGCTAGCCGGCTGTCCTACAGCGATTGAAGACGGCGATGACGCCGGGCAGGCTGTCGCTGATGCCGGCCAAGTCGCTGCGGACAGTGGCTCGACACCAGCCGATGATGCAGGAGTTACTCCCGCAACCGATTCAGGCCCAACGCCTGCGACGGATGCAGGTCCGGTGAGTCCTGACGATGCGGGCCCCGTCCCCTCTTCGGATGCAGGAGCACCCTTGGGCGATGCCGGCCTTCCGGTGGGTGTTTGTGGCACACGAGGCGGCATCGAAGACTGCGGTCCTGGTGCTTTTTGCCTGTTCCCGATCGAGCACATGTGCGGCAGCACCGACATGGGCGGTCAGTGCGAGTTGATTCCCGAGTCGTGCACTCGTGACTACCGTCCGGTCTGTGGCTGCGATGGCAACACCTACAGCAACGCGTGCCAGGCGCACGTTCAAGGCGTCTCCGTCGAGCACAACGGGAGCTGCGAAGCGGGCTGCGGAATCCCTAATGGACGCCAATGCGACAACGGTGAATTCTGTCTCGATCGAGGCCCTGCGTGCGGTCAGCAGCGACCAGAAGGTGGCACCTGCGAGACGATTCGCCGCAGCTGCGGTGAGATCTACCAACCCGTCTGTGGTTGCGACAACCAAACCTATCCGAACCTGTGCGAACTTGTCGGTGTCCGGGTTCAACTCAAAGCAGAAGGCGAATGCGAAGTAGCTCCGCCTCCGCGACCCGGCGATGGCGCTTGCGGTCCTCCCCGTGCGCCCGTGATGTGCGCCCCGACCCATTTCTGCAACCGACCAGCGGGGTCATGCCCGGTCGGTAACGAAAGCACTGGCGGAGCCTGTGAAGAGCGTCCGGGCCTGTGCGACCGAATGCTCGCGCCGGTCTGCGGCTGCGATAACCAAGAATATGGCAACCCATGTGAAGCGAACGCTGCCGGTACCAGCGTTCGAAACGAAGGGCCCTGTCGCTAGCCTGTATGCGATAGGATCACCCGTCCCCCAGCGGTACCGGGACTCAAGGCTGGCTCACGCCAGTCTTTTGTTCTTTTTTTGGGCTAACTCGACCTTGTTGGCTCGGATCAATCGATCGGCTTGGGCTTGGACATTGCTCTTATGCGCTGCGCAGGCCAAACAGCCCCACCATGACCCAAGCCGCTCCACCTTCACCGTCTAAGCCACGCCGACAAAGGATTTTGACCTTAGCGTTACCGATCATCGGCGGGATGCTGTCGCAAAACCTACTGAATCTGGTGGATACGGCGATGGTCGGCGTTTTGGGTGACGCCTCGCTGGCGGCGACAGGTGTCGGCGGGTTCGCCTTCTTCATGGCGATCGCCACCATGATGGGGCTGAGCGCGGCGGTCCAGTCGATGGCTTCAAGGCGAGTCGGCGAGGGTCGCGCTAAAGAGGCGGCTCACCCCCTCAACGGTGCCCTCGGCGTCGCTTTTTTGTTCGGCATCCCTCTAACCGTCTTGCTGATCGTGGCGACGCCGTGGTTCTTCCCTTTGCTCAACTCCGACCCGGCTGTGCACAGTTTAGGTATTCCCTACCTTCAAGCTCGCCTATCGACTCTATTTTTTGGCGGCATGAGTTTCGCCTTTAGGGGCTTCTTCAACGGTATTGGGCGTCCGGTCGTGTACATGCGGACGCTGATCATTACCCACGTCATCAATATTTCCCTGAACTTCATTTTGATCTTCGGCATGTTCGGCGCGCCCGAGCTCGGGGTGTTAGGCGCAGGCATCGGCAGCGCGGTGGCGACCTGTATCGCTGCACTACTTTATGCGGGACAGGCCTGGTTCGAGGCACGAGACAAAGGCTTCTTAGGCGGCGTGCCGACTCGATCTGGGCTGCGTGTCCTGATCGGTCTTTGGGTGCCTGCGAGCGCTCAGCAGTTCTTGTTCGCAGCCGGACTCACCGTGATGTTCTGGATCATCGGGTTGGTGGGTACGCAGTCGACCGCAGCCGCTAGTGTCCTCGTTAACATTATGCTGGTCGCCATTTTGCCGGGCGTGGGTATGGGACTTGCTGCAGCCACCTTAGTGGGTCAAGCGCTCGGACGAGGCGACCCCGACGACGCCGAAGCTTGGGGTTGGGATGTGGCGCGATTAGCCATGTTCATGCTCGGCACCTTGGGCATTTTAGGGGTTGTCTTTGCCCGCCCGCTGATCGGCTTTTTTCTTCACGACCCGACCACTCTTGAGATCGCCGTTCTGCCCTTACAGATATTTTGTGCGATCATCGCTTTTGACAGCGTCGGCTTGGTGCTGATGAATGCGCTTCTAGGCGCCGGCGCCAGCAAACAAACCCTCGTGGTCAGCGTCATCACGCAGTGGGGGTTCTTTCTCCCGATCGCCTATGGACTGGTCGTCTTTGCTGGGCTGGGTTTGCTCGAGATCTGGATCGCCAATGGCAGCTACCGACTCGTTCAGGCGGCGCTCTTTGCGCTGATGTGGAAACGCGGAGCTTGGCGAAGTATCCGGGTCTAGAAGCGACAAAACCGCGTTTTTGCGCAGATCGTTGAGGGCTCGCAGTAGGGCTCATTGGCGGCGCACGGGTAATCGGTTGCGACCCCTCGGCTGCATTCCGGTATCGAGTCGCACGACGGCCCCTCTCGACACCATACGGTCGCACCGCATTCTGACGCTCGGAGGCATTGCGTTTCATTGAGTCCGCACGGGGTGCGCGACGCTTCGTCGTCGTCCTCGCAGGAGGGAACCGCAGCGCAGTTCACCAAGGGGCGACAAAAAAGGTAGATGCCACACATCGTTTGAATCGAGCAATCCGATTCATTCGGACCGCAGGGGTAATCGGTTTGTTGTGCCCCAAGCGGACAACTTGGCGCAGCCAAACAGCTCCCAGCGGGACGGCACCAGTGCACAGAACGATCGCTGCACAGTTGGCGGCGCTCGCAATCCTCTTCCCAAGGCATGCACGGCTGAGTCTGGCTTCCCATTTGTTCATCGCTGCAGGCTTGATCGCCCGATACGCAGTCCGGTCCCGCATCCAAGCTCGAGGCATCAAGCGCCACGCTCGCGTCGACGACAGCGCCACCATCGACAGACTCGCGCGGACCATCGGGCGGCATGTTGCGACCCGAACAAGCGACAGTCAAAGCACAAAGCGCCAACAAACGAATAATCACAAAAGACTCCCTAAAAATGCTCAACAATCATCGCCAGTACACGCAGGCGCATGGTTGGCGACTCACCTTGTAGATGATGTTTTCCGTTTTTGAAAAAGTGAAACGACGCACGCGGAAAGACGCTTTGAATTAGGCGATAATTTGCTCGCCAATCGACCACCCCATCGCGGCGCCCTTGGAGAACTTTTGGTCGGTGATGCAAAGCCGTTTGCTGCTCAAAACTGCGAGACCATCGTCTCAATGAGCGGGTCCAATTTAACGGCACACGGTCAAAGCGCAGAGGATCATCTCTACGCAGCTCTTGGAACGCCTGATCGTGACTGGTGGCGTGAACACCTCGGGGGACCGAATTGATCGCCCAGCCCAAGAGAAACTGTCCAATCGCGCTGATTCGCCAACCCTTCCACCGAACCAAGGGGGCGATCAGAACGATCTGATCACTCGGGGTGATCAATCCTTGGCGCATCGCTTCCATGACCACCGCGCCGCCCATCGAATGGGCAACGATCCGCAGCGGTCGAGGTTGTTCTTTGATCCATACCTGCAAGGCTTCGATGTAGTGCTCCATGCTGTTGACCTGAGCGCGAGGACCTTGCGAAACCCCATGACCGGGCAGATCGATCGAGCGAACGGCAAACCCCTGATCGGTCAACGCTTTGATGATGGGCTGTTGCGTACCGGTGTGGTCAAGATATCCATGAACCACATGCACCACGCTGTGCGCAGTACCCACCGGCTCAAAGCGTTGACTCACCAGCTGATGATCACGAACTTTGAGCCACTCGATCCTATGCCTTTGAGCGTAGTCGGCGAAGCCAAACATCAGCCGGTAGCTGGTCCATGAGCTGTGCTCGGCTGGCAGCTGATGCTCACGCAGCTCAGAGATTTGTAAAAGGCTGAGAGAAAGCGCTAAAACCAAGACATTCACAACAATAAATGGTTGCGGTTGCCGAGGCTTCGATCAGCAGCTAAAACGGGGCGACGGAGTGTGATCATGCGGCTTTCATCATTCTTAGCTTTGTTTGCTCTAGCTTCTGGGGCTTGCACAGCACAACCCGATGCGCCGGACCTTTCGAGCGACGCGGGCGTGGTGACGCCCCCCACTGCGGTGGATTCTGGTGTGATGGCTTGGGACAGCGGTCCTGACTTGCTCGCCGATGCGGGCAGCACCGACGTCCCGGCGCTTGGCCAGGACGTGGGCGAGATGGAGCCAGGAGATTACGACGCAGGTTTTGAACCGCCAGAGCCCCCCGAGCCGCCGCCGGAAGAAGACGTCTGCGCTGAGGCGTGCTTGGGGATGCCCTGTGGGCGCGAGTGTCGCGCCCAATGCCGCGTGGCGTTACCGGGTGTACCGGTTGCAGACCGTGACGAATACCTAGAGTGTATTCATGACACCTCGTGCGAGACCTGGCGCTGTCTTCCAGATCGAGAGATCTCTCAGGCTTGCCAAGATGTCTGTGACAACCGCTCGCTGCGTCAGTGCAGCGTAGAGTTGAACGGAGATCCGATGATCTGCGGTCATGAATGCGAAGGTCTTCTAGCCATGATGGCGCCACCCGCACGGCAAGCCTGGCTGCAATGCGCCGTGAACCAATGCGGCGCTCAGCGCGGACGTCGCTACAATTGCTCACCCACCGATTATCTAGGACCTGCCCCCACTCAAGCTTGCATCAACCGAGGCTTGACGGTCGCCGAATGCGAGCGAGACCGTGACCGCTCGGCTTGGGCCGCAGCGTGGGAATGTGAAGGCTGGCGCACACCGAACGATCAAACCGGTCTGGGCGGAAACGTCTTAGTCGAATGCCTCTCGGATGCAAGCTGCGATGGGGGTGACTGGTATCGTTGCCTGATTCGCAGCCAGGAGCACACCGGCAGAGCGGAGACCATCGGCGAAGTCTGCCGCCAAGCCGAGCGCTGCGAAGGCTTAGGAATGTACTGCCAAATGATGGCAAACGGGCTAACCCGCGCCGTCGGTCAAACCGGTGTCGAGAACATTCAGAACTGCCTGCGCGGAGCGGGAGACAGCTGCCAAGACATCCGAACCTGTCTGCAAGGTATCTGGGACCCGAACGCTGTTGAGGTTCACCCGCTGTGCCGTCAGGCGTGCATCGCCTGCGGAGACCCGACCGAACAGTGCATCCACAATTGCTCACGGATGCGCAACTCGATGGGCATCGAGCAGACCGCAACCTACGACACCTGTATCCGGAACCGGGCTGCGGCTCGAGAGTGCGGTGAGTTCCTCCCGAGCACCTGTTTAGCGCCTGCGCTGCCGACGGTCGCTCAGACCTGTCAGCAATACGTCTCGCACATGATCGATCGTTGCCCAGGGACGCGTTTTTACAACCCTGTTGTGCTCGAAGGCTGGTGCGCTTTGAGTGGTGTCCGCAGCGGACTGACGAACTTAGACTCGCTCACCGAATGCATCAACCGAACCGGCTGCGGCGCGGTCAACTTGTGGGAAACCTGCACTCGGTAAAGCAGTTCATTAGTCGTGGATCCAGTACTCGGGTTGGCGTCGACCAAATCCGTCGGCGACGTGTCCGTTGTTGAAGTTGCGTGAGCCAGCTTGAGCCATAGCTGGACCTCGATCAGTCAGCTGACCGGGGCGAACCATCCCGATGTGACCGATCCCGCCCGGGTTTTTCCAGGACACGACCGAGGGTGCGCCGGTGTTGGCGTGGGCTTGGGCTTGCGCTGCGCTGACTCGACGCCAACCGGCGCCTGCGCCTTGGTTGTTGAGCCAGCGGTTGGTGTCGTTGGCGTCCATTTCCCAGGCGCCAGGTGCTCCTACCCGAGCGGGGCGACCGCTCTGATCGACCCAGTGTGGAATCTCAGCCCCCATCGCGCGGGTGGCGTCCCAGACGAAGATATTGCAGTAGGTGTTGCCGCCCCGAGGCCGATAGCGGGGATTAGAGCCCACCCCAAATTGATTGAGCACCTGATCGTAGCGGTTTGCGTTGCGATCACCCGACTGGTTCTGTAGCGGTGCATCCACTGGAATCCATGCTCTTGTGTTGGTGGTTCCCGTCGCAGGCGTCCTCCCGTCATACGTTCCTGGCTGCGGCTGATGCACCGAGGGGCGGCCAGACCGGGGAGCAGGAACAACCACCTCACGCCGGGCCGGGCGAGAATTCTGCGACAAGGCTCGCCCAAGCGCCGCTCGAGTTTGAGGACCAGCGACCCCATCGACGCTCAGACCTTGGGCACGCTGGAACCGCTCAACACTGTTTTGAGTGATCGGACCAAAGATACCTGGACCGTTCGCAGCATCACGCTCGGTCATATGACCGGTAGCGACTAGAGCCTCTTGCAGCTGGCGAACATCATCACCCGCATGACCTCGCCTGAGCGTACGGCCTGCATTGATGCCACGAAAAGCACGCCAGCGAGCCCCGCTTGCGCCTTCATCAGACCACCTATTCGCCATACGATCGGTGCCCGCGCCGCAGGGCAAATCCAAGACCTGGCCTGCGCGGATCAGGCTTGGATTGGTGATCTGTGGATTGGCTCGCATGAGCGCATCCACCGGGCAGCCATGACGAGCAGCGATCGCATTCAAGCTGTCTCCAGAGCGCACGGTATAGGTGCGACCTGAGGCTGGTTCACTGGGTACATCGTTCGCAGGCGTAATGGCGCCACCGGGCAGATTGATCGACTGTCCGACCCGAATCGAATTGGGGTCATTGATCTGAGGATTCGCTGCGATCAATGCTTGCAGAGAAACGCCGTGACGCCCTGCAATCGCCGTGAGTGAATCACCCGAGCGAACCCGTGTGGTATTCGGCAAAGGCTGATTTGCAGGTGTTGAGACAGTTGAGCGAATCCTTGGCATAGCGACCTCCTTGATGTCCTGAACACATGGTCGGGGATGCGGCCTCAAAAACAGGTCAGACAAAACACCGAGCAACCCTTAAAACAATCAGACGATAAGGGGGCGCGTAAACCGACACGGACCATGGACCTAGCAGCTGATTTAAACCAAGCTAAGACCCATGGCAGGTTACGATTTCATCGTCATTGGTCTTGGTGGTTTGGGCAGCGTCGTCGCCCATGACCTTGCAGCTTCAGGCGCCCGTATTCTGGGCTTAGACCGCCACGCGCCGGGTCATGCCCACGGGAGCTCGCACGGCCGCTCACGCGTGATCCGGAAAGCCTATTTCGAACACTCAGATTACGTCCCCTTGCTCAAGCGCAGCTATCAACGATGGCACGAACTTGAAGGCATCAGCGATCAACCCCTAATGGACTTATGCGGCGTTCTTGAGATCGGTCCAAAGGACGGCCTCGTGGTGCCTGGTGTTTTGCACGCTGCCGCTCAGCACCAACTTTTTGTCCAACACTTAAACGCCAACGAGCTCCGCCAAAGGTTCCCCCAAATTAGCCATATCGACGATCACGAAGAGGGCGTCTTTGAGCCAGATGGTGGCATCCTCAATGTTGAAGAATGCGTGATGGCTTGGGCGCAAAAAGCGGAGCGGGCTGGTGCCGAGTTAAAGACCAGCACAACGGTGCTTGGCTACAGCCATGAAGGCAGCCGCTGGCGGGTCGTCACCGACAGCGGCGACCACCTGACTAAGCGACTCATTTTATGCCCCGGCGCTTGGGCTCCGCAGCTTCTCCCTACGGCGCTGAGCGAGCACCTGCAGATAAAGCGTAAGGCGCTGTTTTGGTACGCATCGGATCTCCGCTTGAGCCGGTCAGAAGGTTTTCCTGTCTGGTTGTTCGAAGAGCCAGATGGCGTATTTTACGGTTTTCCTAATCGAGCGAGCGAAGGCTTTAAGGCTGCTGAGCATTCTGGCGGGCAGCTCATCGATCATGCCCACGCTTTGGATCGGTCTATCGATCCCGACGACGAACGGCGTCTGCAGGCGTTCTTGACGAGGCGCTTTGAGTCGGTCCTAGAGGAGAACCCCACCGATCACGCGGTGTGCATGTACACGGTCACCCCAGACGAGCACTTCATGATCGGAAAAGTGGCGCCCTATCATGACCTCTTTGTCGGCGCCGGTCTGAGCGGACACGGGTTTAAAATGGTCCCTGCTTTGGGTGAAGCGCTAGCGCAGCTTGCGCGCAACGAAGCGCCTGCGTTGAGCATCGATCTGTTTGATCCAAACCGCTTTGTCTAAGGGCAAGTGCCCTGCTGCATCTCGGCAACGCCCGCCTCGACCTCGGCGCCTTCGGAGCATGCTTTGATCGGGTCCTCACCCGACAATCGGTTGCACGCTGCGGTCGCAGCTTCAAGCTGGTGTCCGTAGAACCACATCAGCGCTTCGCCCACATTCCGCCAGCACAGGTCTTCCCAATCTGAGCCACCCAACGCGCAAATGGTCGGCAGGGTCTCAAGCAATTGGTCTTCTTCAAGGCGGAGATAGCGGCTGGTGTGCTCCATAAAGACGCCGGCTGCGCAGGAGATCCCCTCAAGCCCAAGCTCTTCATCGCAGAGCTGAGCCGCTTCGAGCGGGCTCAAAAATCCGCTGCTCAGTAAGCCGTGTCCAATGCCATGAACGCAGAGGATGAACCGGTCAAAGTTGTCCCCCTCGTAGGCTCGGCATACGCCGACCAGCGCACGAAGCTCTTGATCGACGGCGTCGCTGCCTTGCTCACGAAAAACCGTGTTGAGATCGCGCACCTCGACGAGCTCTTGCATCACCTGATGCCCGCAGCCGGACAGGCAGGTCGCCGGGCACGCAACCAAGCTTCGAGCCGGGTCACGGTCATTTTGCTCAAAGACCACCTCCCCGACAAAATGAGCGAGCAGATGGCAATCGCTGACTTGACCGCTCTCGAGTAAGTCCTCGGCAGCGCATAAGGCGTCCGCCGCTCCATCCCGGCGCGTCAGGTCTTGGATCCAAGGCTTCAAACAGATCTGCTTGGCATAGCCTGGTGCCATGCTCATACAATCCATGCCCGCGTCGGCGATCAACTGGGCATCTTGCGGCGAGCTCGCGTCGGCTGGGCTGCCCGCGTCAGCAGGCTCAATCTGAGCCGCATCCTGAGCTGCTGCGTCCAGGGTTACAGCGGGCGCGCCGGCATCGAGTACGCCACCCGCGGCATCGACCGGTGTGGGCTGCTCGGTCGATGAGCAGCCGATCCAGATCAAGCTAAGCAAAGCCACAAAGCGCATCGGGTCAGTCCGGATCGCAAGGGCCATCGCAACGATGCTCAATCACACCGCCAGGCCTTAGGAACACATCAAGCTGCTCTTTAGTCACCTCTAAACGTCGAATCCCCTCGTGAACTTGGTTGCTCACATCGGTGGGCTTAGCGGTCTGTCTAAAGGACGCATCGACGTCGTATTTATGGTAGGTATACGCGCTCGCCGGTGCTGGTGATTGCACCGTCTCGAGACCCCAAATCGCCTCGGGACTGGGCTCAAGAAGAGGGATCCCTAGGAGCCGCGCATGAAGCTGCGCGGTGAAGTCGGGAACCTGCGGGTCGGCGAAGCCCGTTTGCATCAAAATGCGTCGATCTGGGGGGCTGCCCGGCAGGGGCTCTCGCAGCACGTACTTGGCGTAGATCGCCGGATCAAAGCGATCGAAAATAGGTTGCATCATCGCCAACATCTTTTGCCGCTCAAAGGGGTCGGTTAACGTCAGCGTTTCGATCAACATCAGGTAGTAACTAAAGTTCGCTGAGCGACTCATCATATGAGTAAACGCGCAGCCGCCCACGTTCAGCGCAAGCCGATCAATGTCGGGATTAAGCGCCGCTAGCGTGCCGCCTAAAATATGGCCTTGGCTGATCCCTAGAAAGCCCATCCAGCTGGGGTCGTAGAAGGGCTGTCCGGCGTTGGTTTGACCTTCGTCATTGGTCAAGACGCCCACGCCATCTTCGGCTTGTGGTCGCTGCATCTCAGGCAGCCCAAAGAGCTGGTTCTTAACGGCATGTGAGGTGACGATCCAGTTGGCTTGTGCCTGATGAACTCGCTCACCAAAGCGGATCATCTTTGCCGGTTCATCCACCATATCACCGACCAAAATAGCGGCGTCGACCTCGGTCATACCCGACCAAGGGATCCCCACGACCACCGCCTTGAGGTGGTTCGCAATGTCCGTCACAGAGCCAGCTTGGACCTCACGGTACGAGCCAAAGAATCCGTGGCCGTAACCGATCACTCGGCCTGGACCGTAGTGGGTTTTCAGTGCGCTCGGAACCATCGCTATAAACGAGAATTCAAACTCCCCGTTTTGCTCGACTTGACCGGCGGGTTTGTTGAGCATTGCGCCAAGCTCGCTCGACGCTAAGAAGCGAGGGCCGGTGATCTTGCCGTAGACGTAGCGCCACACCCCGCGGTCATCGTTACGAAACTCGCGCACCTCGGTGACCTCAATCGATGGGCTCTGCGTCTGCAGCCACTGCATCGTCAGGTCTCGAATGCGCAGCATATCGGCGGTCACACTCTCATCGCTGGCGGTGGTAAAGTCCCATGCCAACTGCAGCGACGAGCGATCGAATCCTGCGCTCACAAGCGGCGCAAAAACCTCGTCATCGAATCGACTCTGGCGCTCATTGAGCGAGGGGTCCTGAGCGCTCTGCTGGTCACGAAGTCGGCGAAAGCCCTCCGGCACGGGCAGCAACCCAGAAGGTCCTGACAAGCCATGAACCCCCACAATATAACGGGTCTGGGGAAGCAGCTCCTCGAGGGGTCGGATCATCAAGCTTCGACGGTCCTCTTGGCTGGCGAGCGGGTCGATGTCGACAAAGTGAGCGATGCGCCTTCCGGTACCGGCTTCGATCAACACCGTGGCGCTTGTACTCGGCTGGCGGCTCGCTTCGTAGTCTCCGTCTAAACGAATCAAACCCTCGCCGTCAGTTTCGGCGAGCAACGAAAAGATGATCGTCGGGTTGCGTGAGAACCCATCTTGAGCCTGATAGGTTCCCGAGTCGACGTTTTGTAGTTGGTCACTGTAGACGTTGGCTGCGCCCGTGATCTCGACCCGCTGACCCGAGGGCTGGCTGCCGTCCGCCACCAAGTAGAAATCACTCGGGTACGGCATAAAGCACTCTTCACCGGCAAAAAGTGGCTGGCAGCCCTCAGCAAAGACCAAGGGGTCGAGCTCAGGCTCACTCGAGCAAGCTGTTAGTGCTAAGACGGCGATCAACGTGCGCTTCATACGACTCCCCTTGTGCCCCGAAGCAGACTAGCTCAGGAGCGGCGGCAATTCACTAACGCACGATCGGCCTTGCCGAGAAGGACCCTTTGACCGACTGTGCCGCCGCATTGGGAGGTTTGTGTGTCTATTCGCTCACGTGAAATCTGGATGGATGGCGAGTTCGTCCCCTTCGACGAAGCCAATATCCATGTCTTGTCCCACACCCTTCACTACGGCCTTGGCCTGTTCGAGGGGATTCGTGCCTACACCCTCGACGACGGCAGCGGCGCAGTCTTTAGGCTCGATGAGCACCTTGACCGGCTCTATGATTCGGCAAAAATGTGCCACATTGCGATCCCGCACAGCAAAGACACTTTGCGGGCTGCCTGCCTTGAGACCTTGACGCGCAACGGCATGACCGAGGCCTATATCCGCCCGCTGGTCTACCTCGGCTCTGGGGCTATGGGCTTGGGCGCACGCGGCAATGAAGTCCACGTGGCCATTGCCGTGTGGAAATGGGGCGCCTACCTCGGCGCAGACGGTATGGAAAACGGCATCCGAGCGTGCACCTCAAGCTTTGCACGGCACGCGGTGGGCTCGACGCTACAACGCGCCAAAGTGGTGGGTCATTACGTCAACTCCATCCTGGCACGCTACGAAGCCAACGATAACGGTTTTGACGAAGCGATCATGCTCGATGCGCACGGTCTCGTCGCTGAAGGTACGGGCGAAAATATCTTCGCCATTAAAAATGGCATCGTGAAGACGCCGTCAGTCACCAATATTTTGGCTGGGATTACGCGGCGAACGGCGATCGAGATTCTCGATCACCTCGGCGTTATGGTCGATGAGACCTTATTTGGTCGCGATGCGCTTTATGTCGCTGATGAAGTCTTTATGACCGGAACAGCCGCAGAGATTACGCCGGTACGCGAAGTGGACCGGCGCCCGATCGGAACCGGCAGGCCAGGAAACCTCTCGGTGCAGGTTCAAAAACTCTACGCCGAGGGCGTGCGTGGGCGGGTCGAGTTCATGCGTCCGATGTTGACCCGATTTAAGGTCGACTAGCGGGCGCGCTCAGTCACCTTGGTGACGGTCTCGCGCAGCGCATCCTTAGTAAAGATGTTGATCACCCATTTGGGCAATGGCTTACCCAGGTCGATGTGCAAACTGTAATGAATATGCGTCTTTTGTCCTTGGGCGCGCAGGTGCCACATGCCGTCATGCAGACGGTAGTCGCCTTTGATCTGACGGTATTTTAGCAGCGTCTCTTTGGGGGTCATCTTACCCGTAAAGGCGATCGTTGAGCGCACGTCATCAAAAGGAAATGGCATGTCGAGGAAGAGCTCACAGACATGGTTCGGCGGGCCGGCTTTGTGCAGCACGACCTTCTGCACTCGGGGGATGATGCCTTGATACTTCTCGCAAGCGCCCACCACCTTGGTGAGCTTGGCGAGCGACACATCAACGAGCAGATCGATAGTCAACTTCGGGGCTTTGTATCCCTTGACCGGGATCACCTTAATGACCTTCTCGCCGCGCATCATCCGCGCGTGAAGGCTGTCCGATGCCAGCGCCTCGATCGGGACGCCCAGACAGGTGAGCGCGGCGAGGCATAGACCGATCTTCATCCCTTGCCTCCCACAACTAGAACGTGTTCTAGTTTAAACACAGAGCGTCCGTGATCGGACATTGCGCGGAGAGACTATGGCTCGTCGATTTCCCATGCCTTCGTTCCCCGTCGGGTGGTTTCAAGTTGCCTACGCTGAGGATCTAAACGTCGGTGACGTCGTTCCTCTTCATTATTTCGGTCAGCATTTGGTGCTCTTTCGCGGCGAAGATGAAAAGGTCGGGCTGCTCGACGCCTACTGCCCGCACCTCGGAGCGCACCTCGGACACGGCGGAACGGTGAAGGGCAATTCAGTGGTTTGCCCTTTCCATGCGTGGGCTTTTGACTGCTCAGGAGCGTGCACGGACGTGCCCTACGCTGAGCGCCAACCCAAGCGAGCGCAGATCAAGGCCTGGCCAGTGGTCGAATGCAGCGGGCTGATCCTCGCCTGGCATCACCCTGACGGCGACCCGCCGAGCTGGGACCCACCCCCCACGCCAGAATACGGGCATCCGGAGTGGACCGATTACACCCGCAAAGAGTGGACGATCCGAACCCACAACCAAGAGATGGCAGAGAATGCCGTGGACTCTGCACATTTTCATTACCTGCACGGCACGCAAAACATTCCGCCCACACAAGCCGAGCGTGAGGACCACATCCTGCACATGAAAAGTCCGGCGCTGATGACCTATAAAGGCATGCCGATCGAAGGAAAGATCACCTCGGATCTGTACGGCTTTGGCTACACCCAAACTCGATTTTACGGCATCGCCGAGACCTGCCTGGTCTCGTCGTCAACGCCGATCGATGGTGAGTATGTTCACGTCCGCTTCAACTTTATGCTTCGCAAAACCTTAGGCGGATCAAAAATTGACGATCCGAGCATGCTCGAGATGGTCTCATCGAAGTTTCGCGCCGCGGTCGAGCGCGAGCTCGAGCAAGACATCCCGATCTGGGAGAACAAGATCTACATCGCTCCCCCCGTGCTCTGCGATGGCGACGGGCCGATCGGTATTTTTAGAAAGTGGGTGAAGCAATTTTACACCCAGTCTCAGTATGACCGCATCGAGCAAGGCTTAGACGCCTAGGAACGACCCTGAGTTTGAGCTAGGCTGACGACTCGCAACCTATGGAGTATGCGATGCGTTTAGCCGCTCTGACCCTGATTTTGATCGCCAGCCCCGCCTATGCTGGAAACCTCACAGCGCAAGGTGATGTGCGCGTCTTAAATCACGCCGACTCGATCCTGCAGGGGCAGCATATAGGCACCGCAGACTGGACCGCCTACTGCGGCAACGGGCAGCAAAACAACACCTACGCGGCGGATGGTCTGACGCTGCACAACGGGCAGCTGCAACAGATCCGGCCCGGTCTAAACCGAGGTCAAAACCAGCTGGTGAACGGCAACCTCTCACGGCTTATGTGTCGACCTAATCCGGGAAACTACTTTCCAAACCCTGGCGCCGGCGGTGTCGGCGATGGCAACAATGTATGGTTTTGTCCGGTCGGCACTTTTGATCGCCCGGTCACGCAGATTGGCCTGACCGCGGGCAGCAATGGCACTCAGTATTTGGTCGCCTTTAACGAAGACGGCGGACTGATTGGACAAGTGCAGTGGACCCCCACTCGGGATTCGCAATTCATCGGCCTAGAGACCGATGAGCCGATCGCCTTGTTCTTTTACTGCAACGACAACGCGATGGCCGGCGCAACCATCAGCCAGGGCGGCTCGACAGTCATGAGCGACACCTTGCTGTGGGGTAACTCGTCGAACTGCGGCAACGGCGTGGTCAACGAAGAGGACGGCGAAGACTGCGACGACGGCAACCGAGACAACGACGACGACTGCCCGAACTCATGCCTCAACCGCGCCTGCGGCAACGAACACGTCGACACCAACGAAGGCTGTGATGACGGCAACGAGGTCGACACCGACGCCTGCCGAAACGACTGCAGCGTGGCGGCGTGCGGCGACGGGATCGTGCGCGACGACCTTGCGCAAGGCGACGAAGGCTTTGAGGCTTGCGACGACGCCAACCAGGTCGATGAAGACGGCTGCACCAACACCTGCGCAACCGCCACCTGCGGCGACGGGATCACCCGCCAAGACATCGCTCAAGGCGAGGAGGGTTTTGAGAGCTGCGATGACGGCAACGACCTCGGCAACGACGGCTGCACCGACCAGTGCATCGCGGCGCGCTGCGGCGACGGCGTTCGGCGCACCGACTTGGGGCCTGATGAAGCCGGCTATGAGGCTTGCGACGACGGCAACGAGGTCAACGAGGACGGCTGCTTGACGAGCTGCCGGCTGGCGAGCTGCGGCGATGGCGTGCTGCGCGCCGACTTAGAGGCTGGCGCCGAAGGCTATGAAGCCTGCGATGACGGCAACGAGGACAACAACGACGACTGCGTCGAGGGCTGCGTAGCGTCTGCCTGCGGCGACGGCTTTGTCCACACCGATGACGAGCTCTGCGATGACGGCAACCCGGTCGACAGTGACGCCTGCACCGCCGAGTGCCAGCCGGCTCGATGCGGTGACGGCGCGGTGTTTATTGGCATCGAGGGCTGCGATGACGGCAACGAGATCAACGAAGACGAATGCACCAACGTGTGCCAGCCGGCGCAATGCGGCGACGGGGTGGTGCGCGCCGACGTCGGCGAGGACGACCCAGACTTTGAGGCCTGCGATGACGGCAACGCCGACAACACCGACGGCTGCGCCGACTGCGCACCGGCTCGCTGCGGCGACGGCTTTGTCCAAGCCGGCGTCGAAGCCTGCGACGACGGCAACACCTCCGACGTCGACACCTGCGTTGAGGGCTGCGTGCTCGCCGCCTGCGGCGACGGCTTTGTGCAAGCCGGCGTTGAGGGCTGCGATGACGGCAACACCGCCGACACCGACGGCTGCCGCGCAGACTGCACGGCTGGGGTGTGCGGCGACGGCGTCACGCGCACCGACTTAGCGCAGGGCGATGAGGGCTTTGAGGCCTGTGACGACGCCAACGACGCCGACACCGATGGCTGCAGAAACAGCTGCGTGCTCGCGAGCTGCGGCGACGGCGTCGTGCGCGATGACGTATCCGAAGGCGACAGCGGCTTTGAGGTCTGCGATGACGGCGAGGAGAACACCAACGCGACGCTTGAAGCGTGCTCGACAGACTGCGCGCCGGTGACCTGCCGAACGCTCGACGGGCGGCACCCGAGCTGTCCGAATCAAGTCACCCCGGGAGCGGGCTGCAGCTGCTCAGGCTTTGGCGGACTCGATGCGCTGTGGCTTATTGGGCTCGTAGGGCTTAGGCGACGACGCCGACTGCCCGGCTAATTTCCAAACGAGATCAATCGCGGGGTCAACTGGTGCGTATTGTTCCCTTGAACACCGCACTGGCCTTTGCGCGTATCACCCCAGCACCACACCGCAGCGCCGCCTGGTTTGCTCACGCACACATGCGACCGGCTCACCGTGACACTACGGATGGCACCACCAGCTAGGGTTGGATTTTGACCGCAAAATGCGCTCACCGGGGTTGCCTCGTCAAAGTCTGGCGCATTGCATTGTTGGCCGGGTTGGCAATTATGTCGCACGCCATTGCCGCGCTGACCTTCGTGGTTTGAGCCCCAACAGTACACACAACCCGAACCCCCGACTGCGCAGCCGACGCCGTCACCGACGTCGAGATCTCGTAGAGGAAACTCTGCTTGAGGAATTGACCTAACCGTCACCGTGGCGGGGTTATCGTTCGGGTTTTGCCCTCGGCAGCGAACCAGAGCGCCGTTGTTGAAGCAGTTGAGACTCTTAGCTCCAGCGAAGGGGCCTGCTACCGTCAGCGGCGACGAGAAATTTGCTATTTGGCTTTGCCACCAAGTCGTGCTCGAGTTCTGTTCACCACCCAAAGCGATCTGCGGAGCATTGAGCCCCAAACAGTACAAGTGATTATTCTGGCGCGTGGCGCACAGGTAGTTGCCGCCAATCATGAGATCAGATGGTTGGAAGTTCTGATCGTTGAGCATCACGGAAATAGCGCGCTCGCTATGGTTGTCATCGCCCCACTGCAGGGTTTGATGGCAGTTTGGAGGCTGATTGTTACCGCCACCATCGATGGCACAACCTGCGACATACACCGCGCTCGGCGTTCGAAACGCCGACATCGCAAAGCCGCCAGCGACGCCGAGGATGTTATCGTCACCCCAGGTTTTAGCTGCGGCAGGTAGTTCCGTCGCCGTGGTGAGTTGATCCACAGAGGCGCCATGCCCAAGGCCGTTATGATCGCCGCCATTTTGTTGGTTTGCGTGCACCGCCGACGTTCCCCACGTGCGAACGTTGGAGCCGTACGAGATGTGTGTGAAGGTGTTACCAGCGCCCAGCGAAACAATCGGCGCTTGGTCATTTTGCGGCCAAATCCGCCGCGGAGACGGGCTAAATTCAATCCCATTTTGTTGCGGATCGTTGTTGGTTGCGAGTTGGTGTTTGTCGTTGGCACCCCAACAATACACGACCCCTGAGCCGTCTTCGTCGGGGTCACGCACGACGCAGGTGTGCTCAGCGCCCGAATCGATCAGTGCGACTGGCATGGCGGGTGACGTGCAGTTGTTCCTGCACTGATCATTGTCGTTGTTGTTGCCATCATCGCATTGCTCAACGCCATTGCGGACGACCCCGTCGCCGCATTCAGCGTTCTGACATTGGCCCGTACACCCGTCGTTATCGTTCCCGTTCTGATCATCGCATTCCTCGTGACCCGCGTAAACGACACCATCGCCGCAGCCTGCAGGGTCGCAGTTGTTGCGGCAGGCGTCGGTGTCGACGTCGTTGCCGTCGTCGCAATGCTCGTAGTCATCATCTCCTTCTTGAAGGTCTCCACGCTGAACCCCGTCACCGCAGCGCGCCATTTGGCATGCATTGGTGCACGCGTCCTGGGTGTCTGCGTTGCCATCATCGCAGGCTTCATTGCCTTCAACGACGCCGTTGCCGCACTGATGCTCCAAGGTACAAGTTGCGCTGCATCCATCGTTATCGACCTGGTTTCCATCGTCGCAAACTTCGTGACCTGCCTGACCTTCGTTGAGATCCAACCGAAGGACGCCATCGCCGCAGCTCGCCACGGTGCAGTCGTTGCGGCAAGCATCGGTATCGGTTTGATTCCCATCATCACAAGCTTCAGCGGGATCGTGCACAATGCCGTCACCGCAGCTGTGTACTATGACCACCGGATTTGATTGGACCGGCGATCCACAGCGCCCCCCCGGATCAAGATTACATTCGTAATCGTTCGCAGTGATCCTGCACACCAATGACGTACCCGGATTGGACGTCACAATAATAACTTGATCTGTTGCTATCACCTGACCGCCAACGAGCCATTGATATTCAAAATAGATGTCATCGCCGTCCGTATCGATTGCTCCAGGCACTGACGGGAGACAGGTCGCAGTTGCTCCTTTGGCTAGCCTCAGAGGATTAATCGTAACCGCATCAAGAGTCGGTAGATTGTTTGCTTGGCAAGTGTTTCGACACGCATCTTGGTCGACTCGATTTCCATCATCGCAGGCTTCAACGCCAGCTCGCACAACGTCATCACCGCATGAGGCGACAACACAATTACTGAGGCAATCATCGGTTTGAATCTGATTACCATCATCGCAAGCTTCACCCTCGTCCATCGTGCCGTCACCGCATGAAGGGCTCTGGCAATTCATGCGGCAGACGTTCGACTCGTCATCCGAGTTCGCTTCGCCTTGATCACACTGCTCAAACCCCTCATCGCCATCGGCTAAGTCGGTTCGGAGAATGCCGTCACCACAAAACGCCGAGGTGCAGTCGTTGCGGCAGGCGTCGGTGTCGATCTCATTGCCGTCGTCGCACCCTTCACCCTCGTCCATCGTGCCGTCACCGCATGAAGGGCTCTGGCAATTCATGCGGCAGGCGTTCGGCTCGTCATCCGAGTTCGCTTCGCCTTGATCACACTGCTCAAACCCCTCATCGCCATCGGCTAGGTCGGTTCGACGGATGCCGTCGCCGCAGCCGGCCACGGTGCAGTCGTTGAGGCAGACGTCGGTGTCGATCTCATTGCCGTCGTCGCAGCTTTCATCCTCGTCCATTGTGCCGTCACCGCATGAAGGGCTCTGGCAATTCATGCGGCAGGCGTTTGGCTCGTCATCCGAGTTCGCTTCGCCTTGATCACACTGCTCAAATCCCTCATCGCCATCGGCTAAGTCGGTTCGGAGAATGCCGTCACCGCAAAACGCCGAGGTGCAGTCGTTGCGGCAGGCGTCGGTATCATCATCGTTGCCGTCATCACATTGTTCGTAGCCAGCTTGTCCAGGCGAGAGATCGGTGCGCAGTAACTTGTCGCCGCAGACAGGACGATCTGCACCGGCAGCGATGCACGCACCCGAGAGGCACACTTCGCCTCGAGCACACTCCGAGTCCAAGGCACATGGCCCCGCACCGGGTTGGCTGACGTTTTCGTTGTCGAGTGGGCTCGCCGACAAGCAGGCACTAAGCCCCAACAAAGAGAACAGAACGCTTAATCTTTTCATGGTGCGACCACCGCCAATCCTGCGCCGACTACGGCTAAGCCAAGCCCGCTGATCCACATCGTATTCGCAGGTCCTGAGGCCGACTCATAGTCTGCATAATCTTGACTCGTAGGCGCCGGTTTTCCCGCGTAGGTCTGACGCGCCGAGCTGTATCCAGTGTACCCAACAGCCGCTAAACCGCCGCCTGCGACCGTCAAACCGACACCTACCCAACGACTCATCTTGATCGGCTTTGAGGCTTTAGCCGGCGCCTTCGCTGCGCTTGGAGCCTGCGCAACGGCTTCAGCTTTCGGCTTCGCTTTGAACATCGACTTCATCGCCTCATCGACCAGCGTTTGCGGCATCCCGAGCAAGCCGTCCGCATCACCCGCAGTCTTCATCCCGCGCACCACGACATTGGCTTCTTCGACCGCCATCACCTTGTAGTGCATCACATACCGAGAGCCGACTTTCGCTAAGCTGGTGTAGAACAAATAGGGCACACCCAAGGCGCCGCCGAGCTCAGCTAAGCAGCCATCATCGCCGCATCCGAGCGCTTGCTTTTGCTGCTCAAGGTCGAGCATCGCTCGCAAGTCCGAGCCCCCCACCACGCTGCCGAACTGGTTGCTGTTTTTGAGCGCCACCAAGAAGCTCTCGTTGAGCACCGCAGCGAGCGAATCCTCGACGCCGTGAACGGCTTTCATGTCCATCATCGCAAGGTCCGGCTTCGCCGCCGGCGCTGCGATGAGCAGCGCAGTGAGTAGCATAGGCATAGGTGGTTCCCCGACCCAAGGTGTAGCCGAAGGCTATACAGTTCTCAATGGCAATCGGCTGGGCTACTCACCTTTGAATTCAGGCGCTCGACCCTCGCGAAACGCTCGGGCGCCTTCACGAGCGTCTTGGCTGTAGAGCACCGGGTTACCAAAGGCGTCGACCGTCGCCGTGGCTTGGGCATCGTTCAGGCCTTCCGCAGCGCGCACGCTAGCGAGGACATTTTGCACCGCAAAGGGTCCGTTGGCGGCGATCATCTGCGCCCACTCATGGGCAGCTTCGAGGGTGGCGCCGTCGTCGACGACGCGGCCGATCAAACCGCAACGATAGGCCTCCTCGGCGTCCATACGACCGCCCGTCAAAAGCAGCTCCATCGCCCGAGTGTAAGGGATTTGCTTGGTCAACCGAGCGGTTGAGCCACCCAATGGAAACAAGCCCCACTTAACCTCCGTGAGCCCAAACTGAGCGGAGCGACCCGCCACCCTTAGATCGCAGCCTTGCAGCACCTCGGTGCCGCCGCCGAGCGCGTAGCCCTCGACCGCAGCGATCAACGGTTTGGACAAGCGCTGGTCGCGCAAAAAGGCGCGCCAATGAACGGGCACCGCGCCGCCGCGTCCTTGGTGCTCTTCGAGCAACTCTTGAGCCTTTGAAGCCTGGCCGTCGCGCAGCGCAGCGAGCGCCGAAGCGACGAGCTGGTCGTTGGGTACAAAGCGTTTGTGCACCGGATTGTGGCTCTGGTCGCCGTGCATCTCTTTGAGGTCGCTGCCCGAGCAAAAATGGCCACCCGCTCCGGTGAGGATCGCCACCCGGATCTCGGGGTCTTCGTCGATCCGCGTCCAGGCGTCGGCAAGCGCCGCAAGAGCCGATAAATTCAAGGCATTGCGTGCCTCGGGGCGATTCAGCGTGACCACCGCCACGTGGTGTTTGGACTCAAAGAGAATTTCGTCAGCCATCAGTGCACTCCCGACGCAGCGATTAGAACATGTTTCAATCGCTTCGCAAAACGCGCGTCTCGACCCTTGTCGTCAGGTCCTTGAACATGTTCGAGAAGGGCGCTGCTATTGTCGAGGAGAGACCAGCATGGAGTTAGCCGACGTCGACTTGTACGATCTGGATGGCTGGGCACAGCGTGTGCTCCATGAAGAGCTTGCGCTTTTGCGAAGTGAGCAACCCATCTTCCATCACGAAATGCCCAACGGCCGCCCATTTTGGGCGATCACGAAAGCCGACCACCTGGTGGAGATCTCGAAAAACCCCCAGGACTTCTCGTCCTGGCGCGGTGGATCGACCCTGGATGACTATGCCGATGAGGACCTGTTTCCGATTCGCCAGCTCATGCTCAACATGGACCCACCGCAACACTCGAAATTTCGAAAACTGGTGAGCCGTGGTTTTACCCCGCGTATGGTCCGACTGATGGAGACCCGCATCCGCGACGATATCGACGAGATCATGGAGCGTATTCTACCGCTCGGCGAGGTCGACTTTGTGCGGACGGTAGCCGCCGAGCTGCCCTTGCGCGTGATCTGCCGCTTAGTCGGTATTCCAGAGACCGATTTTCAGCTGATCTTTGACTGGTCCAACCGACTCATCGGTTTTGACGACCCTGAGTTTCAAAGCTCCGTCGAGGATTCACGCATCGCCGCCATGGAGCTCTGGCAATATGCTCAAGAGTTAGTCGATGGACGCGGCGGGCGACGAGCCGATGATCTGATCCACGTTTTACTCAACGCCGAGGTCGACGGTGAGGCGGTCACCGAGGCCGAATTTAACGCCTTCTTTTTGCTGCTCAGCGTCGCCGGAAACGAGACGACGCGCAACGCCATCTCAAGCGGTCTGCTGGGCATGCTCGAGCACCCCGATCAGTGGCAACGTTTGGTCGAGGACCCGAGCCTCGCCGACAGCGCCACCGAAGAAATTCTGCGCTGGTCGACGCCAGTGATCTATATGCGGCGCACCTGCACCCGGGATCTTAACTTTCACGGGACCGAGATGAAGGAAGACGACAAAATTGCGCTCTTTTACATGAGCGCCAATCGTGACGAGGCCCGCTTTGAAGACCCCTTTCGCTTTGACATCACGCGCACGCCCAACGAGCACGTCGCGTTCGGCGTCGGCGAGCATTTCTGCCTTGGGGCGAGCTTGGCGCGACTTGAGATCAAGCTGCTGTTCCAGGCGATGGCTGAGCGCATGACCGACATCAAGCTAACCGGCGAAGTCCGCCGTCTGCGATCCAATTTTATTGCGGGCATCAAAACGCTGCCGATCCGTTTTACGGCTCGCTAGCGACCACGTCGGCGCCAAACTCAGCGACGATCTGATCGGCGGTCATCGCTGCGCCCCGGCATTGCAGCTTTGCGCGCAGCAAACTGCCGCTGACCGCGTTGATGATCTCCCAGCCGCGCTCGGGCGTCATCTGCGTCTCGGCGCAGCCGTCGGTACCGAGCTCGAGCACCAGGTCACCCGCAGCCTCGGGCAAGGTCACGCCGGTTTCATCAAGCACCGCGATGAGCCCGCCGCGCTCGCGCCCGATGGCGCACAGATCGCTAAAGGCCAGGTGACCAGCGTTCGTCAGCCCGAGCAGCATTTTATCGCCCGGGGTGTCGGCGTAGCCGTCCTCGGCTTGACCATAGACCACGACTTGATCATCGAGGGCGCCCATCACCAGTGAGTAAGCGTCGCTGGCCGACGTACCGCCAGCCGCCATGGGGATCAGCATCTGGACGCCCGCCTCATCGCCTAGTTCGGACAGGGCGTAGCCGCCGGCGCTGTGACCAGAGATCGCAATTCGGTTGAGGTCAACCACCCCTTTTAGATCTGCAAAACCACCCTGAAAGGCGCGCAGCTCAGCGAGTAATTCGCGGGCATCTTCCGCCTGACGCGGCGCCATGTTCAAAGCCAGCAAATCGGTGAGATAAATCCCCGGATGGTCCATCGCGATCACCACAAAACCCTGGCTCGCCCAATACGCAGTGAGCTGGGCGCTTTGCGCGGCGTAGCCGGCGGTGCCATGAATAAATAGAACCACCGGATAAGGGCCGCGCTTGGTGTCCAACGCCAGCCCCTCATAGCAGTTGCATTCCTGCCACGGGTTTTTCTCGTCGCTGATCTTGAGCCGCTCTTGAGGCTCTAAGTACTGGCGCAGATCGTAGCGCATCGGGGATTTACCCTCCGCACTTCCAGGCTCTGCTGGGTACCAGATCTCGACGTTGAGTCCGAAGCGATCAAAGCGACGAACGCCGACCGGAACCACGACGGACTCAGCGCCTTGCGCGACGACAAAATCAGCGCCATCGCAGCCCGGCTCAACCGGCGGTTCACAGCCTATCACCAACAGCCACAAGCAGCCCATCAAAGCGGCTTGGGTTCGCCGCATTACTGGCCGCCGATGCAGGTCATGTAGATGTGGCTGCCGCCGCCGCGGTTTGGCGTATAATTTCCAGAACGCCAGCTCCCGGTACCCGTGGCTACACCGCCTTGATTCCAATACCCCATCACCTGATTGCAGGGGTGATTCGAATTACCACGACCTGAATTTGATGCGCGCCACCCGTTGGCGCGGCAAAAGCTGTCCCAGTTGGCGTGCCCATTATGCCGCTGCAGCGGATTAGCTTGCGAGTTGTAAATACCTACTCGCTCAAGGTCGGCGCCTGGCGCAGAGCGCGCCTCGCCGTAGCCACAAAAGGCGATGGTTCCTAGGTCGCCATTAACTGGTGGGCGCTCGTTTTGGCAGCTCGCTGAGCAGCCATCCCCATCATCCATGTTACCGTCATCGCAGGCCTCGTATCCCTCATCACCCTCGGCAATGTCCTCACGCACGACGCCATCGCCGCAGACAGCGACCTGACAGCCCAAGCAGCCATCTTCATCCACCGCGTTGCCATCATCACAGACCTCAAAGCCTTCGGCGTCCTCGCCGAGATCTTCTCGGACGATGCCGTCACCGCAGGCTGCGAGCGTGCAGCCGCTGGTGCAGGCGTCGGTGTCGATCAGGTTGCCGTCATCACAGGCCTCGGCGTTGGGCTCACCAAGCTGCAAATCTCGGCGGGCGACGCCGTCGCCGCAGATGGCGAGCGTGCAGTCGTTGCGACAAGCGTCCGCATCTTCGATGTTGCCGTCATCGCAGGCCTCGCCATCGTTGAGGCGACCGTTGCCGCACCCGAGGGAGATACAGGTCGTCGAGCAGTCGTCGTCATCGGAGTCGTTGCCGTCATCGCATTCTTCAAAATCGGGGTGCGATGGG
>JBDQPD010000164.1:0-5570 GCA_040260805.1 Myxococcota bacterium | reverse complement strand
TCACGCTCGGCAGCGCGGCGTTCGCCGCCGGTTTGGCGGCGATGTTTTTGTTGCTAAACCGCGTGCGTGCCCAGTCGCGCTTGCGCCAGGCAGAGGCGGCGTTTCTTACCGGAATGAGTCACAACTTAAGGACGCCGATCTCGGCGATTCGAGCGGCAGCGCAGACGCTACAGACCGAGACTATCGCCACGGACCAACGGCTCCGTCTCGCCGGCGCTATTGTCTCTGAGACGCGCCGCTTAGGCTTGCGCGTCGCCAACGTTTTAGAGGCCGGCCGGCTTGAGGTGGAGCCCCTGCGCTTTGCGCCCGAAGCGGTCGACTTTGTCGGCTTAGTCGAGCGCTCTTTATCCGGCGTCGAAGAGTTGATTTATGGTCGCGACGGCACGGTTGGATTTGAGCACCCTGATGAGATCTGGGTGCATGGTGATCCCAACGCGCTGGCTCTAGCCATCGATAATTTGATCGACAACGCGGTGACTTACTCGGACGCTTCACCGCACCTTGAGGTGGTTTTGCGTCAGTTTGATGGGTTAGCGTGGATGGGTCTGCGCGACCGAGGCATGGGCTTTGACCCAGCCACCGAAGAGCTTTTGTTTCGACGTTTTTCTCGTGCTGACACGGGGCGCGCGGGCACCGGGCTTGGGCTCGCGCTCGCTCGAGCGATCGCTAGAGGTCACGGCGGACAGGTTCATTTATCCAGCGAAGGTGCTGGATCGGGGGCGGTCGCCGAGCTGTGGTTGCCGCTTGAGAAGGAGGACTGATTATGGCGCGATTGTTGTTGGTAGAAGATGATCCGACGCTCACGTTGAGCTTGGAGGTCAGCTTGACCGGGCAGGGTCATGAAGTGACCTCGTGTCGCTTGCTGGCCGAGGCGCAAAAGGTCGCCGCCGAACAAGCGTTTGATCTGGTCTTATTGGACCTAGGTTTACCCGACGGCGATGGCTTGGATCTGTGTCGCGCAATTCGTCGGCGAGGCTCGATTATTCCGATCTTAATGCTCACAGCGCGCGGGACCTTAGAGGCTCGCGTCGAAGGCCTAAGCGCCGGCGCCGATGATTATCTGCCCAAGCCCTTTGAGCTGCCTGAGCTGATCGCTCGAATCGATGCGCTGCTTCGCCGCAAGGCGTGGCATGGACCGGGTGAGCGCTTGGTGTTGGGCGCTCTTGAGGTTGACTTTCGCAACCGCAAAGCGTGGCAAGATGGCGAAGAGAAGCACCTGACCGATATGGAGTTTCGGGTGCTTGAGTACTTGGTCGATCGCGACGGCGATGTGGTGACTCGACAAGAATTGCTCGAGCGCGTCTGGCGCTTGTCTCCGGACAGCCAAACCCGAACCGTTGACGTCTTTATGAGTCGATTGCGCCGCTGCGTCGAATCCGATGAGAGCGGTAAGGTTTTGGTCACCGTGCGCGGCGAAGGGTACCGGCTGCTGATTCCGAACACCGCCTCGTGACTCCTTTAGGCTTTACCGCCTTACTGACGCTCGCTTGCTTGGTCGGCTCGACGATCTCGGGCTTGATCGGGATGGCGGGGGGAATCTTTCTCCTCACCGTGATCTTGCTCATGGGGGTCCCGCTCGAAGCGGCGATCCCGCTGCACGCCGCGATTCAACTCAGCTCGAACACGACGCGCTTGGTCGCCTATCGACAGCATATTCGCTGGTCAGCGCTCAAGCCCTTCATCCTCATTGCGCTGCCGCTGCCTATTCTGGGTTTGCAGCTGGTCGATGTCCTCGATGAGCAGGTCACCAAAGCGATCATTGGCGCGGTGGTGTTGGTGGCGGCTTGGGCACCTAAAGGTGGCCTCGCCCAGCTCTCGGAGCGCGCCGCTTTTGGCGCCGCAGGCGCACTGGCAGGGACCCTCGGCGTGGTGATCGGCGCGACCGGTCCGATCATCGCTCCCTTTCTCCTGCGAGAGGGTTGGGACAACGAGGAGATCATCGCCACTAAAGCCACCGGCCAAGCTTTTATCCACGCCCAAAAAATCGTCGCCTTTGGCGTCGCTGGTTACGCCCTGAGCGACATGGCCTGGCAGCTGCCTCCTTTGATCGTCGCTGTGGTCATTGGAACCTACACCGGTAAGTGGCTATTGCAGTTCCTCAGTAAAGAGCGTTTTCGTTTGGTGTACCGCATTGTTTTGAGCTTGATCGCGCTGCGTTTGATCACTTCGCTCGTCTAATCGCTTAGGGCGAATGTCCGATGCGTGACACCTTCGGGTCCATCGCATACGATAAGAGGTAGTGATGGGGTTTAGTTTATGAGTCGCTGGGCATGGATAACGGTGATGTGTGCGCTCAGCGCACAGGCGCAAGAGCCGCTCGATAAGCGAGCTGCGTCGCAGCCTGGAAGTGTTGAGATCATGCCGCGCGAGCGAGGCTTGAGCACGGGCCTGACCTTTCCTGCCGACAAGGTCCCCAAAGCGTGGCTCAAGCGCCTGCGGGCCGTACGCGGTGGCGCTGGGCGAGTCTTGGTTCCCACGCCGCTGCCCGTCGATGCGTTGCTCGTCACCGGGCCGACTTGGTACAGCCTGAAATGGCGCGAGGGCGACCGCCACGTCATTTTGATGGTGCGCTACGCAGGCTTTCGCTTACCGGGTTTTGACGCCAGCGGCCGAGACGCTCAGCGGATGGTCATCGGTCGCAGTCATGGCTTAGTGAGCATCGATGCGACACTCGACGGCGCCGCAGTAACGCTCGATGTCGAATGCCGAGAACCAGCTCAAGACGAAGCCTGCTCGAATGACGGCAGCGTGCGCCAGCGGATCTTAAACCTAGCGGCGGTACCATGAGGTCGGTGATGCTCATCGGGTTGGCGCTGCCCTTGCTTGGGTTCCAATTTAACCCACCTGGGCGGCTGCAGTCGGGTGTCGAAGGGCGCGCCGATGAGCGTGATTATGCCCCCGGCATGCGCTTCGTGCTTGAGACCGCTCCAGCCTACCCGAACTCGCAAGTGTACATGCCAGGCGGAAGCCGCGGCGGCGGCGGCGGGCAATGCGATGCGCGCAACTACAGCTATCCTTGGTGGGATAATTTCTGCGAGCCTCGCCGCTGGGATATGCCACTTTGCCCGGGTGGAACGGGCCACCAAGGTCAAGACATTAGGCCCTCAACCTGCGCCGATAAACGCCACTGGGCGGTCGCCGCAGAGGACGGTCAGATCACCCACATAGGCAGCTACTCGGTCTACCTAACGACCGACGCCGGTCGCCGCCATCGGTATCTGCACATGGCGCCAGAGACCGTCCCAGTCCGACAAGGTCAGCGGGTCCGCCGTGGGGATCGTTTGGGGCAGGTTTCGAATGCCTACTTTGACGATCAAGGAAACCGGGTCGGCACGACGATTCACTTGCATTACGATCTGCACATGCCGGTCGCTGGGCTTGGACAAGCGGTCTATGTGCCCCCATACATGGCTTTGGTGAACAGCTATCGACCCTTGGTCGGCGAGCTCGAGGAGCGCTGCCCCGAGATCCCAAGCCAAGGTGGCGTCATCGAAGAGACAGGACCGTGCTTTGAGCGCTGGGGGAACGAGCAGTACTGGCGCTATGTCGAAGGCAGCGGTCACGGCGGCTCCTACCTTTGGACCAATTCGTTCATCAACGAGACGCCCAGCAACTGGGCGCGCTGGAACCTAAGGTTTGCCCAGGCTGGCTCGTACGCAGTGGAGGTCCACGTGAACCCGCCGCACAACCGCGCTCAGCGCGTCACCTACATGATCCGAGCTTCCGGGAGCGAGGGGCGCCTTCGTGTGCGACAGACGGGTGAGAGCGGCTGGTTGCGCATCGCAACGCGTGACTTCGCCGCCGGCGGTGACCAAAAAGTCGAGGTCTACGATAACGGAGATGAAGAGGGGCGCGATCTGCACCTGACCGTCGACGCCTTACGGGTCATCCGGTTGGACGACCCGCCTCCACCTCCACCTCCACCGGACGCAGGACCCCCACCGCCGCCTCAAGATTCAGGGCCTCAACCTCAGCCCGATACCGGCGCTCCACCTCCGCCAGATGCCGGCGCTGATGCGGGGCCGCCACCTCCACCTGCCGACGTGGGCTCCTCGTCTGATGTGGCGACGGCGCCTCTAGACCCGAACTGGGGTACGCCACAAAATGTTGGCTGTGGCTGCAGCGGCGGGATCGATGTGTCGTGGTTGAGTTTGCTGGCATTATACGGGCTACGCCGCCGCCGCCGCTAACGAATCGGTTGGACCGCTTGGTTGTTTGGTCAGAACCTGCGATGTTTCAGCCCCGGAGGGTTGTCTATGCGCAGTGGTGTTTTGTTCTTGGCTTTAAGTTGCTCCTCGGTCGCCATCGCAGGTGGCTACGATACGCCCATGCTCTATGCGGGCGAACACATGGGGATGGGCGGCGCTGCTGTGGCGGGGGTCAAAGACCCCTCGGCGATGTTTCACAACCCAGCCGGGCTGGCGCAGGTCAAAAAGGGCTCGGCGCTGCTGCACGTGACCTATCTGCGAGGAACCGTCACGGGCTCCCCGAGCTCGACGCCTGAGGGGACCTCGATCACTTCGGAGCCGACCTCGGCGCCCTTTCCTTTACTGGGCGTAGCCTATCGGGTGCACCCCAAGGTGGTCCTGGGTTTAGGCGCCTTTCCGATCGCCTCGGCGGGCGCAACCTACGTCTACGAAGGAGCCGCCAACCGAACCACGGACGCAACCACCTTGATCTTCGCCGAGGGTGGACCATCGGTCGCCTTGGACTTGGGTATGGTGCGCTTGGGCTTGAGTTACCGCATGACCTACATGCTGCTCGATCGCTTCTCGGGTGGCGACGGCGTCGACCCCTTGATCGACTTTGAGCTCACCGGCACCGACACCAACGGGTTTCGAGCGGGGCTTCAAGCCGACCTTTTGAGCAACGACACGATGAAGCTTGAGGTGGGTTTGAATTATCGGCACCAGGTCATCATGAACCCGACCGATCCGGAGGGCCGGGCGCTAGGCTTCGCAGTCAACGACATTGCATCCCGTTTTATGCTCCCCTCACGACTCAGCGGCGGTTTGCGTCTCTCGACCGGCCCATGGGCGGTCGCAGCTGATATTGAGTATGGGTTCAACAGCCAGAATCAGAAATCGACGCTCGGTGGTGACGCCGACATCGGCGGCGGAAACACGCAAAGGGTTGAACTCGACAACATCTTTGGTTGGCAAGATGCGCTGACTTATCGACTGGGCGTCGAGCACCAACTCGCTAATGGTCTGAAAGTCCGAGCTGGTGGTGCTTTTGATGACACAACCTCAAGTAAGCAGTACCCAACCGCCTTTGGGACGCCGCCCGCTCCGACCATTTTATTCGGTGGCGGTGTCGGCAAGAGGATGGGCCCATGGACGGTCGATCTCTCGATGGTTCACCGCAGCGGCGAGACCGAGGTCACCGCTGATGATCTGGCGCAAGCAGAAGAGAACTGTGTTTTCTGCAGTAAAAAAGGCACGTATGCTATCTCGCTGACCGGAACCTATCTCTCGGTTGGCTACGACTGGAACTAATGACGGGGCTCACCACCCTCTGGAGAAGAGAATGAACTGGACCCGATTTGCCTTTATGGCGCTCGCCCTTGT
>JBDQPD010000170.1:0-5005 GCA_040260805.1 Myxococcota bacterium | reverse complement strand
TCCACGCGGTTGCCGTCGTCACAGGTCTCTCGCCCTGCCCAGACCTCACCATCACCGCAGCGAGCGAGCCTACAATCATTAAGGCAAGCGTCCGTGGGTTCGGCGTTGCCGTCGTCGCATTGCTCGGCTTGCGCCCATAAAATCCCGTCGCCGCAGCGCGCCGTTTGGCAGCCGTTGGTGCAGGCGTCCGTCTCGACTCGGTTGCCGTCATCGCATTGCTCGCCCTCATCGACTTGACCGTCGCCGCAGCGCTCAAGCTCGCACCGGGTCGAGCAGCCGTCGCCCGAGTCTCGGTTGCCGTCATCGCAGGCTTCATAGCCGTCTTGCCCGGGCTCAAGGTCGTTGCGCCGGATCCCGTCGCCGCAGCGCGCAACATTGCACGAACCTGAGCAGCCATCCGTGTCGCTCTGGTTACCGTCATCGCAAGCCTCACCGTGATCGACGCGCCCGTTGCCGCAGCGCTCTACCTGACAACGCGCCGAGCAGCCATCGCCCAGCGCCTCGTTGCCGTCGTCGCACTCCTCAAAGCCCTCCTCCTCGGGTTGCAGGTCGCGACGCAAAATGCGGTCGCCGCAGCGCGCCGCTTGGCAGGTCGCCGTGCAGGCGTCGGCGGGGTCCGCGTTGCCGTCATCGCAGGCTTCATAACCTGGCGCATCCATCGCCAAATCCGCGCGCATGACCCCGTCGCCGCAGCGCGCTGGAGCGCAGGTGTTTAGACAGCTGTCGTTGTCTTCTACGTTGCCGTCATCACAGATCTCACCAGCCTGAACGACGCCGTCGCCGCAGGTCGAGGGGACGCAGTTGTTGCAGCCGTCGGTGGGGTCATCGTTGCCGTCATCGCAGCCCTCGCCCGGGCCGACCACCCCGTCGCCGCAGGCGGCGAGTAAGCAGTTTGACAGGCAGGCGTCGGAGTCATCCTCGTTGCCGTCATCGCAGGCTTCGAAGCCGAGCTCATCCTCGCTCAAGTCCTCGCGCCGCAAGCCGTCGCCGCAGCGCGCCAAGACGCAGCTCGACAAGCAGGCGTCTAGGTCGCTGGCGTTGCCGTCATCGCAGTGCTCAAAGTTGGGCGCACCTTCTTGAGCGTCGAGCCGGGCGACGCCATCGCCACAGATCGCCACCATGCAGCTGTTAAGGCAGGCATCGGCGTCCTCGTCGTTGCCGTCATCGCAAGCCTCATAGCCCTCTTCACCCGCTGCCAAGTCAGAGCGCATGATCCCGTCACCGCAGGTTGCGATCCGGCAACCATCGGTGCAGCCATCGCCGGGCTCGGTGTTGCCGTCGTCGCACTGCTCCTGACCGTCAACTTTACTGTTGCCGCAAGCCGCTTGGGTCTCACGCACGACCACCTGATCGCCGCAGGACAGGCTCAAAACAAACGCACAAGCGAGGACATGACGCCAAAACAGGGAACGAGCCATGGTGAGCTCCTTGAAAAATACTCCGAGCAGATTGGCCGATGCGCGTTCAGATGTCGAGAGACCGCAGCCTAGCCCCAAAGCGAGCTCAAGTCGGGTACTTATAACGGCTCAGAGGCGCCAAACAATGGGAGCTCGGCCGGGGTATTAAGGCTTCCGTTTTCAAACACATAAGCGTGCTTTGGGGGCAGGATTTGATAGTTGTCGTTGCGCCCCCAGCAGAACACTTCGCCGGTCTCACTCACGGCGCAGATCTGCGCCCAGCGGCCATCGACCTGCTTGATCTTTGGTAGACCGCTTACCGTCATAGGCGTTGGGCTGATCAGGGCTTCGCCGTTGCCTAGCTGGCCGTCGCTCCCTTCACCCCAACACGACACCTCGCCGCTCTCGAGCAGCGCACAGGTCCAGCACGTTCCACCGACGAAGTCCGTCGGCACCGCCGCTAAGCCTTCGATGGCTCGCCGCTGAGCGTTGTGTGGATCACCTGCCTCGGAGACGCCAAGCGCGCCCACTCCGCAACCGGAACCCCAGCAGATGCTGCGGCCGTCTTCGGTCACCGCGCAGGTTTTACGGGGCATCGCGCGGACCAGTCGCGTGGCGCCGACATCGTCGATGCGCTGCGCTTCAAGCGTCAGGGTTGGGTTGACAGGGTTTTGAGACCCAGACTCGGTCCACCCGTTGCCGCCCCAGCACCAGACCATCCCTTGCGCATCGCGGGCGCAGTAATGACTCCCGTAACGCCCCTCAAGCAAAGTGCTTGCGCCAGTGAGCGACACCACCGGCGGCAATCCGAGCACGGGCTCAGCGGCGTCGCGTACCGTCTGCGTCCCGTCGCCAAGCTCTCCGAACTGATTAACTCCCCAACACTTCGCCACGCCTTGATCGTCGATCCCGCAAAGCGTCAGGAAACTATGCTCCAGCGCCGTCCACTTCGCGGACCCTGGATTAAGCAACGAAAAAGGGGGCTCATCGGGCTCGGATTCGACCCGACCCCAGCACTCGGCGGCTCCGCCAGAAGTCAGCGCACAGGTGGCGCTCGAGGAGCCCGTCAGGGACTGCGCATCCTCCAAACCCGGGACCAGCGTCGGGGCGGTCTCAGAGCTTAGATTAACCCCGCTTCCGCGCTGGTTGAGGTCATCTTTTCCCCAGCAACGCACCGCCCCCCCCGCCAAGCGGACGCAAGTATGCGCGGTACCGACCACGACCTGCTCGGCCTGCGTAATCCCTGGGATACGCTGAGGCCGATGGTAATATCCGAGAATACCCAAGCCGAGTCGCCCCTTCGAGCTCCTACCCCAACACGCCACGCGGCGAGCGGAGCTCACGGCGCAGCGGTAGTCTGGCTGAGCCACCGCGTCGAGCGGCTGGTCATATCCCGGCGGACGCCGCTGCGGCATAAAGGGCGCGATCGCTTCGGGCTGGACGTTGTCGTCTCGGTAGAACCGCGACGCGCGCGGATCAAACATATACAGCTCACCCGACGCCAGACGAATGATCGCTGCGTCTCGGCTGCCTTTAACCGACGCCACCTCAGGGACATTATCGAGGCGCCGCGGGGTCACGGTTAGCGGCACGCCGCGATGGTAGCTTCGCCCCCAACACCAAAGCCCGCCTTGGGTGTCCACGGCGCAGCTGGCCTTGCTGAGCGCGCCGATCGAGCGGATATTGTCCAAGCCCATATAGGTCGGCAGCGCCACGCGCCCACCGTCGTTTAACCCGACCTGCCCATCGGCGTTGGAGCCAAAGCAATAGACTCGACCGACGGGGCTGTAGCCGCAGACGTGCTCACTGCCGCCAGCGATCGCTGCGAGCGGCTCGGGTTGCGGCATGCGCTCGACGCCCTGAGTGCGCACACGAAACAGCTGTCCGTCGCTGTCGAGCGCAACGATCTGCTGCTCGGGACCGAGCGTAAAGCTGGTCACGTCCTGCCACCGATGCTCGACGCCAAGGCGCTGAGGGGACAACCCGACCGTGTCGCCCCAGCACCAGAGCTGACCAGCGCCCGCCAGCGCGCAGCTGGTCTTGTTGTTGAGCGCCAAACGCGTGACCTCGACCAGACCCGGTATCAAGGTCGGCGAGGCGCGGTCGGTCAAGGTCCCGTCGCCGAGCTGTCCGTACTCATTAGCGCCCCAGCACGTCACCCGTCCACGCTCTGTCCGCCCGCAGGTGTAGCCGGTGCCCGAATCGAGCTCGACCACCCCTAAACCGCACGTGTTCGAGCAGTCGTCCTCGTCGTTGGTGTTGCCGTCATCGCAGAGCTCAACGCCCTCAAGAACCCAGCCATCGCCGCAGCGTGCGGCGGCGCAATCGTTTGAGCAAAAGTCACGGTCCTGCGCGTTGCCATCATCGCAGTCTTCATGATCGGGACTCCCGGCGCGGCTGTCCTTACGCTTCACGCCATCGCCGCAACGAGCCCAGACACAGTCCGCGGTGCAGGCGTCAGCATGCTCTAAATTGCCGTCATCACAGAGCTCACCGGCTTGGGTTTGCCGGATCCCATCGCCGCAAAAGGTGATGCGGCAATTCACGCAGCGGTCGTCGTCGCTCAGGTTGCCGTCATCGCATTGCTCCGACGCCTCGGTGTGAAGGATACCGTCACCGCAGCGCGGCTCGCTTGAGCGCAAACACAGACCATCTGAGCACACAAAAGGCGCAACGCAGGGCGGCTGGTCAGCGCCGCAGGTCTCGGTGCTCGGATCGATTGGCGCAATCCAGTCCGCACAGCCTGAAACCACCTGCACAAAGCAGACGCCAACGATCAAGCAGGCGTATGTCCATCCACGAATAGTCAGCACTTGATCCTCGGACGCCGTCTAGCGATCGCAGGGCACCTATCACCGAAACCAGCGATCGGCTACGCACCCACGCAGAGAAAATACAGCTTAACGCCAAATGGGATTTTATCGGGCAGGCGGACTCGCCGGAATCGGCGGGGTGAGCGCGTAGCTTAAGCTGGCTTTAGCGTTCGTCGCACGCGCCAGCTCGAGCAGCACCAAACCGCTCGGCGTCTCGTAAGCGAGCGGAAAACGCACGGCGAGTCCGCCCGCAAAGTGCGTGGAGTAGCTGCGGCTGCTGCGGTACCAGACTTTTTTGCCCTCGAAGACCTCGCTGACGACCTCGCCCTCCATCGCCGAGCGGGTGTCGGTGGAGCGGAGCACAAGCTTGCGCCCACCCCAGGCAAAGGTCTGCTCGATCGTGCTTAGCCCAAACACCATCTGATCGGCGGTCGTGGTCTCTGGGTTCTCGGGTTCTGGGGGCTCGTGCTCGGTGGGCTTGTGCGTCCAGGCGATGGTGTGCGTGGCTTGCGGGTTTTTCGTGATGTCCAAGCCGGCTTTCGCAAAGGCCGCCTTCGCCCGCTTAAGCCGGCGTTTCGCTTTGGCGTGCGACAGGCAGCGCCTGCGCTCACCGCAGCCTTTAAAAGCCGTGGGATTGACGAGGAAAGGGGTGAGCTTTTGGCTCGCCAACTCAAGCAGATAAAGGCTCACGCCCGAGGTCGGCTTGGGTAAGCCTGGGTAGCGGCACGCCACCGGCTTGGTAAGACACATTTCACCGGCGGCCTCCTCGATGCCAGTCTCGAGCACGCGCAAGGC
>JBDQPD010000047.1:0-25095 GCA_040260805.1 Myxococcota bacterium | reverse complement strand
GGCGCAGGTGCTCTTCGCGCCGCAGACCACGCAGTCGGTGCACACCGAGGTCGTAAAGATCGGGCGTGAAGTCCTCATCAAGGGCACGAAAGGCAGCATCCGAGATCAGGATTTGCCCACCGTGCGCGGCATCGGCGACGCGCGCCGCGCGGTTCACCATGCCGCCGACATAATCCATTCTACCCGTCGTGGGGTCGGCTTTACGACGCGGTCGCCCGACATGGACCCCCATCCGCACCCGCAAGCCGCGAAAGATGACCTCTCCCGCTTCATCGAGGACCTCGGCGCCCGAGGGCTGATGCAGGATCGCCCCGGGCCACGGGCAGCCAAGGAGCCGCCGCTGGGCTTCAAAGCAGAGCTTGAGCGCGGTGGTTGCGTCGGGCGCTGCGATCATGAACGCGTCGCCCTTGTTCTTGACTTGGTAGCAGCCAAAATCGGCGATCACTTCAGCCAAAAGCTTGTCGTGCAGCTCCAGCGCGGCTTGCATCGAATGCGCGGCGCGATCCCACAGGACCGTCGAGTCCTGAACGTCGGAGAAGATGATCGCTACTTCCCCGGTCGGGGCGGGGTGAACCGTTCGCGCCATGCTCGCCTAAGGTTCCCAGCGCGGGCGGCGACCCGATGGGGGCGTAAACTGTCCGTCCCCATCCATGATCACCCGAATCGGATTGGTTATCGCATAAGGCAGCACCGGATAAACGCTGGGTTCAACCATCGAGCCACCGCCGATGTCCACCGGCAGGATCGACCCCAGGCTGTCCACGGTCTCATTAAAGCCGAGTCGAGCGAGCGGTTGCGAGCTATAAACTGGCGAGAGATCGCGGCCATTAATGCCCATGGCTGCCACGGCGTACCAGCTGTCTTGAGCCGGCTCATCATCAAACACTAAATGCAGGTTCTTGACCTGAGTATTGGGGCTGACAATACAGTCGCTCTGCCCCTCAGCCGTGCAAGCTTGCACGATCCGAAGCAGGCGCCCGTTGCGGTAGATCTCAACTCGGTCGACATCGAACCAAGTCGGCGATTGCACCTCAACGGACAAACGCACGGAGCCCGACGCCGTCACCTCCGAACCCACGCCCTGATCATCAACCGTAAAGCGGATAAAGGGACCGTAGGTCGCTACCACCTGACCTGCGAGCACGTTGTTGTCGATGGTGTCGTGATCAATCTGCACTGGTGAATCGGTGGGGCTGACCACGTAATTGCGCGGCATCCCCGCTTCGATCTCCCATAGATCGTGTGTGTCGGAGTTGGCGACGCCGGTCCGGAAAATACCGGAGTTCGCCATCCGGAACCAATCTTCAACCACACCTCGTGGCTCGAGACATGGCGCCTGATCCGGCGCCTCAACGGCGCAGCTCGCTGCCGGCATGCACGAACAGTCGACACCCTGTGTAGCGTCCATAAAGGCGTCTTGCTCTGCAGGGGTTCGGCTCAGCATCTGACCGATCACCTGACGACCGAGCGACTGATGCTCTTTCGAGAAACTCGCTAGATCCAGCGCACCCGATTGAAGCCGCTCAACTAAAGCCTGCAGCGCCACGTTGTAGCCACGCATCTCAGCGACCGTCGGTTTGCGAATGTAATCCTGACTCTTGCCGTTAGCGATCTCAAAGCCATCAAACTCACCGCTAAAATACTGCGCATCCAGGATCGGATCTGCGAGCGCGAAGAGCGCGTTGCCCTCTGCCTCTAGGTTGTAAGAGTTGAGCTCGTAATAGTTAAAGTAATCGTAGACGTGGGCTAGAAGAACCACCGCATCTTGTTCGCCGCCTAGCGTCCCATTGCCACGAATTTTCGTCATGATCGATTGGGGGTCGCGAGCGTACCAGTCCCAGCGTGTCTTCGAGGGCATCTGCTGCGGCTGGGTCATGTCGATGTCCATGGGAAAGCCCAAGAAGTGACTGAGCATCAGCGGCGAGCTCTCCACCCCATTTTGGGTGGTCAGCCACGGCTCCAAACCCAGCACGCGCAAGGTCGGCTGATAATCGGTGAGCATGTCGTGATCGGTCGAGGTTAACAACTCGACGCCCTCACCCGCAAAGCTCATCACCCGAACAGCGCTCGGGACCGCAGAGTCCGGGCTATTGGCGCCGTGGACATGAAAATCGGCAGAGATAAATCCGGCGGTATCGACCACCCGGTTGACGTGGGCGATCAATCGAGTGTGGCGGCCCGCCTTGAGCTCGACGTAGCTGCGATCGATGCTGTACTCGATGCCGCGTGAGGCGATCACCTCGTAAACGCCGGCTGGCAGCTCGAAGGACTCGCCTGAAGGCCCCACGTAATGACGCTCCGTCACCCCATCGACAGGCCAGTGCCCACCAAGCTCTGTCGGCAGCTGACTGCCACCATCGCAGATGCATTGGGATGAGCCGGTGTCGCAGCGCTCATCCGGGTCGCAGTCCGTATCGACCGAGCATCCTCCCGCCGGCACGCAGCGGCGATCGGTGGCGTGACAGACCTTACTTGCGTCATCTGAGCAATCGGCGTCCACGGCGCATTCTGGCATGCAACGACCGATGGTCACACGAGCTGGAACGCGTAGACCGCTCTCATCACGCACCTCGACGTCTACATGACCCTGCTGCGGCAAGACCACCACGGCTTGAGCCGTTTCAGCGCCAAGCCTCACCGCGACGGGTTCGCTCAGCTGCTCATGATCACGCGCCACTAAGAACACTCGCTGCGCGCCGCCACCGCCGGGTAGAATTACGCGCCCCGAGAAGGTGCCGTCCAGGACATCATCGACGCCCACGTCGGAGCGCATGTGCGTAATCATACCGGCTAGACCCGAGGTGTTGACCGCATCAGTGGTCGCAGCGCGGTGAGCGTCGACCAGCTCGCGATAGGTCTTGTTCTCGACCTCTGCGTCGCTCGCAGTCGGCCACGGATCCGCAAAGACCATCACGTCAGCCTTTGACACGGGCTCTCCCGTGCGTTGATCAAGGACGACGCCCTCTAGCGACGCAGCCGGGAGATCACGCATCGTGATCAAGCCGTCGATCGCCGAGGCGACATCCCCCTCACCCACCGCAAAGTAGCCCTTCATGCGAACCCCTTTGCCGCGCAGGCAATTCGGAGCGTCCAAGGTGCAATGCGCCTCGTGGCTAATCGCCAAGGTGAACGCGCTGGTCGCTACGGGGATCAGCAGATCGCCTTCGGTGTGCAGGGCGTAGCTGACTCGATCGCCGGCGCCCGCCATGAACAAAAAGGGTGCCGGGTTGGCGAAGAAATCAGCGCCCTGAGCCGCCGCCGACTTAAGCGTCAACCACGGGTCAAAGCCGTTACCGGGGACGAAGTTTTTAACCTTCTTGCCGATCAGCGCCAGCCAGCCTCCAAACAGTCCACCGATTTCGGCGTCGAGCGCACGACAGACGCGCGCATCTTGAACGGTTTGACAGCTTTGCCCATCAGGGCAGACCTCATCGTCGCCATCGCATGGCGTCATCGCGCCGACCTCGCGGCTGCCCTTCAAGATACTGATGAACGGCTCCGAGCCCTCGATGGTCGCCATATCAACAACCTCTGCGCCCTCCACCGGCTCACCCTCGCGAAAGGCTTCGACCGTGATGCGTAAGAAGTTCTCGCCCGGACGCAATTCGTATTCGATAGCGAACCACATGTCTTGCACCGCAAGCTCAGGCACGACGCTGCCAAACAAGGCGATCACATCCACGATGTTCCCCATCGTGCTCTCGATGCGCAGCACCGCTGCGCCGTCGTCCGTGGTTCGAGTCGTAAAAGCTGTCGTTGCGTCAGGTCGCACCACCGCCAGACTGACCAGCGGCGCCACCTCATAAAGGCTGTCCCGCCCGCGACCGCCACTGAACTCCACCTCTGGGCGCTGCAGATCGGCGTCAAGGATGGTGCCACCAAAAGTCGTCGAGCTGCCGGTGTCGCCAGCGCGAGCGTGGATGATGATCCGAATCTTATCATTTTGAATGAGATAATCGCCCACGCCGCCCTGCGCACCTGGACCGCCGATCAGCTGCGAGCGATGCTCAATCTTGAGCACCTCAGCGTACGTTCGGTCCGCTGGTGGGCTGCAGGCGGTAGCAACCGCTGCAAGTACGATGAGCGTACGCATCAGAGCGAAGCCGCCACGCCGAAGAGCAGCACATCGTTATCCAGGCTGACACCCTCGGTTTCGTTGCGATGAATGTAGTTGGTTTGCAGCTTCAGGTTATGCCCCTTGAAGTACAGACTCGCGCCCCCGGTGATCACCTGTTGGTCGCCGTGATCACTCAAATTCTTGTTGTTATCGTACTGCTCAAAGCGAGCCGCAAGCTCGAGACGATCGTTCCAAACAAACGCCGTCGCTTCGACGATGATCACCTGTCGATCCACGGTGCCTGGGAGCGTCGCCGGGAGCACCGGTTGAGCGAGCGGATCACGTGAGTCCATCAAGTACTCCGCAAAGAGCTGCCAGCCGCCAGGCCCCTCGATCGTTAGATCTCCGCTGATCGCAGTGGTCTGCACGCTGGGCCCTTGATCGAGCACAAAGCCTGCGCCGACGTGGACCCGGAGCTTGTTGGGAACCAGAGCAGCCAAAGCGCCGAGCGGCGCCGATTCGATGCGCGCTCCGTAGCCCAAGCCAGCTCGGTTGGTCTTGAGCTCATCGCCGCCGTTGTAGAGGCCGAGCAAGTACCCGACCTTACCGCCGTAATAACTGCCTTCAGCCGTCAACCCCATGCGCTCACCAATCGCTGCTTCGCCGCTGCTGATTGGCTTGGTCATAAAGCGCATGGTGCTCGAGCTGCGTGACAGCGAGCGGCTGTACGGAACCTGAGCAACACCCAAACCCAAACTGCCGCGGTTGCCGCCCTTGTTCAGATAGGTCCAGGTCACGCGCAGATCTTCGAGCTCGCCGCCCTCTAAGGGGTTCAACCCCAGATACAGCTCAACGTCGCCGCCCAGAGTCGCCTTAACCGCTAGCCCGGCGCTGCCCACGCCAAAGCCCACGGCGTCCGTCGCATCGCCGTTTCGAGTCTGCGCATCGCCGCCAGCTAAAGGCGCCATGTAAAGCTGCCCCTTAAGCCCCAACGCCACCTCTTTCGATGCATTTTTAAACAGCACCATCTCCGCAGTCGTAGCGGTAGGCTGGTAGCTCACCGAGGATCCGCCACCGTCTGCGAGCGCCGAATGAAGGGGAGTAGCAAACAAGGCGAGAGCGAGGATGCGCATAGAGGCTCCGGGGTTGGGGTCTATTCTTCCCTACGGGAAGTCAGGTCCGCTGTCATCGCCCCCTATGGGATTTGTTGTTTCGGCGAGCGCTCGCCGGTCGGCGAGGACGAAGGCGTGTTGGTAGGCGTAGACGCCAAACAGCGCAGACAGAACCGCAAAGGTATCGAGTTTGGGGAGGTCTCGAGCAGCAATCAGCACCGGCAACAGATGGCCCAGCACGATACCCCCACCCCAAAACCAAGTGGCGTAACGCCCCTGTAGGAGCAGACCCGAGGCTTGCGCTGCGCTGCCTGGGCGACGCCTCGACACGCGCTCAACCGAAGCGATAAAAAATAGATGCACCACGAGGAGCGCTGCGAGGGATTTAGGCAGCGCGAAATGAGCCGCTGAAGGCACCTTGATCACCAAGGTCAGCAGATGAAACAAGGCAGCGCCAGCGACAACACTTTGGACGACATGTCTCAGCGCAATCAGTCGGTGACGAAGGCTGTAGCGCCGCCCGTGCGCCCCAAAGCGTAACCCCGAACCCGCCACCCAGAGCAGCGCAGAGGGTAAGCCCCAGACAAAGAGCGGGCTTCGAAAGGTAAAGGACCAGGCGTAATGATACAGACCAAACGATGACCCGAGCTCCATCGCCAGCCAGACGGTGATCACGCCAACAAAGGTTCCATAGATCAGGCGGTGGACGTCGTACCAAGGACGCGCAGGAGGCTCCAAGGCTGCGCCTCGATCACGGCGACGCTCAAATGCCCTGAGGAGCGCTTCAAGAATCACCAGCGCGAGCGAGCTTCCGATCATCCAGAGCGCATATTTTGGCTTAAAAAACTCCTCGATCACCAGCGTCAACACGCCGCACCAGACAAACACACCGACCGCGAGACTCTGCACGACCAGACGAAGCGATGAGGCGGTCAGCTTCGGGATGATGACGAGCTCGTCGAGGTCGTGATGGTCAGGTGGCGCGTCGCTCATTCGAGGACACAGCCTCGACGAGCATCGACGAAGCGAGCCTTACCCGCCCAAAAGAACATCGCCTCGGTGGTCACTGTTTGCGTCTCGTGATCAATCCGTACGGTCGCTAGATCGGGGCTCGCGACCGTCCAGTCGATGCAGTACTGATCGTCTCGATTTTGCACAAAAACGCAGCTGCAGAGGTCTTTAGCTCGGTATCGAGTGAGCAGCTCTAAGTCGTGGTTGTCATAGCCTGAGCCGCAGGCAGAGAAAGTCACCATAATCAGCATCGTAAGGAGCTTCATGGGAGCTGGTCCGTCCACTCGATGACCAAGCGCAACAGCTCGTTCGAGTCGTGCGTTTTGTCTCGGTCATCGCCAAAGCGCACCACGACCAAATCCTTTGATGGGATGACCCAAAGGTACTGACCCCAATGCCCTGCGCCGGCAAACGTATCCTCTGGCGCATCAGGCCAGCGCTGCACCCGATCGGTTTCCGGGACGGCTCGATTAAGCCAAAAGGATCGGCCGTTGACGTCATGATCGGCGCAACAGAGCGCCCTTTTAGTCATCGCAGGGTTCGGGACCGTCGCCTTGTCGACCCAATCCGTAGCGAGCAGCTGCTCGCCCTTCCAACACCCGCCGCGCCTCAAGAAGTAACCAAAGCGTAGAAGGTCACGAGGCGTCATATAGCCGTAGGATCCCCCGACATAAGTGCCCGCTTTATCCTGCTCGATCGTCGCCGATGTGATGCCCAATCGATCAAAGAGCATCGCCCACGGAAAATCGGCTCCAAAAGTTGAGCTTACCGCCTTACCCAAAACTCGCGCCAGTAAGACCGCATCTCCCGTCGAATACGAGAAGGTCTCGCCCGGCGCGTCACGCACAGGATGCTCCGTAACAAACTGCGCCATGTCGTCTGAACCCACGCCGTAGAGCATCGCTAAGACGCTCGAGACCTGATTGCGCTCGCCCTCGTAACTTTCTTTGAAATCAATCCCCGAGGTGAACTGCAAAAGATCAAGGACGCGTATCGCGCAAAGCGCCTCGGGCACCTCGTCGTCATAGGTGCAAATCGACTCGTCTAGATTGATTAATCCCTCGTGGACGGCGCGTCCGACCAAGGTGCCCATAATGCTCTTGGTCACGCTCCATAAAAGGTGAGGGTTTTCAGGTCCAAAACCGCGCCCATAGCGCTCGTAAATTAGCTGTCCGCGGTGTAAAATAAGCAACGAATCGGTGCGAACGCCGAGCCGTTCGATGTCCTCGCCTGTCAGGGTGAAGGCGTGCGCTTCCATCGCCGCTTTAGCCCCCGCTGCGGCTGGGGTTTCGACTGCTTGCCAGTCGGCGTCGGGGAAGCCAGCGGCGCTGCATGCCAAGGCGATAACAAAACCGCTAAGAGCGATCATCGAGCGGGCTCCAAAGCCCACCATTGAGCGACCACCGGCAACACCGTACCGAGGCTGAGGTAACCGACGACGCCGAGCGCCTGACCGCTGCTTTGCTGGGTCATCACCAAACCGGTAAAGGTGACAGCGCTCGCTAATCCGGCGGCGCTCGCTGCGAGCAGCGGACGGTGCAAACGCAAGCCCCTCTTGCGGGCGCTGCGCCTGAGACTAAAATGCCCGGCTAAGCCAGGTCCTAAAGCGCCGATCAGCAACGAAGGAGCGAGCCCAGCCACCAGATCATTGGACCAGCCAGCCAGCCCTTGAGCGGCGACTAAACTTACGCCCGTTCCGAGCGCTGCGCCGAGCAAGGATTCGCCCACAACCGGCCAAGCCGACGCAGCGTGGGGTACGTTTTCGGGGGCGGTTACCATCGGCGGCGAAGCCAAAAACACCATGAGTACAAGGACCTGCAAACGAAGGCTCCTTTTTTCGTGCTTTGTATTAGGTGCTTTGCCTCTGCTTTTGTAGGGTCCGGCACCATGATTCCTTTACGACTCATTATCTTTGGTCTGACCGTCAACTCGATTTGGATCGGGGTGACCATCTATCTCTACAAGCGTCTCACCGGACCTTACGATTTGAACCCCATAGCCCGCAACTCGGCGCGTGCGCTTGCGCTTTTTGTGGCGGTGATCGTCCCGTCTGCCTTCCTGACTCGTTTGGTGCGAGACTGGTCGGGTCAACAGACCGTCGCTTACCTGGGGTTTGCGACGATGGGCAGCATCGGCGCGCTCGCCACCTTGCTGATCCTAAGAGATGTCACGCTCTGGCTGTGGGGGCGATGGCAAAGGTTTAACCAGGCGGAACCGGTTGATCCCGCTCGACGCGAATTTTTGGTTCGAGCCACGACAGCCGGGGTCGCTGCGACCAGCGCCGGGATCGCCGCTGCGGGGATTCGGGGTGCGCTGCAGCCGCCGAAGGTCGAACCCGTCGAGGTACCCATTGAAGGATTGCCTGCTGACCTGGAAGGCCTGCGGATTGCTCAAGTGAGCGATATCCACGTGGGGGCGACCGCAACCGCTAAAGAGACACAGCGAATCGCAAGCATCGTCAACTCACTCGAGCCGGACTTGATCGCAGTGACGGGTGACTTAGTCGACGGTCCGGTCAAGATTTTAGCACCTGACCTCGCACCGCTTTTTGATATGAAGGCGCCCATGGGCGTTCACTTCTGCACTGGGAATCACGAGTATTATTCAGGCTGGAAGCCCTGGTGTGAACACCTTGAGGCGAACGGCTGGAAGGTCCACCTCAACGGGCACCAGCTGTATCAGCGCGGCGCTGGATCGGTCATGATCGCAGGGATTCCCGATCTGCGAGCGACACGATTTGAGCCCGATCACGCGTGCGACATCGACAAGACCTGTAAGGACGCAGAGTCAGCGGACGTTAAAGTTCTGCTGGCGCATCAGCCTCGCTCGCTCAAGGACATCCCCGAAGGCCGCTTTGATCTGATCCTATCCGGACACACTCACGGGGGTCAGTTCTTCCCGTTCACGGTGCTCATTCATCTCTTTCAGCCGCTGGTCGCTGGCTTGTATCGGCGCAAAAACATGTGGGTCTACGTGAACCGAGGGACCGCACACTGGGGGCCACCGCTTCGGCTCGGTGCACGGCAAGAAGTCACTCTGCTCACGCTCAAACGTGCCTAGTGGTCTGGAAATTCGGAACGGAACTGTGCGACGATAACGCATGGTATTTCGACATCCGATCATTTCAGTGCTCATGCTTTCAGCGCTCGTCAGCTGCACAAGCGACGGCCCGGTCGGGGCGCCTGACGTAGGAACAAGCCCTGGCACACCAGCGCCGCCCCTCGCCGATGCAGGCTCGAGTTCAACGCCCGATGTAGGCAGCCAAGACACCTGCCTAGATCCTGGCTTTGTACCCTTGCGACGAGTCAGCCGACGGGCTTTCGGACAGGTCCTTCATGATCTGCTCGGAGCGGACCCGCAAACGGCTAAAAATCTCCCAGAAGATGATATCGGACATGGCTTTGATCATCTCGGCGAAGTGCTGAGTTTCACGCCCGTTCATTTAGAACAAGCTGAGGCGATTACCGAGATCGCGGTAGCCGATGCCTTGCGGGTTGCGCCGCCCGCTGAACGGGCGATCTATCCGGCTGAAGAGCTCACGGCGAGCGTCGGCGGACCGCACAGAAGCGGCGGCTGGAACCTTTGGTCGCGCGGCGAGCTCGAGTTGTTCTTTAGTGCGCCCGCCGGCGGCACCTATGAGATCAGCGTCTACGGCTATGGCCAACAAGCTGGTCCTGATCCGGCGCGTATGACCCTTTGGGTCGACAACGCCGAGGTGCACACCTTTGACGTGACCGCTGAAGGGGCTCCGGCTGCTCATGTTCATCGAGTGGCGGTAGAGCCGGGTGAGCGGCGCATTGCCGTCGAGTTTATCAACGACTTTTACAACCCTGAAGCGCCCGACCCAAGCCAGCGCGACCGTAATTTGATCATCGACCGCATAGAGATCAACGGACCGTTTGAGCTTGAGCTCGACAACCCGATCCGTGAAGGGCTGATCGACTGCGACACGAGCCTCGGAGCGTCCTGCGTCATGCCGGCGCTGCGTCGCTTTGCCGAGCGTGCCTGGCGTCAGCAGATCGGCGAGACTGACTGGGCTCGGTACAGCGAATTGATCAACCAAACCGTTGCCGCTGGCGCCGCCTGGGAAGAGGCGCTGCATGTCGGACTCAAGACCATCGTCTTGTCGCCTCGTCTCTTGTATTTACTCGAGCCCTCGGTGGGCCCTGAACCGGCTCGGCTCAACGGCTACGAGCTGGCGACTCGCTTGGCCTTTTTCTTATGGGATGCGCCGCCGGACCCTGCGCTGCTCGAAGCCGCCCGCTTAGGTCAGCTCGACCAAAGCGAAGGGTTTGAGACCCAGGTCGATCGGATGCTCGCATCGCCAAAGGCACAGCAACTACTCGAGAGCTTCTTTGCTCAATGGCTGCATCTGTCGAACCTCGAAACCGTCCAGCCTGATTACCATTACTTCCCCACCTTTGATGAGCCCTTGCGGCGCGCCATGCGCCAAGAGACCGACCTGGTTCTAAGCTGGTTGTTTAACGGCGACCAATCGTTATCAGATCTGTTCTCGAGCGCCCCAACCTACGTGAATGATCGGCTCAAGGCTCACTACGGTCTTGAAGCTCAAGGGCAAGCGCTCGAAGGGCATGACGGCTGGTTCGAGGTCGATGGTCAAGCAGCCGGACGCGGCGGTCTACTGACCCATGGCAGCATCCTGACACTGACCTCATTTCCGACGCGAACATCACCGGTGAAACGTGGCAAATGGGTGCTTGAACGGCTTCTTTGCGATGCCCCGCCGCCGCCACCACCAGGCGTTGAGGACAACCTAGATGACCCCGAACTTGGCGGCACCTTTAGAGAACGCCTCGCGCAACATCGGGCAGACCCAGCTTGCGCCGCCTGTCATCAAAGCATGGATCCGATCGGTTTGGGCATGGACGGCTACGACGGAGTCGGCGCGCGTCGAGCCGAGGCGATTGATACCACCGGAGCGCTACCGGACGGTCGCTCCTTTGATGGGCTCGCCGAGCTGCAAGAGATCATCGCCGATGACCCGAGGCTCTCCGAATGTTTTGTCGAGCAAATGGTCATCTATGCCCTAGCGAGAGCGCCTCGGACCCTTGATCGATGCCACAAAGAAGCCATCCTCGACGAGTTTAGAGCCTCAGGACAGGGCGTGAAGACCTTGTTCAAAACCATCACCAGCTCGCGCCTGTTCATCGAGAGCCGCGCACGACAGGAGGGCGAGCGATGAGTATCAATCGACGCCAGTTCCTAAGAGGCTTGGGCGGGACGCTCATGCTCCCCTTACTGCCCAGCGCGCTGCCGCGCTCAGCCTGGGCGTCCGATCCAGAAGCCGCCAAACGGTTCCTCGCTTTTTACGTCCCAAACGGTATCCAATCCATCGGCTGGACGCCGGACCGCGAGGGCGCCGACTTTGACCTCAAGCCCATCCTCACACCCCTAGCGGCGCTGCAAAATCGCTGTCGAGTGATCAGCGGCTTGCGCAACGACCCTGCCCGTCCAGATGGGCCGGGCGACCACGCCGCCGGGACCGGCTCATTTTTGACCGCTGCACACTGCTACAAAACAGAAGGCGCAGGCATTCGCAACGGCATCAGCCTGGACCAGCTCATCGCCAACCAGCTGGGTAGCGACTACCGATTCAAGAGCATGGCGCTCGCGTCCGAGGGCGGCGGGAACGCCGGCGGCTGCGACTCTGGTTACAGCTGCGCCTACAGCCGCAACATCTCCTGGATCGATGAGAGCACTCCGGCACCTCGAGAGACCAGACCGCGGCTGTTGTTCAATCGTCTTTTTGGCTCAGCGGCCGTTCAGTTATCGGCAGAAGCGCGTGCTCGGAAAGCGCTGCAGCGGCGAAGTATGCTCGATTATCTGCTCACCGATGCGCAGGCGCTGCAGCGCCGACTCGGGGTCGACGATCAAGCCAAGCTGGATCAGTACCTCACCGCTGTGCGTGAGCTTGAGCGACAGATGGACTTCTCGCAAAATCAGGTCTGTGCGCCCGGCAGTGCTCCTGGTGAGCCGGTGGATCTAACGGCTCAAGTTCGACAGATGCTGGACCTCCTGGTCCTCGCCTTTCAATGCGATCTCACCCCTGTCGCCACCTATATGTTGGGCAATGCGGGCTCGAATCGCCCGATGCCGCACCTTGGAATTGCGGAAGGACACCACACCCTGAGCCATCACCAAAACGACCAAGGCATGATCAATCAGCTGATTCACATCGCCACTTGGGAGCTGGAACAAGTGGCTTATCTGCTCAATCGCTTGGCAGCGATTCCTGACGGACAAGGCAACCTCTTGGACAACACCTTGGTGTTCTTTAGTTCTGAGGTGGAAGATGGCAACCGTCATCGCCACCACAACCTGCCGGTCCTTCTCGCTGGTGGTGAAGGCATCGGTCTAAACCAGGGTACGCATGACCGCGTGGCGGAGACGACACCGATCGCCAACCTGTTTGTAGCGATCGCTCGACAGATGGGCCTTGAGACCGAAAGCTTTGGCGATTCGAACGGCATCGTCAGCCTCTAAACAGGCGCTTTGCAGGCGTGCCCTCAATAGCTTAGGCTGAACAAACAAAGGGGGTCTGATGCAACGGATTCTTTGGTTCTCATTGAGCTGTTCTATGCTTCTTGCCTGTGGCGACCAAGTCGTCGTGCGCGAGACTCAAGCGAGCTGCGGTAACGGGAGCATCGAAGCGGGCGAAGTCTGCGATGATGGCAACCTCGAAAATACAGATGGCTGCACAGGCATGTGCACTCTCGCGGCGTGCGGAGACGGCGTGACGCGTTCGGATTTGGATCCCGCGGACCCAAGTTTTGAAGCCTGCGATGACGGCAACGAAGTCGACACGGATGGCTGCACGATGGGGTGCGCTCAAGCGGTCTGCGGTGATGGCATCACTCGACAAGACCTCAGCGAGGGGCAACCGGCCTTTGAAGCTTGTGACGATGGCAATGATCGAAACGATGACGGCTGCCTCTCCGGCTGCGTGTTAGCCCGCTGCGGCGACGGTGAACGACGAAGCGACCTTCTTGAGAGCGACGCCGGCCACGAAGCCTGTGATGATGGCAACGAGGACGACACGGACGCCTGCAGAAACGACTGCACTGAGGCGCGCTGCGGCGACGGAGTCCTAGGCCCAGGTGAGGGCTGCGACGATGGCAACGAAGACCCAACGGATGACTGCGCCAACTGCCAGCCGGCGACCTGCGGTGATGGGATCGTTCAGGCCGGCGAAGCCTGCGATGATGGGAACGCCGTCGACACCGACGCATGCCTCAACAGCTGCGCCCCGGCGCGCTGCGGCGATGGGGTGATCTATGCCGACCGAGAGTCGTGCGACGATGGCAACGCGGACCAGCGTGACGGCTGCACCGCAGCCTGTGAACTTGCGGTCTGTGGCGACGGTATTTTGCGCACCGACCTGACCCCAGAACAAGACGGCTATGAGGCTTGTGACGACGGAAACTTAGACGAGACCGATGTCTGCTTGACCACCTGCCACATTGCGCGCTGCGGCGACGGCGAGGTCTGGGCGGGTCGCGAAGAATGCGATGATGGTAACGACAACGACGGCGACGGCTGCACGCAGAGTTGCGTGGTCGCTCGCTGCGGCGATGGCGTCGTCCAACAAGGCGAAGCCTGCGATGATGGCAACCAGCTGCAAACGGATGCCTGCCTCAACGACTGCAGCGCAGCGCGCTGCGGTGATGGAATCATCCATGACGGCGTGGAGGTCTGTGATGACAACAACCAAGTTGCCCATGACGCGTGTACGAACGGCTGCCAACCAGCCCGCTGCGGGGATGGAGTCACACGCCAAGACCTCGCTGAAGGCGACCTGGGTTTCGAAGCCTGCGATGACGCCAACGAAGTACAAACCGACGCTTGCCTTACCGATTGCTCTGCGGCGCAGTGCGGCGATGGACACGTGCAAGCCGGCGTCGAGGCCTGCGACGACGCAAACGGTCTTCAAAATGACGGCTGCCTGAACGACTGCAGCGTGGCGAGTTGCGGCGATGGGCATGTGCAGCTTGGCGTTGAAGGTTGCGACGACGGGAACCAGGTTGATGACGATGACTGCTCAAACGCCTGCCAGCCTGACGTGCCAACCTGCCAAAATGGAGCGGTTCAGGTCTCGGTGTCTCCGGGCGGTGACATGATGATCTGTGACGACCCCAACAACCAAACCTGCGAACAAGACGTCGAGCGACTGTGTCCCGTGGGATGGGGCCTTTGCAACTACATGCAGTATACCCGGCGCAACGACGGTTGGAACGAAAATGTAGGCGTGGTCGTGGGCGAAATCCACTGTCGAAGTGGCAGCGGCGCCGGTCATTTTACCGTGCACAACGCGCTTGATAATGACGAAGCCTTCAACTGCCATTACGGCAGCTCACGTCCAAGCTGCACTTCTGGTTATGGCTGCAATGAGCAACAAGTCGGCGCCCTGTGCTGCCGCCCCACCCCGACCTGCGGCAACGGCCAAGTCGATCATCCTGAAGAGCGATGCGACGACGGCAACAACAATGAAAACGACAACTGCTTGAACTCATGCGATCTGCGCATGGGTCAAGGCTGCTGAATGGTGCGCTTAGAAAGACAATCTTCTTGCCCCTCCTCACGACGACCTTGATCGGTGTCGCCGATGATCAGCGCGTAAGCTTTCGCTCGAACCAAGCTGATTGGGTCGATGGCGCCAAGGACAGCGACGATGTCTGCGATGATGATGCCCCCCAATCCATCAAGCCCCTGCGCTGCCGCTCGTAGCTGGGTCACGATTCAAAACGATCAACATTTCGACGCAGACAGCGCCCCCCGTTTTCGAGGTTGATTCCCGGCACCAAAGCGACCGTCGCAGGTAGCTTCGCGCTCAAGGGAAATATTGTTATGAATCATCAGTTGACCTTGAATACTCCATCACACCAATCTATAATCGTCGGGGAGAGAGTCATTCAATGTACCTAAAATGCATTCCATGTTTAGCCATAGGACTTGCCCTAACCGCGACGGCCTGTGCAACGGCTCCCACTTCGTCAAGCACCGAAGCGATGACCAAAGAAGAGCGCGCCGCCAAGGTCACAGATGAGCAGCGGATTAAAAATGTGACCGAAGAGCTGAACGCCAATCCACAATCGGTGGCGTTCTTCGCAAAGGGCATGTGCTGTCAGAGTTGCGCCATCGGCGTGCGTGTTCACGTCGCATCGATGGACTTTGTGGACCAGACTCGATTTAATCGAGGAGTCAAGCTGAACGCGCTGACGCAAGTCGTGATGGTCGCTGTCAAAGGTGGTGAGAAGGTGCAAACGCAGGCGCTGAAAGTAGCGGTGCAAAGAGCAGGCTACGATCCAGTTGAAATGTACCAGTTGATCGATGGCGAAGTCGAACGGCAATCGCTCCAATAAGATGAGCAGATGTCTAGCTTATGCGGTTGGGTTGAGCCTTTGCCTCGGCGCATCGAGCGCAGACGCGGAGCAACCTGTATTTGGTGAGATGCCTCGATGGGCTGGCGGATGGGGCGTTCAGGCGGTCCACGAGCTTCGTCATGATGGGGGCGAGGATAGCCAATGGGCTCATGTCGAAGGGGTATACACTTGGCAACGATGGATTCGTATGACCGCCAAGGTGCCCATCCGGTTAGACGGTGAAGTGGGCTTGGGGACGCCTACCCTAGCGCTTCCTATCAAACGCTACTTCAATCTTGATGGGCGCAGTGGCTCATGGACGCTCTCGCCGCATTGGTTTGTTCCGATAGCCAGCTCAGCGCGCTCCAAACGCAAGGAGCAGGTCGCTTTAACCGCAGGGTACGAAACGGAGAGCTACCGCGCAATCGGCGGCCTCGCTGTCGGTGTCTTTCGTCGGGTTGATGACTTATTCGAGGCGCATCTGCATGGCGCCGCAGGAGTCAACCTGCATGGTTTTGGGTCATCGGGTCATTTAAAGTTCAAAATGCATCTCGGATTGCGAGATGATGGTGCACAGACCTTGCGCATTGGGCCCACCCTTTACTGGCGCTTTAGCGATCGCTGGCATGGACAGATAGTCTACAAACATACCGTTCTCGCCGAGGGTTATTCCCCTCGATACTCGCTTCGAACGGGCGTCGCTGTCGTTTATTGATTCGAAAGAGTTATAAAACAGGGCGCCGATCGGCTTAGAGACCCGACATGCTGTTCAATTCGCTTGTCTTCCTAATCTTCGCTGCGATCTTCTATGCAGGATGGTCTGGGCTTGCGCGCCGCTCGCCGCACCTGAAACAGGCCTTCCTGATCTCCGCCTCGCTGATCTTTTATGGGTGGTGGTCGGTCTCATACATCGGGTTGATCATCGCCTCAGGGCTGATCGACTACGCCTCGGGTTTGGGCATGAAGCGCTCGCCGCACCGAAAGCGGATCTTCCTAGCCTGCTCATTGGTCGGCAACCTTGGCCTCCTTGGCGCCTTCAAATACGCACACTTTCTAACCCATAACCTTGATCTGTTGCTGGCTCACTTTGGCGTCAGTTTTGGGTTCGAGGCTGCTCTACCTGCGACCTTTGACGCCCTGCCGGTGGGCATCAGCTTTTACACCTTTCAGTCGATGTCCTACACCATCGATGTCTATCGAGGGCGGCTCCAGCCCACCCGAAACCTCTTAGCCTTCTTCGCCTACCTGTCGCTCTTTCCTCAGTTGGTTGCCGGGCCGATTGTACGCGCCGCGCAGCTCTTACCCGAGGTCTTAGACCCTAAACCTGCGAGCTCAAACCAACTCGATGAAGGCCTTCGGCTGATCGTTTATGGCTTGGCTAAGAAGATCATCCTCGCCGACCAACTAGCGCCCTACGTCGACGCCGCCTTTGCTAACGGTAACACCAGCGGATCGGCAGGCTATTGGTGGTTTGTTGCGGCGCTTTTTGCGGCTCAAATTTACGGCGACTTTTCCGGCTATACGGACATCGCACGTGGCTTAGGCAAATGGATGGGTTTTGATTTTGGAATCAACTTTAACCATCCTTATATCGCCACCAGCCTGCGCGACTTTTGGACCCGCTGGCACATCAGCTTGTCGAGCTGGTTTCGCGACTACGTCTACATCCCCTTGGGTGGCTCACGGCGCGGCGTCGCTTGGGGACTCGGCGCCATGGCGACGACCATGCTCATCTCTGGCTTATGGCACGGCGCAGCCTGGACCTTTGTCGCCTGGGGCGCCTTGCACGCCGGCTTTCTAGCCTTTGAGCGCGTGACCGGCTTAGCTCAGCGGATCGGTCCCAGGTTCGGGCGTGCCTTGACCCTAGCGGTCGTCTTAATAGCCTGGGTGATGTTTCGTGCTCAAAGCATCGATCAAGCTGGCACCATCATCGGCGTGATGACCGGTCTAGTTCCCAGTGAGCCCTCGTCATTAGCTGCATCAACCTTTAGCCTGATTCCCATCGCGCTGATCGCTCTGTTTGCGCTGCGCGAGCTCGCCGCCGTCTTTGGCTTAGGCTGGCATCAACTCTCGCCGACAGCGCAACGCCGCTGGCAACCCATCGCTCTGGCTGCGATCGCTTGTGCTGCGATCACCCTGCGCGGTCCTGCCGCTCAATTCATCTACTTTCAGTTCTGATATGCTTCGCCCAACCGCTCTTTATTTCTGTGTATTGATGGCGCTCGTCGCAGCCTTTAATCTGGGCACCCAATCCGAGGCAGATCAGTCGATCGATAAGCACAGCTTCTGGCTCAACAAGACCTACCCGAGCGAAGCCTTTGATGGAGTGATGGTCGGCGACTCGAGGCTGTATCGTGGCTTCTCACCCACACGGATCGAAGCCAAACTGCCTGGCGTTACCCTTCATAATTTTGGCTACAGCTCGGCTCGACTCACGCCCGACCTTTTGAACGCTGCGCTCGCTCATCTCGACCCTGAGTCGGCTACCCCTTTTGTGGTCCTTGCGCTCACAGCGCACAGCCTAACTGCGCCCAAGCAAGGCTCGGATAATCCGCACTACGACGGCTTTGCGCAGCGCAACCGAGCTACGGTGTGGTTGAGCCAGCGCGGCGCGTGGATCAGTCGAAAGGCTTGGCCTGCGTGGATCAAAGACCCTACCGATGGCTTGCTCATGGCGCGTCAAGGTGCCGGCTCCGTCGCCTACCATGAGTCCTTCGATGCGCGCGGCTTCGTCGCCTCGGTGACCACTCCCAAAGACCCCGAGCGCGCGCTCAAAAGCTACCGCAAGCTACTCACCGCGTCGCCCGTTCAAGAGGCTCGCCTCGTGGCGCTGGCTAGCTGGGTTCGTGAAACGACCTCCAAGGGGATCCGCGTGATCGCCTTGGTTCCGCCCCGGACGCCTGCGATGCGAGAGCTCGAACGCCAAGCCGGCGGCTGGTCCAAAGAGGTCGTCAAAGCGCGACTCAAAACCGCAGGAGCGCAGTGGATCGACATGCCGTGGACGAACCTGTCGAGCTACGACGGTAGCCACCTTGATCCGCCCTCGGCCGAGCGTGTCTCAGATCAGCTCGGTCAGGCGCTGCGTCCCCTGCTCGCTCGCTGACGCCGTCGAAGGCCTGCGACCACACACCACAGCAGCATCGAGGGCGCCGTGCCCGCTGCGCAGCCGCAGCCGCTGACGGGCGGCGCATCCAAGCCCGCGTCAGCAGGCGGCGCCAAGGGTCCGGCGTCAGCGATCAGGTTGCCTGTATCGAAGGGCGGCGCACCTGCATCCGACTCAAGGGCGGCGTCGGGCGCAGGGCCTGCATCTGGCGCAGGCGGTGGCGGACTCGGTGGCTCCTGACAACCCGCTTCCGCCTGAGGCGCTAACCGAAGGCGCAAGGCGTCGGCGTAGCTGTCGTTGTCGGTGCCGGCGCGGCGCGTCCCGGTCAGCACCACATCGACGCTGCGCGTGCCCACCGGAATCAGGGGTGATTGGGCGACGCGTGCCCACGAGCCCTCACGCCGAGTCAACCGGTCGGGGCGACCGAGCTCACCGCCATCTGCGTCCCAAAACACCATACTCAGCGCCACCTCGTCCGAGCCATTAAAGTCCCGCAGGTACCCCTCGAGGTGCGCCGCTAAATCGCCATCGTCGATGGACTCTGCCCAGTCGCTGACATCGACACGCTGGCGGGCTTCTCCGTTGTCGACCTCGCCCTCGCACAAGCCACCGATCGCGAAGTAGCGTTCCCCCTCGAAGGGGCTCACGCCGTTGCATTCACCGTCGGTCAGGCTCTCAAACGGGCCCTGAACCGATTCCCAGCCTTGGGTTCCTTGCTCCGCGTCGCCGTTGATCAGTAGATTCCCCGAGCCCACTCGGGCGCCGGTCCAGACCACCTCAGGCTCGGACCACTCGCTCCAGCCCAAAGAGGAGTCACGGTAACGCACTCGCCAGCAATAACTGCGCTCCGGCTCAAGCCCCTCGATCTGCTCTTGGGTCAGATCGATCCCGCCCAAGCGATCGACCCCAAAATAGATGTTCTTGGATTGGCGCCAGCGGTCGACCAGCGGGGCGCTGAAGTCATTGCAAGCCTGAGCGACTTGCCAATGGCTCGCGCCATGCTCATCACCGTCTTCCTCGCGGTATTCAGAGGCGGCTAAGGTGAAACAATCGGGCGAGACGTCGCCGTCATAAGCGTAGGCGCTTGGGGTCTGAGGGCTTTGGTTATTTTTACGAATCAACAGCTCATCGGTGAGCTCGTTTCGGCTCATCGCTTCGGGCACGCCCCAGCTCAGACGCCGGATCCGAAATTGCGGGTCATCGCCAGCTTGAACGTCGACATGCACAAAGCCGTAATCATCCGTGCTGATCGAATACTCCGGATAATCGACCTGAGCATATTCACCCCAGCGATCAAGCCGGCCGCCGGCGCTCGCGGCGTTGACCATGGTGTGGTTATGCTCTTGGCTCTGGCCTCGGCTGTAGCCGTGCGTGTGCCCATAAAAGTGAACGCTGGGTTTGCCGCAGGCGCTTGAAAACTGCTCGAGTTGATCAATCACCTCACCGGTCCACGCCGTGTTGCCAGCGATCCACAGCTCGGAGTGGTGTGGATGATGCAGCTGAGCGAAGACAAAATCGATGAGCTCGTTTGAGCAGGCATCGTCGAGCACACCGCTGAGCCAAGTCAGCTGCTCCTCGCCTCGCCCCGAACCGTTTGAGTCCAAACCGATGATCCGCAGGTTGCTCTGGTCAAACCACCACCACTGCTCCTCGTGCCCAGGCGAGCCGTTGGTCGGCAGATGAAAGTAGTTGTAGAAAAACGGGGTATTGTTCTCGTGGTTTCCAAGCACCGGATAAAAGGGAACCTGCCCCATCAAGTCGGTGCTGTCGGCGAAGAAGTAGTCTCGCCAGTGGTTGATGTTCAAACCCGTGGGCACCAGGTCGCCAGGGATCAAGACCATACTTAAAGCCTCAGCGATCGAGGTTTGCTGCTCTTCGCGGCAAAATGGAGCGATGCCCTGGTTGAGGATTTGCCGATAAATCTGAGCCTGCGCGCCGTCACGCTGCATGTCGCTCACGACGGCGATGTGCGTCGGCGCCTCCGAGGCTTGCAACGCCGGCGTATGGAAGTGGTTCGGTGCGCTGCTGACGTTGCCGGTGCGCACTCGGTAGTAGTAGCTGGTCTCGGGCTGAAGTCCGGTCAGCTGGACCTCATGAATGCGTGAGCCCACCCAGTTCTCATTCGACGCGGCGACGGCCATCTGCCCGAACGCCTCGCTCTCACCCCAGTCCACTCTGCCCTCGCCAGCTCGATCTGTCTCCCAAAGGATCCACACCGAGGTCGGCGTCATCTGCTGTAGGTAGGGTTGGACCAAGATCCGCTGCGCCGACGCCACCGGCGCCGCAGCACACATCACGGTGACCATCACCACTAAGTTCTTCATTCGGCTCTGCCTTATCGTGCGCTAAGCGCCCTCGAACATGCCCGGCTTCCCAAGCATCTGGCAAATGTTTACGGTGCCGCCATTCTACGGGGATACAGTTATGATTCGTGCCGTCTCTTTTGATCTTTGGGACACTATTGTTGTCGACGACTCCGATGAAGAAGAGCGCGCCGCACGGGGGCTTCGCAGCAAGCACGATGAGCGGCGCGCCCTCTTGCACGCCGCCGTTCCAGAGCGCAGCCTCGACGAGGTCACCGCATCATGCGACGCCGTCGATGTCGAGTTTCGCCACGCCTGGAAGGTCGAGTACACCAATTGGACAGTCGACTATCGACTACGGCGAGTCTTTGATCATCTCGGCGCCTCACCGAGCGACGAAGCGATCGCCCAAGCTGTTCACGGCTGGGAGATCATGGAGCTTGATCACTCCCCTCGCCTAATCGACGGGGCGGCTGAAGCCATCGCCGAGATCGCCAGTCGATACCAGCTGGCGATCTGCTCAGACGCTATCGTCTCGCCGGGCACGATCCTTAGACAGTTGCTCAGTAAGCACGGCGTCAAAGCGCACTTCTCGAGCTTCGCCTTCTCCGACGAGGTCGGGCGCTCCAAACCGCACCGCTCGATGTTCGATACGGCGGCTCAAGGATTGGGCGTTCCGGTCCAAGAGATGGTGCATATCGGCGATCGTCACAGCAACGACATCGACGGGCCTCATGCGCTGGGTATGAAGGCTATTCTCTTTACCGCCTCGCGTGATGCGGACAAAGAGGGGCACAGCGCCGATGCGCTGTGCGAACGGTACTCGGATCTGCCTGGAATTATCGACACGCTCGCGAAAGGCTAGCATGGACAAGCCCCTCAAAATTCTCGTGATCGACGGCTACACCAAAGAAGGCCGTGATCAGTTCTTAGAGTTCGGCGCCAAACCCGCCGGTATGCTCTATGATGCGATGCTCAAGCGCTGGTCACCGGTTCCGGTTGAGGTCACCTTATTGCACCCTGCCGATCCCGGCACCGAGCTGCCTGATGCCGCCGGCCTATCCGAGTTCGACGGCATCGCGTGGACCGGCTGCAGCCTGTGCCTCAACGACGACATTGAGCCGGTTCACAAGCAGATCCAGCTCGCTAAAGACGGCTTCGCCTCAGGAACGCCAAGCTTTGGCTCGTGCTGGGCGGCTCAAATCGCAGTGGTCGCTGCGGGCGGCTGCGTGAGCCCCAACATCAACGGTCGAGAGCAAGGCATCAGCCGAAAGATCAAGCTCACGCCCGAAGGCCTGGCGCACCCCATGTTTGAGGGTAAACCCGAGGTCTTTGACGCCTTCACGAGCCACGACGATGAGGTCACCGACCTGAGCCCCTTTGGCGTCTCGTTGGCGGGTAACTCATGGTCCAAGGTTCAAGCCGTTGACGTGCGCTTCGACAAGGGCGTGTTCTGGTCAGTCCAGTACCATCCCGAGTACGACCTGAGCGACATGGCTGGCTTGGTGAGCTGCCGCATCCCTAAGCTGATCCGACGCGGCTTCTTCCCCGATGAGAAGACCGCTCGCGCGTACATCGACGATCTCCAAAACCTGCACGACGACCCGACTCGCCGCGACATCGCCTGGCGCCTCGGTATCGATGGCGACGTCGAGGACGCGGCGACGCGCTGTATCGAGGTTAAGAACTGGATCGAAAAGCTGGTGATCCCGAGCCGCAGTTAGAGTTCCTACTCAATGCACGTCATGTAGATGTGCGCATAGTTCGCAGGACGATTTGGCGGTAACGAGTTCGAGGTCTGAGGGCCGGTACCCGATCCCACGCCCCAGTTCGACCAGTTCGACATCACCCAGTTGCAATCTCGGTTCCAGTTTCCATACCCCGTGTTCGAGCGTGCCCATCCGTTCGCCTGACAAAAGCTGTCCCAGTTACCGTGACCGTTGTGACGACGGCCCAGCTGACTGTTGTAGATCCCGACGCGCCGACCGTTGGCGGTACCGTACCCGCAGAAATCGATATTTCCTAAGTCACCGTTGACGGTGTTTTCACAAGAGTTCGAACAGGCATCCCCATCAACTTGGTTGCCATCATCGCAGTCCTCAACCCCAGCACGAACCACACCATCACCGCAACGGGCGCTTTGGCAGGTGTTCAAGCAGGCATCGGTCTGGACTATATTTTGATCATCGCAGGTCTCGACCCCGGCGCGCACATGACCATCACCGCAGCGAGCCGAGGTGCAGCTGGTCAAGCAGGCGTCGGTGTTCGACCCGTTGCCGTCATCGCAAGCCTCTTGACCGGCCTGAACATGACCGTCGCCGCAGCGCGCAGCGTTGCAGTTGGTCAAGCAGCCATCCGTATTCGAGCCGTTGCCGTCATCGCAAGCCTCTTGACCTGCATGCACGACACCGTCACCGCAGCGAGCCGAGACGCAACTGTTCAAGCAGGCGTCGGTGTTCGAGCCGTTGCCGTCATCGCAGGCTTCTTGACCCGCCTGAACATGACCATCACCGCAGCGAGCAGAGGTACAGTTTGTGAGGCACGCGTCGGTGTTGGACCCGTTTCCGTCATCGCAGGCTTCTTCGCCCGCCTGAACGTGACCGTCACCGCAACGAGCGGCGGTGCAGTTGGTCAAACAACCATCCGTATTGGATCCATTCCCATCATCGCAGGCTTCTTGACCGGCTTGAACATGACCGTCACCGCAGCGAGCGGCGGTGCAGTTGGTCAAACAACCATCCGTATTGGATCCATTCCCATCATCGCAGGCTTCTTGGCCCGCATGAACCACGCCGTCGCCGCAGCGAGCCGTGTTGCAACTGTTGAGGCATCCATCTGAGTTGCTGACGTTGCCATCGTCGCAGGCTTCTTGACCCGCTTGGACCACACCGTCGCCGCAGCGCGCGGCGTTGCAGTTGTTCAAGCAGCCGTCGGTGTTGGTGGCGTTGCCGTCATCGCAACCCTCTTGCCCAGCATGAACGACGCCATCGCCGCAGCGCGCCGAGACGCAATTGTTCAGACAGGCGTCGGTGTTGACACCATTGGCGTCATCGCAGGCCTCTTGACCGGCATGAACGAAGCCGTCGCCGCAGCTTGCTGCGTTGCACGTCGTCAAACAGCCATCAGTGTTCGAGTCGTTTCCGTCATCACAGGCTTCTTGGCCAGCGTGGACAAAGCCATCGCCGCAGCGAGCCGCCGCGCAGGTGTTTAAACAGCCATCGGTGTTCACACCGTTGGCGTCGTCGCAGGCCTCCTGCCCAGCGTGGACAAAGCCGTCGCCGCAGCGAGCCGCCACACAGCTCGTTAAGCATCCGTCCGTGTTCACACCATTGGCGTCATCGCAAGCCTCTTGCCCGACCTGGACAAAGCCATCACCGCAACGAGCCACGGCGCAGGTGTTGAGGCACGCATCGCCGTTGGATCGGTTGCCATCGTCACAGGCCTCGACTCCGGCTTGCACAAAGCCGTCACCGCAGCCAGCGGCGACACAGGTGTCCAGACAGCCGTCGGTGTTGTTGGCGTTGGCGTCATCACAGGCTTCTGCGCCTTGATGCACAAAGCCATCGCCGCAACGTGCTAAGACGCAGCTGGTCAGGCAGCCGTCGGTGTTGACGCCGTTGGCGTCATCGCAAGCCTCTTGACCGGCGTGGACAAAGCCATCGCCGCACTGCGCCACCGCGCAGCTGTTCAAACAGGCGTCGGTGTTGTCGGCGTTGGCGTCATCGCAGGCTTCTTGACCCGCTTGCACAAAGCCGTCACCGCAGCTTGCGGCTGCGCAGCTGTTCAAGCAGGCGTCGGTGTTGGATGCGTTGGCGTCGTCGCAATCTTCCCGACCTTGATGGACGAAGCCATCGCCGCAGCGCGCTGAGATACAGGTGTTTAGACAGGCGTCCGTGTTGACCCCGTTGGCGTCATCGCAAGCCTCTTGACCGGCGTGAACGTAGCCATCGCCGCATTGAGCCACCACGCAGCCTCGAACGCAGCCGTCGGTATTGTCCGCGTTGGCGTCGTCGCAGGCCTCTTCGCCCGCTTGAACAAAGCCGTCACCGCAACGAGCGATACGGCAGCCCTGAACGCAGCCATCCGAGTTGTCGGCGTTGGCGTCATCGCAACCCTCTTGACCCGCTTG
>JBDQPD010000121.1:0-9329 GCA_040260805.1 Myxococcota bacterium | reverse complement strand
TCGATGAGGTCAATTTCGAGCTCACCCTTTTGGGCTAACTCAATCAGTTCTTCTTCACTCAGAAGATCCTCGTCGCGAGGCTCATCGCTCATTGGATACCTTTCCACACCTTGTCTGGCGCAAGCACTGTAGAGCCGGCCTCCAAGTGGGTCAATGTTCCTGCTTGTTGCGATGCACAAGACCTGCTTTAGGCCCTACTCAACCCGATGCGTGGAGACCATGGTTAAACTCGAGCCTGCCATTGAAGATCTAAGGCAGCGCACCGGCTGTGATCAGGTGCATAGGCTCCCCTTTGGAAAAGTCATGCTCAAGGCACCCGGCTCCAGTAAGGTAATCAAAGCCGCCACCTCGCCGCGTGGTCGAGCGTTGTTAAAAAATGAGGCCAAAGGGATCTCGGCGCTCGCCGGTCCGCTCTCGCAGCGTCTGCGCGTTCCAGAGGTCTCGACGCTGCATGACGATGATCAACTCTGTGCTCTTGAGTTCACCGTAGTCGATGGGACGACCCCGTCTTCATGGCGTGCCCCCAAAACGATTCTTGAGCCACTGTTTCACCCCCAACAAACAACCAAGACGCTCAGCGAACTGCTTGAATTTGAGCGGCTCGATCACGAGCTAAAGAACACGCTCTTGACGCGGCATGGGGACCCACAAATCCCGGTGGCGCCAAGCCACGGGGACTATATCTATTGGAACCTCCTGTGCCAGAGCGGGCGAGAGCCAGGGCTCATCGACTTTGAATATTATCATCCCTGTCGCCTTAGCGTTTACGACGATCTGCATTTTCAAGCTGCCCCTTGGCTGTGGCGTACGTTACGAACAGGCGCACCAGATGCCTCGCTCAAACCGATTCTTCGATTTTTTGTGAAAAGGCAGACGGCCGACTTGAACCCAGAGCTGATCTTCGATTTGTTCTTAGTGCATTGGACGCAGATCGCTGAATGGATCTACACGAGCGATGTGGCAGCCGGCGATCGCTCTAACTTTCCTCGTTTGCGGGTCGGTCCTAAGCTTTTGGCTCGATAAATGACGTCTCAGCACCAGCGATCTCTCGACCTGTTCAAAGACCTTGCGCTCGCCTGGAATGATGCGGGAATTCGCTGGGCTTTGCTTGGGCGCCATGCGCCAGACCACAGGTTTGATGATGATATCGATGTGGTCATCGACCCCGAAATGTTTGGCAAGGCCCGGCGGCTTCTTGAGCAGGTTGTGGAGCAGCGCGGCGCCCAGATCGTTCAAGTGTTTCGGCATGAACACCAAGCGTTTGCTGCGGTGATCGCCCAAGGTCACGCACAAGAACTTGGTTTTGTCTCCATCGATATGAGCCCTGAGTTTCGCTATGACGGGAAGGTTCTGCAAACCGGAGCAGAGCTCTTGCAGGAGCGAAAACTATCGGACAATTCGTGGCTTTGGCTGCCCAACGACGACGCTGCGTTTGCGCATTACCTGCTCAAGTCAGCGGCTAAAAATCGGTTTAACGACGAGGGCAGAGCGTACTTTAACTCGCTAACCGTCGATCCGTTTGAGGCGACCAAGACCGCGCTCGACTCAAAGGCTGCTGCGCAGATTCAAGCCTGGTTATCGAGCGAAGCGGAGCTCGATCGAGACCAAATGCGGCGATCGTACAGTCACCGCTATCCGGCCACCTGGAGCTCTCGATGGGTTGAGCTGAAACGGTTTTGGCTCAGGGCTCGTCAACCGACGGGGTTGTATGTCGCCATCACGGGACCCGATGGCGTCGGCAAATCAACGGTAAGTCAAAAAGTCTTTGGGCTCACCAAGCCTTGCTTTCGAGCGGTTGAAACATCCCACCTAAGCGTCCGCACGACCGCCATGAAGACAACGCCTCCGGTCCAAGCCCCATACACCAAAAAAGCTCGCGGAGGGCTCGGAAGCCTGCTCAAGTTGGTGGTCTTGGTGTTGCGGTTTCACCGCCTCTACTGGAGGTGGGTCTGGCCCCACTTACGAAAACACGGTCTGTTTTGGTCCGATCGCCACTTCGGTGACTTCGTGGCAGACCCTGAACGCTTTCGTGTTCGTTTGCCCCTATCAGTTCGGCGGCTCAGCTGGAATTTGCTGCCACACCCCGACTTAACCTTTGTGTTGGTCGCCAAACCGGAGACGATCCAAAGTCGCTGCTCTGAGGTGAGTCTGGACCAAACACAAAGCCAACTGGCGCGCTATGAAGCCATGGTGACCTACTCAAAAAGTTTGGTCCGTGTGCCCGCTGATCAGACGGCTGACCAAGTCGCCTACGCGGTGACCGCTGTGATCATCAGTCGCTTAGCCGATCGCCAGCGCGCACGGGGCTGGATCTAGAGCGGCTTCAATTCGGCTTCAATCGGTTCGTACACCCGCGCCACTTTTCGTGACCACTGATGCGCCTCGCAATACGCGTGACTCGGCTGCCTCATCGCTTGAAGAAGGTTCGGTTGAGCCGCCCATTGAATCAGGGTGTCAGCCATCGCTTGAACCACCTCTTGTTCGGTTCGCCCGTCGACCTCAATGCAGGCTCCTCGTTCAGCGTTCACATGCATCGCCGGGCCCCCAATCTTTAGACATAACACCGGGACGGCTCGCTGCAGCGCTTCAAAGACGACCAACCCTCCCGACTCGTGCAAACTCGGGAAAACTACCGCGTGGCTGCGCGCATAAAGTGCGTTGAGATCTTCCTCTTCGATCCAATTAACCCACGCCAGCGCAGACTCAATACCTAAGGCTCTCGCCAAGCCTTGCAGGTGCTCCTGCTCTCGACCCTTGCCCAGTATGGTGAGCTTAATGCCAGGGTGTCTCTCACGCGCTTGCGCTACAGCTTTCAAGGCGAAATCGAGCCCCTTCCAGTGAATGAGTCTGCCGACAAACAACAGCTCAAGGCAGCCTGGCTCATAGGCTGGTGCAGGTCCTATCGACTGGGGTGAATCGGCTCCAATGATCGGTTCGATATCGATTTTTGAATGGAACCTTCTCGGGAGAAAGCGCCGCGTCTCATGGGTACAGGTATAGACCCAGCGTGCTCGACTCAAAGCGCCCCATAAGGAGGGATCCAAAAGCGCAATATAGTTCGCCGCCTTCCTCAAGAGCTCGATCAGTTTCGCTGAGCTCCGGAAGCTTCTGGTGAGCGGCCGAGGAGTAAACTCAGCACCTCCCACCGGCCCAAGGACGAAAGGCACACCTAAGCACCACATCCAGCCGGGCGTACGAAAAACGCCAAACGTTAGATGATGAACTAGGTCAAACTGAATCCTTCGGTGCCAGCTTCGCGCACAGAAAAATGCGCCGATCTGCCAGAGCGCATAATAGATTTGAACGCCCCGAGCACCGCGCTTCCAAAACCGAGCCCAAGTGGGCAAATCGTAAGGAATAACCTTAATATCAACCGAACCGAGCCGCTCAACTTCTTGTTCGATGAGCGCTGCGTTTTTTCGGCGGGTTATAACCCACACCTGATGACCACGACGCGCAATTTCCAGGGACCACTTCCAGCCAACGCCAGGTTCCGAGCCGCGATGGGGGTCGCAAGCATATGCAGACGCTAAAACACGCATTAAGAAAGGTAACCTTGGGTCAATAAGTCGCTAAAGCCCGTGCGTCGGTTGAAGTAAAGCATAAGAGGTCTACGGAGCTTGTAGTTCGACGTCGTTCAAACGATTCAAAATACGCAAATCCGCACCGCGGCCGATCAAGACGGAACCGCACAACTCACTCAACGTTTTGCCCGCAGGCGCCAAAGCCACCAGCTCAGTTGCAGGCCATGCACCCACGCCGATGCAATGCTCACGATGCTGACGCACCATCCGCAAAAGCAGATCTGGCGCCGAAGCACGAGGCTCGCGACGAAGCACCTGGAGCAGTGCGGTGACACCATCGCCCGGGCTTACCGGAGGCTCAAGAATGACTTGCCACAGCATCGGCACGACCCAATCAGTGTCGTGCTCTGGTCGGACCAAGCCCCTGAGATAGTGCATGCGAATGAACGGATCGCGATGCTGCCGATCGATCGCCTGCACCAGCTTTAGATCCAATTCATCACCGCGACTACGCGCCAGCGCGACCGAGCGAGCGGCGCCGAGATGCTGACCGATAGCCTGAGGAATTAGATCACGAGGCAAGCGGGCGATGGCGTTGGTCTGAGGGCTCGTCCAATTCGGTTTAGCCGCCAACAAACCTCGCTGATAGGCTAACAACGCCTGTTCCGGCAGGCCCGACCTGCCCATCGAGTCACCCAGCATAAACCATGCGTCGCGATATCCAGGCGCGATCGCCAGAGCCTTAGAATAAAGGCTGATCTGATCCTCAGGCCGCTCAGCACGTTGTGCTTGCGCAACATAGTAACGAAACGAGCGCTGACCGAACCGTTCAGGGACCGACTCGAGCCGGTTGTCGAGCTCCAAAGCGATCGGATTAAAATGATGACCGCCAATGAGAGCCGCCGACAACAACAGGCCATAAGCCAAGCGCGCCAGCGGTGAGGTTTCATGCCGACCAACGGACGGAAGGCGAAGACCGATCAACATCCCCATCCCCACCGTCAAAGCCCCTGAACTCAAGGCGAAATCAAAGAGGTCATGACACAGTAAACCCATCAACCCGACGCCAGCTAACCAGGACAGTTTGTTCCCGGTTTGATCGGGGTCTTGGCGCCCCTCCCAGAAGGCTAAAATGACTAAACTCGCAAGCAGCCCCAGGGCGATAGGCCAACCCCAAACGCTCGCCCAATCAAACAGCAAGCTCTCGATGTGCGTGAGGCGAGATGTCCGCTCGACGAATTGCAAACTCAGCTGTTCTGCGCCGCCAGGACCAACCCCCGTCCAAGGTCGATACTGGGCAAGCTCTGATAGCGCTCGGAGAAAGCCTCCCTTGTTTAGGTCGAGCTTGGACCACGAAGCCCAAGGCAGGATTAATGAGACCCCCAACACCCCAAGGAAGGTAGCTCGGACGCTGCGCTTGGTGACACTTGCGATCATAAGACAAGCGAAAACACACCCAGTCCAAATGCCCCATCGAGAACCGGACAAAAGCAGAGCGACGAACAACGAACCGAGCAAGAAACGCCGGGCTAACTCGGGTATTCGCAAGCCCAAAACCGGGACAAAGCAGACCAGAATCAGAGCTGATAGATTGTTGCCGCTCAAGTATTGCCAAGAGGGCGGCACCAATTCGAACATCCTGAGCAAGGCTTGAGCCGCTAGACCGACCGTCAAAAATGGCAGCGCAACTGCAAAGCTTTGCCGCAGAGGCCTTGACGCCCGAAGGCGCGCACCAAAACCCGCAGCACAAACCAGCACGATCGCGCCCGCTGCGGTCCGAACACGGCCACCGAGCGAGCCGATCCAATCACCGTGCACGATGATCTCAGCGGCGCTGGGAAGGGCGACCACACACAACGCAAGAGCGCACCAGCGAAACGCAGGGCAAAAGACCAGCAAAGGAGCGGCGACCAAGGCGAGCCGCCAGGATGCGGTCGCGCCCCCAGTCAGAACCAAAGCAGCTAGTGCGAACCAAAGCGCAAAACGCTCGATTTGATCGCGATCCAAATCGGCCTCCAGTCTAGCGCTGCGCTGTGAACGCTTGTAGGTCAAGTCGAACCAGTTTGTAGCTGCATGCGGAAGGACAAGGTGTGATCGCACCGAGTTTGCGACGAACTCGTTGGACTGCTGTTTGAGCTCGGCGCAAAAACAGGGTTTGAACACTCCGCGCATGAAATAGGAGCCGCCCGAGCAAATCTTTGGGGGTTCTCAGGCAACCAATTGTTGCACAGTAACCCCTTGTTGCGATCGGTTCAGTCCTTCGAGAGGAAACTTGCGTGTTCACTTGGTCTGAGATGCCTGACCCGTTACCGACTCCAGCGCATCGCCGGTGGGTGATGTTCGTTGCCCCGTGCCTGGTCGCCGTCATCGTCTACTACCTAGGGCACCACGTCGCCGCTGGGGTGCTGCTCGCGGTCGGGATTACGGTCGGTATCGGGACGCTGGTTTCAGTGGGTTTTGCTCGCGCCTTCGAGCGTATGGCTGCGTTTTTAAGTTTATCTTTGGGTACGGGTTTGCGCTGGGTGCTCTTGGCGCCCTTCTACCTCTTGTTCATGACGCCGATGGCTCTATTCAATCGCCTCTGGGCTCATGACCCGCTCCAGCTTGGACTGGACAAGACCAAAGAAACGTATTGGTCGACGCCACCTAAATCGAGCGGTTACGATCGGCCGTACTGATGAAGGTTTTGGGGATCAGCGCATTTTATCATGACAGCGCTGCGGCGCTCTTATGCGATGGCGAACTCGTAGCCGCCGCCCAAGAGGAACGCTTCACGCGGATCAAGCACGACGAGCGCTTTCCGAATCGCGCCGCTGCCTATTGCCTCAAGGCTGGAGGCATCAAATCAGACGAGCTCGATGCCATCGCATTTTACGATAAGCCGATGACCAAATTCGGTCGGATCATGGAGACGTACCGAGCGGTCGCTCCGGGCGGCCTAGCCGGTTTTCTCAAAGCGATGCCTGTTTGGTTTGGTCAAAAGCTCTGGGTTCCCAGCGAGATAGAGACGCAGCTGGAGCGCCTTGGTCAGGTCATGCCCGAGCGGCTTATTTTCGCAGAGCACCACGAGAGTCACGCCGCATCCGCCTTTTACCCCTCGCCCTTCGAGGAGGCGGTCGTTTTAACGCTCGATGGTGTAGGCGAATGGGCGACCAGCTCGATCGCAATTGGGCGCGGGTCGGAGTTGACCTTAGAGAAGGAGCTCCGGTTCCCTCACAGTCTCGGTCTGCTGTATTCAGCATTCACCTACTTTACGGGCTTTCGGGTTAACTCAGGCGAATACAAATTGATGGGCTTAGCTCCCTATGGCGAGCCCATTTACGCTCAAAATATTCTCGATCACCTGATCGATCTGAAAGCCGATGGCTCGTTCCGTTTGAACATGGAATATTTTGGTTATCTGACCGAACTTCGCATGACCAACGAACGCTTTGCCGAGCTCTTTGGAGGTCCAGCGCGATCACCCGAGAGCCGCATTACCCGGCGCGAAATGGATTTGGCGCGCTCGATTCAAGTGATCACCGAAGAGGTCGTACTGCGCATCGCTCGTCATACACGCAAAGCTTATGGGATTCCCAACCTTTGCCTTGCTGGCGGCGTGGCGCTGAACTGCGTAGCCAACGGTAAAGTGCTCAGTGAGCGGATCTTTGATCAGTTATGGATTCAACCTGCAGCTGGAGATGCAGGCGGCGCTGTTGGCGCAGCGTACGTCGCCTACCATAAGACCATGGAGCAACCACGCTCGGTGTCGGGTTCAGGTGATGCCATGAAGGGTAGTTACCTAGGACCAAGCTTCGGCGATGACGAAATCGGCGACTGGCTTGAGCAATCCGGCTACCCTGCCGAGCGCTTTGATGATGATGACGTTTGGGCTGATCAAGTCAGTGGCGAATTGAGTAATAATCGCGTGGTTGGAATGCATCAGGGCCGCATGGAGTTCGGCCCGCGTGCGCTGGGGAATCGATCCATACTCGGCGACCCACGAAGCCCTGAGATGCAATCGACGATGAACCTAAAGATCAAATACCGAGAAAGCTTTCGACCCTTCGCTCCGTCGTGCGCTGCCGACACCGCCCACGAGTACTTTGAACTAAGGGAAGAGGACGAATCCCCCTATATGCTCTTAGTCGCCCCGGTTAAGAAGGAGCGCTGCGTCGACACGAGCGCTCGACGCGACGGTGACGATTTGATCTCATGGGTCAACGAGGCGCGCTCCGACCTGCCCTCAATCACCCATGTCGACTATTCAGCGCGTGTCCAAACTGTCGATGAAATGCAAAACCCCCGCTACTACAAGCTGATCAAAGCCTTCGGCAAAAAGACCGGTATTGAGGTCTTGATCAACACCAGCTTCAACGTCCGTGGTGAACCGATCGTGTGCACACCCGAAGATGCCTATCGGTGCTTCATGCGCACACAGATGGACGTTTTGGTTCTTGGGTCTTGGGTGCTGCACAAAGAAACACAACCCGAGTGGGCTGATGAAGGTGATTGGCGCCAAGAGTTCGCCTTAGACTGATCGTCGGTCTTTCTAGTAGACGCTGTGATTCGACTCCGCCATGGACCTTGGTAGCTGAGGAGCCACTCGTGAAAAAACTAAGACAATCGGGCAGGCTGGCTAGAGACCTTATTGGGTTTGCACGCGCCAACAAAGCCTACTGGCTCATTCCAACCGGCTTCGCACTTGCCTTACTGACGCTCCTAATCTTTGGTGGGCAATCTGCAGCGCCCTTCGTCTATACACTTTTCTAGTGCGCCTGAGGTTTGACCCAGCACAGGGTCAAAGCTATGACCTGACACGACCTTAATCGGGGGGGTACTGATGGCCCTGTTCCGACGCAAAAACCGACTCAAGGCGACGCCGAAAAGCAGCGCTGCTGAGGGTGATATTAAGATCCGAATCGATGAGATCGGGCGGGATTTATTAGCCGGTATGGCGAGCAAACCCGGCGGTTTTGGGGGCAGCGGCTTCACCGCGAACCTCGTGCAGTCGGTCATGGAAGACCCCGAGTTCAAGGTGGAGATGTTCCGCTTCGTGGACGTGCTCCCAGTGCTCTCCGATGCCGACGAGGTCGCTCGTCACATCGACGAGTATTTTAACCGCGACGGCGGGCCGGACATGCCCGGTTGGATGCGCGCAGGTGCAAAGCTCGCTGGATCGGGTTTTGCGAAGGGCCTCGTGGCCAGCCAGATCGAGCGCAACGTGGTGGCGATGGCGCGCCAGTTTATTGCTGGCGAGACTGGCGCTGAGGCGCTGCCTCGTTTGCGAACGATGCGCAAAGAAGGATTGAGCGCCACGGTCGATTTGCTCGGCGAGAAAACCCTAGGTCAAGCCGAGGCAGAGGCTTACCGCAGCCGCTATCTTGAGGTGCTCGAGAGTCTAGCCGCTGATTCCGAGAGCTGGGCGGACGAGTGCCATGAACAAGCCAGCTGGGGCCGAGTTCCCCGAGTGAACCTGAGCATTAAGCTCTCGGCGCTCGATCCGCATTTTGATGCGCTGGATCGCGAGGGCCTTTTGGAGCAAGGCCGAAAGCTCCTCGGACCCCTGGTTCGACGGGCTAAAGAGCTAGGCGCCTTCATCAACGTGGATATGGAAGACAACAACGCCCGGGAGGCGACCTTCTGGCTCTTCGAGCAGCTCGCCGAAACCGAAGACCTCAGCGACTGGGACGGCCTGGGGATTGTGGTCCAGGCTTACCTCAACGACAGCCTGGCCGACCTCGAGCGCCTGCGCGCCCTCGCCGAGCGTCGCGGGACACCAATTACCGTTCGTCTGGTCAAGGGCGCCTATTGGGACGCAGAGGT
>JBDQPD010000101.1:0-12679 GCA_040260805.1 Myxococcota bacterium | reverse complement strand
GTCGTGGGGGGATCCTTTTGCCCACCGAGCCTGGTGGAATCGTGCGGCGGAGGCGGTCGACTTCGAGCAGGTGGTCTAAGGCGATCGTCGCAGCAAGAGGGCGATCGCTCGGCCTCGTGCGCAGCAGGTCTTGCATCCATTGGGCAAAACCTGAGGGGACTTTAAACCGCGGCTCAAAACGAGCCACTGTTTCGGTGCTTTGACGGGGTCGAGGCACCTTGCCGCAGGTCAAGCCCCAAGCGAGGTAACCGACGCCGTATAGATCCATTTGAACCAGCTCAGAAGGGCGGACTCGATCAGCTTCGGCACATTCGGGCGCAATGGTGCGAGGTCGGAGCGCTTCAGGGATGCGACCCGTGCCATCAATATGCCAGCCTTCCACACGCAGCACCGGGGGCTCAATGTCGGGTTGGCGGAACAGCCAGCTGTATCCGATGGCGCCATGAAAGGCGTTGTAGGCGTGCGCCTCAGCCATACACTCAAGCAGCTGGACCATCCGATCTCGAAGGGTTGACCAGCGCTTAGGCATGGCGTCACTGCCGACCGGATCGAGCGCCTCGGTGATGAAGAATGGGGTCCCTGCCATGAGGTTAGCGAACCGTTTAGCGGTCTGTCCGTATTGCAAGACCCTGGGTAAGCCCGGGTGATCGAACCTCAGACGTGTTGCCATCCGAGTCAGCATCTCTTCGGCGGTTAGGGGAGGAAAGTGGATACGGACGGCTAAGCCCGATTCACGATGAATTCCGGGTAGACTATGCCCAACTTGTCGGGGCTCGTCTGATGCATCAAACTCGTCAAATGCCGACCTTACCATTGCGTTGACTTACTCGCCGTCACGCGACTTAGAAAGTGCCGAAAATGGTTTTGGGTCCATGGAGTCACTTGATCGGCTTTAAGAGTTGCTCAGCCCAAAGACGCTTATCCCCAGTTTTTTCGCCCTCTTTAGGAAGGCCTGGCGATCGAGAATAAGACAACCAACCTGCAATCCAAGCCAGCGTAAGCCATGCTCGGACATGACCGCCAAGGTCTCGATACCCACCGTCGGCATATCCAAACGGTGATCCTGGTTCGGTTTAATCGCTTTGACCACCACCGCGCCGCGCTTGGCGAGGGGGCCGGCTCGCCGCAGCATGGCATCTGTGCCTTCAACCGCCTCGACCGCGACGACGCAGCCCTTACAAACGACAACGGTCTGCCCTATCTCCAAGTCTCCGACCGCCTGAGCGATCTGCAGCCCAAACGCCAGATCCTGTTCGCGCTGAGCGTCGGCTTTTCTTCCCACCATTCGCCCCGCGACGGCGCGCTGCTCGGGAAGCCAGTCGACAGGAGCACCGACGCGGAAGCCCTCTTGCTCGAGCAGGAGCGTCACTGCGCGCAGCATGCGATCATCGCCTGAGTCGGGCAGCGTCTTCAGCAACTTGAGCGCTGCCAGGTCGGGACGCGCCGTTCGGAACAGTCGAGTTTTATCGACGCCGCCAGCCATCAAGACCTCACGCGCGCCCTGGGCAGAGAGAAATTTGAGCGTTTTACCCAAGGCGCCGACAGGAGCGGTCGTCGCTGCGTCGACTCGCGGCGGGACCAACCCTTCGGATTCGCCTTTCAGGTTGACCACGACGCAGCGTTTACCCGCCGCCTTGATCGCGTCAGCGAGCAGCCCGGGTAGCACACCACCACCGGCGACAATACCGACGGTATCGGACGTCATTTGCCCGTCTGACGAGCGGCGCAAACGCCCCGCTGGCTCGACCCAATAAAGCCTAGGAAGTCCTGAGAATGCAACGTCGAGAGGTTTGCTTCTTCAAGTTTTGCCTGAGCCTCTTGCGGGCTCATGCCTTGGCGGCAGGCGTAACGAAAAGCGCGCTTGAGTGAGCGCTTGCTTTGATCGTCGAGCTGCTCGCGCTTCATACGCTCTACGTTTAGACCTACGAGGCGCGCTCGGTCGCCATGTGCCAGCCCCCACGGCGGCACGTCTTGAGTCACTTTGGCGCCGCCCGCAAGCATCGCTCGGGTCCCGATTCGACAGAACTGATGGACTCCGCTGAGCGCACCGAGGATCGCGTGATCCGCGACCTCGACGTGACCAGCTAGTTGAGCCGCATTCGCCATGATCACTCCGTTGCCTACGACGCTGTCATGACCGACGTGGCAGTAACTCATGATCAAGCAATCCGAACCCACGACCGTCTTCATGATGCCGTGCGCGGTTCCGATCGTGATCGTTGCGTTCTCGCGCACGACGGTTCGGTCTCCGATCTCAACGGTGGCAGGCTCGCCGGCATACTTTAGGTCCGGGGGTACTTCGCCGACAGAGGCGAAGGGGAAGATGCGGACGTCGACGCCGAGCGTGGTCCGTCCGGTGACGTGAGCGTGGGGTCCAATCTCACAGCCGTCGCCAACCACTACGTGTTCGCCTACTGTTGAAAATGCGTGGATGGTCGCACCCTCATGGACCTGAGCGCCTGGGTGCACCACGGCGAGTTCGTGGATCGCCATGGATTAGCCGTCGCCTTTGAGACGGTTTTCGAGCTCTTCAACTCGAGCGAACAACTCAGGCAGTTTGGTGGCTAGCCGCTGTTCCATCGTGACTTGCTTGAAGTCCCGAGCGGGAAAGCCGCGTACCGTTTGTCCGTCTGGGATGGAGCGGGTCACGCCTGACTTTGCAGCTACGGTCACGCCATCACCTACATGGATATGCCCGGCGACGCCGACATTGCCCGCAAGCGTGACGCGTTCGCCGACGCTGCACGAACCCGATAAAGCAACTTGCCCGACCAACAAACTGTTGGACCCGACCCGGACATTGTGTCCGACCACGTTGTGGTTGCCCATTTTGGTTCCTGAGCCCACGCGCGTCTCGCTGATTGCGCCGCGATCGACGACGCAATGCGCTCCCAAGTCAACGGAGTCGTCCAAATGTGCCGTTCCGACCTGGGGAACGCGTCGATGAACAAAGTTGGCATCAGAGGCGTAGCCAAAGCCGTTTGCGCCGATCACACAGTGCGGTTCCAGCTGACAATGATCACCGACCGAGCAGTTGGCAGCGATCACGCAGTAAGGACCAAGATAAGCTCCATCACCGACGCGACCGCCTTCGGAAATCACCACGCCTGCTTCGAGTTGAGCATGGGCTCCGATCCGTGCGCCTTTTTTGATGACGACGTAAGGACCGATCGCCGCGGTCGGATGCACATCGGCGTCCAGATCAACAATCGCCGTTTTGTGAACCCCTGCAGGCATGGGCGAGGCGGGATGGAACAACTCGAGGGCGCGAGCCAAAGCTAGATAAGGTGCATCATGCTCAAGTAAGCTTGCGCCCCCTTGTAAACTCGCAAGTTCGACCTGTCCTGTTGGCGCCAAAATCGCCGCCGCAGACGTCGAGGCAGCGGCTTGAGCGTAGGCGGGATTGGTCAGAAAGCTAAGCTGATCTGACGTCGCCTCGTTGAGCGTTGCGATGCCTCGGATTTCCACCTCGCCATTGCCACCAACGAGCGTCGCGCCGAGCTGGTTCGCGAGTTGCTGGAGGTTCATGGATTCTCTTTGTCGTAGAGGCGAATCAGTTTGTCGGTCACGTCGAGGTCATCGGGTGCGTGCAGTACCTGACCCGCATCGAGAATGACGGTGTAGCCGCCTTTGCGGGCAATTTTTGCGATCAACGGTTTCATCTTCGCTAAGATCTTACGCGTGAGCTCAGCCTCTTTCTCGGCAAGAGCCTGCTGCAGCTTGGCGCGCAGCTGCTGCGCCTCAAGCACGCTCTTTTGGAAGCTTGCGAGGTCTTCGCGCAGCTTGTCTTGCGACACGCCGCTGCTCTTTTGCTTTTCGAGCTGCTCGTAGCGGCGCTTGAGCGCGGCTTCTCGGTTTTTCAGTTGGTTCTGTTTGCCACGAAAGTCAGCTTGCAGTTTCTTGCGTGCTGCCTTGCCTTCTTTGCAGCCGGTCAGCGCATCTTGAAGACGCATAATTCCGATTCGGGCATCGCTTTGTTGCGCAAAGGCAGGTGCAGCGACGAGGGCTAAGCCTAAAATGAGCGTTCTAAGGAGGGTCATAGTTCCGGTTACTCCTGGGGCACCAAGACGGTGCGGAATGGGGGTTACGGGCCAAAAGCCCCTGGGTCAACGACTGCCCGCGGTATCCTCCTTGAAGGACCTCGCTTCAGCCTATTGACGTCAGAAAGAGCACGCGCATTCTGGACGCCTGGGCTCGCACTGGCTATCACACTGCACAGAGCGGTGCGCTTCCCGAGGGGAAGGGTAGCTATTTTCGCTCACCAAGGAGTTCTGATGAACCGTGTCATCTTGCTGTCCATGCTCGTGCCTAGCCTAGCGCTAGCGGGGGCTAACGAGGATTTTGCTGCCGGTGTTGCAGCCTATAAAGCCAAGAACTATGCCGAGGCTGAGAAGAAGCTTCGTTCAGCCGTTTCGGCGGACAGCAACAACCCTCAGTTTCGTTTGAGGTTGGCGAAGTCGATCTACAAACAAAAGCGTTATGACGAGGCCATTCAAGAACTCAAATCGTTGGTGGCCAAGCATCCCAAGATGGCGGCTGGCCGCTATCAGATGGCGCTCGTCCAGCGCAAAGCAGGACAGCTTCAAGAAGCGGTGCAGTCGTACTCCGCTTACGTCCGCATGATGCCCAAGGATCCTGACGGTTATTACGGCATGGCTGAGACCTACAGTTTGTTGGGTGAGCCGCAGCAGGCGATCGCCAACTACGAAAAGTATATGGTGCTCGAGAAGCGACCTTCGGAGCAAAAGTACGTCAAAAAGGCGGGTGTAAAAGTTCAAGAGCTCAAGCAAGCGCTCACGGCTTCGGCGAAACCAGCGGGTAACAACTCCGTCAATCAGGGCGCGAAAAAGGGCCTCAAGGCAGCCGGAGCTGCTGCGCCTTACCTGCAAAAGATCGCTCGGCAGGCGGTCGCTCAAGGAGACGCGCTGCGCGCTGAGAAAAAGCTGAAGCCCTCGGCAGAAGCCTATCGCGACGCAGCGCTACGTGACCCCCAGAACGTTGAAGCTCGCTTCAAGCTCGGAGAGGTCCTCGCCGAGTTGGGCGATTTCAAGGGCGCCAAAGAAGCCTTTGAGGCTGCCAAGGCGCTCAAGCCGGACGCTGCTCCTATCGCTGGAAACCTAGCGCGAGTGACCGATGCGCTCTCCAAGGCTCCGAAAGCCGAGGCGGGATCGCAGAACGCGCTGGGCAGCGCGGTCGAGATGCTCAACCGTGGTAAGTACTCGAACGCCTTGCCGGTGCTCGATGCTCACGTCGGTAAAAATCCGAAAGATGTGGCAGCACATGTCGCACGCGGCAGCGCGCTCCTGGCGCTCAAGAAGCTGCCCGAGGCGATGGAAGCCTACGGTTTGGCTTTGGCGTTACGCCCGGATCTAAGCCTCGCTCACTTTGGTTTGGGCGAAGTGTACCGTCTGCTCGGTGATCGGACTCGCTCCGTACGTCACTTCCAGAGTTACCTCACCTCAACGGGTAAAGATCGCAATCCGATGTACGATCAGGTTGCGAACGCCCGCGTCGCTGCTTTGGGTGGCTGAAGCGTGCTCTAACGCTTCGGCTCCTCCAAAGGTTCCCTCTGAGGAGGGCGATTGACTTGGCAAAGCGGGCTGATCACAGCCCTAGACATTGCGCTGGTATTTTACGTCCTGCTGCGCTTGCTGCGGTTGGTCCGTGGGACGCGTACGGGCGCCGTGCTGGTCGGCCTGTTGGTCGTCTTCGTCGGTTGGTGGGGTAGCGGTCAGCTCGGGTTGTCGGCGATGCACACCTTGCTCGATCGGGTGATCGACAGCTTGGTGATCATCATCGTGGTGGTCTTTCAAGCCGATATCCGACGAGCGCTCGCTCGGATGGGTGGCTCAGCGCGGCGTTGGGGTCGTACCTATCAGTCGACGCAGATCATCCCAGAGATTGTTGCTGCTGTCGCTCGACTCGCCGACAAAAGCTGCGGCGCGTTGATCGTCATCGAGCGAGGTGGCGAGTTGGGACATCGTATCGAAGGCGCCGCACAGCTTGATGCGACGGTGAGTCGGGGTTTGTTGTTGAGCATCTTTCACCCCGACAGCCCCTTGCATGACGGCGCAGTGGTGATTCGTGAGGGGCGTGTCGCTGCAGCCGGATACTTTATGCCGATCTCATCAGAGACACAGCTGCCCGATGAGCTGGGTACTCGCCATCGAGCGGCGATTAGTCTGACTGAAGATGTTGATGCGGTGGTGTTGGTCGTGAGCGAAGAACGCGGCGAGATCAGTATGGCGCTCGATGGCCAGCTCAGGCGAGCGGTCAGCACCTCGGACTTGACCGATGAACTTCAACGCCTTTTGGGGTCTGAGGATGAAAACCGCTGGCGTAAGATGACCAGCTGGTGGCGTGGAGGGGATCGAGCATGAACGATGAGATCACCGCCGTCCCCGAAGCCGAAAAACCGAGCCGCTTTAGCAACTTGTTTGGGGCGATCTCGCAAGACCTGTGGCTCAAAGCGGTCGCGCTCGCTTTAGCGCTAGCGTTTTGGGGCTCGATTCAGCTGAGCACTGACGTTGATGAGCAGCTGCTCCTGCGCGTCAGCTTTACCGCTCCTGAGGGACAGATGGTGGTGGGAGAGAAGATCTTCCGCGTCCAAGCCTCAGTGATCGGTAGCCTCGCTGCGATGGAGCAATATCAACGCCGCCGAGATGGTGACGTCGTTTATATCCCGACCGACTCCTTTGGTTTGGGAAGCAGCACGATCTATCTGAATCGTGATTTGCTGGGCTTACCCAAAGCCTTGCGAGTCGAGGCGATTCGGCCGTCGGTCGTTCGGGTTAAAGTGGCGCGCAGGATCTCCAAGCAGGTCCCGATTCGCGCTCAGATCACGGGCACGCCGAGCGCAGGATTAAAAGTTAAGCGCTGGGAGGTGATACCCGACCAGGTGACAGTGGATGGTCCTGAACAGGAAGTCGGCGCGCTCAAAGAGGTGATTGCCGGTCCCGTCTCGGTCGAGAAAGAAGTGAGCAATATGACCCGAATGGCTCGTCTGCGTACGGGCGTGCTGGGGGTGCAGGTCGTTGATCTGCACGAAGCCGAAGTGCGCGTCGAGATCGCCGCGCCCTTGCTCGATCGCAGCATCAATGGGGTCTCGGTCGTGATCAAGTCAGAACAGTTTGATGTCCAACCTAAAAGCGTGAATCTGCGCCTCAAAGGACCGCTCGATACGCTCAACCGGCTCGAAGCAGCAGACCTCCAGGCTGTGGTGGTTCGCGAAGACCTCGTCGACGCCAGCGCAGGAGACCGGCTACCGGTTCGATTGGAAGGGTTACCGCAAGGTGTGGTGCGACTCGGACCGGTCCCGATGGTGCAGCTGTTCAAGCGTAAGCCCAAAACGGATCAGAAGGAGAAACCGTGACAAGACAGTTCTTTGGCACGGATGGCGTACGAGGTTTAGCAAACCGCTGGCCGATGACCGGTGAAATGGCGATGGCCCTGGGCCGGACCCTGACCCATGGTTTGAGGACCACCCACACGCCCCGCATTTTGATTGGTAAGGACACGCGACGCTCGTGTTATATGCTTGAAACGGCGCTGGCTGCGGGGATCTGTTCGGCTGGTGGTGATGCGCTCTTGCTCGGGCCTATCCCGACGCCAGCGGTGGCATTTTTGGTGAAGTCGATGCGTGCTGACGCCGGGGTCATGATCTCGGCATCTCACAACGCTTTTGCCGACAACGGGATCAAGCTTTTCGGTTCAGACGGCTACAAATTCGATGATGAGTTCGAGCTGTCGCTTGAGCATGGCATCCTGAATCCCTCGCCAGAAGCGGAGCTGCCGCTGGGTTCCGACGTCGGCCGGTTGCGCCGTCTCGATGAGGCGCTGGGGCGCTACATCGTCTTTGCGAAAACCGCGTTCCCTGCGGGGATGACGCTCGAAGGTCTTCGGGTCGCGGTGGATTGTGCGAATGGCGCTGCGTACAAGGTGGCGCCAATTGCGCTTGAGGAGCTTGGAGCCGAAGTGATCGCAGTGGGGACGACTCCAAATGGTGCGAACATCAACGAAGGTGTGGGCTCCCTTTATCCTGAAAATCTCGGGCAGGTGGTTCGAGACCATAATTGCCATGTGGGTCTTTGCCTCGATGGCGATGCGGACCGTCTGATCGTAGTTGATGAGCGCGGTGAGGCCGTTGACGGTGACCAGCTCATGGCGATTAATGCCCTGCGCTTGCTTGATGAAGGACGTCTCGCCAAGAACACCTTAGTCGCTACCGTGATGAGCAATCTTGCCCTTGATCGAACCCTGGAGCGCTCTGGAGGTTCGGTCGTAAGAACTCAGGTCGGCGACCGCTATGTGGTCGGCGCAATGCGTCAAGGGGGTTACAACCTCGGTGGCGAGCAAAGCGGTCACTTGATCTTCTTGGATCACAGCACGACCGGAGACGGCTTGGTCGCAGGGCTTGGGTTCTTGGGAGCCTTGGTGCAGACCGGGAAGAGCGTCTCTGAGCTCTCGGGTGTGCTCGAGCCTTTCCCTCAGTCGTTGGTGAACGTTCCTGTGGGAGAGAAGGTGCCCCTAGATGAGCTCCCTGAGGTGCAAAAATTGATCGATGCTGCGGAGCAAGAGCTCGGCTCGGACGGCCGGGTCTTAGTGCGCTATTCGGGTACTGAAAACAAAGCGAGGGTCTTGGTCGAGGGACCGGAGCCTTCGACGGTCGAGCGTTTAGCGCTGATGATCGGCGATGCGCTCAAGGCGGAGTAACGTCATGCGTCTAGGTGTTAACATCGATCACGTGGCGACGTTAAGAAACGCCCGGGGTGAGCAGTATCCGGACCCGGCTCAAGCCGCTGCGCTTGTGGTGTCTGCGGGTGCTGATCAGGTGACCTGCCACCCTCGGCTCGATCAGCGTCATATTCGTTTTGACGATCTGCCCGCGCTACGTCGCGCCAGTCCGGTGTTGAACCTGGAGATGGCGGCGGTTGATTTTATGCTCGATCATGCGCTCAAGCTCTCGCCTGACTGGGCATGTATTGTCCCCGAGACTCGCGAAGAGGTGACGACTGAAGGGGGCCTTGATACCGATTTGGAGTCACTGCCGCGGATCATCGAAGCGCTTAAGCTCGCTGGAATTAAGGTGTCCTTATTTATCGACCCTGACGAGCGCTCTGTGCGTCAAAGCGCAGCCCTGGGAGTGGACGCAATCGAGCTGCATACCGGCGCTTACGCCCAAGCACGAGGGGAACGCGTCGAGCTCGAACTTACGCGCCTGAGGGACGCAACCCAAGTCGGTGTTGAGGCGGGGGTCGCTGTCCATGCAGGTCATGGACTCACCCTCGACAACACGCCGCCCATCGCGTCCATGATGGCGATCCAAGAGCTCAATATCGGGCACGCTCTCATCGCAGATGCGCTCTTTATTGGGGGCTTAGAGTCGGCAGTAGCAGCCTATAAATCATGCATCGCTAGAGCGCGTCAGCAATGACCCTCCAGCCGCTCTGGCGCAGCGATCAGCTGCGGGCGCTCGACGCTCGCGCCCTCACCGATCTACCTTGGCTGATGGAGGTGGCTGGTGCCGGCTTAGCCGATGGTGTCCTGCGAGAGCTAGCCGCTCAGAATCTTGACTCGAACGCCCAGATCGAGCTCTGGATTGGTCCAGGCAACAACGGCGGCGATGGGTTGGTTGCTTATCGTCATCTTGAAGAGTTTGGATTATCGGTCAGTGTCTGGGCACCGCTGGGACTGCCGAGTGAAGAAGAGGGCGCGGCAGCGCTCCAGCAGCTCAGCGATTCAGGGGTTCTTTTAGAGCCGCTTGATGCCGCCTACGGCTCGCAGCCGGATCTGATCGTTGATTGCCTGTTTGGGATCGGTTTGTCGCGGCCGCTTAGCGGCGCGTTGTTAGAGGTAGCGCGCCTGCGCTCGACGCGCTCGGTTCCGGTGGTCGCTTGTGATGTTCCCTCGGGCTTATGCGCCGACACCGGTCGAGTTTTGGGTGCCGCTATTCGAGCGGATCGCACGATAACATTCGGGGGCCTCAAGGCGGGCTTCTTCTGCTCAGACGGCTTGGATTATTGTGGTCAAATCAACCTGACAAGCCTCGGCTACCGTCGCGATCATTACGACCACGCTAAACCCGTCGCTCAGCTGGACTTGCGGCTGGCGCAGCAGTTTCTCAAACCCCGCGCTCGCGCAGACCACAAAGGAAGGTTCGGGCGTGTGTTGGCTCTCGCCGGCTCACCAGGGCTTGAGGGCGCAGCGATGCTGACCATGCTCGGGGCTCGCTGCGGCGGCGCCGGACTTTTGCATTTGTGGTCCCCAGAGCTTGAGCGATCAGCGCTGGTCGGATTGCCCGCTGAGGTCATGGTGGCGCCCTTTAAAGAGCACGCGCTCGAGGCGGCTAAGCGCAGCGATGCCGTTGTCGCAGGTCCGGGTTTGGGTCGAGGAGCGGCTAGCCGTAAAGCCTTGATCAGTTTGCTTGAGGCGGCTCCAGAGGTGCCTTGGGTGCTCGATGCGGACGCTCTGTTTTTATTGGCTCAGGAGCGCTTCGAGTTACCCGCTCGGTGTTTGCTCACCCCGCATGAGGGCGAGGCATTGCGTTTGGTGGGCGAGGATCCCTTAATCGGTGGCTGGGGCGGGGATCGCTTCGCTTTGGTTGAGGCCATTGAAGCTCGTTATGGTGCTCAAGTTTTGCTTAAGGGCGCAGGCAACTTGCTGCGTGTTTCTGAGCAGACTTATCTGGTCCCGGGGAGCGCACGCAGCTTAGCGCGAGGAGGGTCGGGTGATGTTCTCGCTGGACTCATCGGCGCTTTGGTGGGGCGTGGGCACACTCTAGAGCAAGCGGTTCATCTCGGCTTGCGTCTCCAGTTAGCCGCCGCCAAGCGTTTTGATGCCGCCCAAGCGGAGACGTTGAGTCAGCATGATCTGACGCTGGCAATCACTCAAGGTTGGCAGGAACTCCATGGAGCGTGAACTCGATAGTGTAGAGGCGACCCGTCGCCTCGGCGCCGAGCTGGCTCAGATGGCGGGCCCGGGAACCGTGATCGCTCTCAATGGTGACTTGGGAGCGGGTAAGACTGAGTTTGCTCGCGGTTTTGTTGCCGCGTTGCCCGAATGCAACGCCGCCGAGATCGCCAGCCCCACCTTTGCGCTGGTTCACCGCTATGAGACCAGTCCACCCGTGTGGCACCTCGACTTGTATCGACTCGAAAACGAGGCAGAACTAGCCGCCATCGGGGGTGAAGAGTTCTTTGACCCGATCGATGAGATCACGCTCGTTGAATGGGCTGAACGGTTTCCAAACTGGCTGCCTGCATCGGCTTGGCTGGTGAAGCTTGAGCGCACCGGCGAGACGACGCGCCGGGCGCTGCTCACGATCCCTTAGTCACGATCGAGGATCTCCATCACACGGTCGGTGATTTCGTTCTGCGGATCAAAGGCTAGTGTTTGATCCGCTCTAAGCACTAGGGCGGTTCCGGTTTCACTCGCCACGGTAGCGATGATCGGCTTGAGCCGTTCGATCAACTGGCGCTGGAGGTCTTCTCTTCGCTTTTCGAGCTCTGCAGGGACGCTGGCTTCGAGCTCAGCGGCGCGACTTGCTGCTTCTTCATCGCCAGCTTGAGCTCGCTCCAGGAGCTGCTGAAACTCGCGCTGAGCCATCTCCCAGCGCTTGGACAGATCATCAGCTGCGCTGCGCCCAGCGACGGATTCATCAAGGATTCTTCCCATATCGACGATGAGGTAATTCATCAGCTGCTCCAGTGGGGTGAGAGAACCATCAAGCACCTTGGCTTGAGGATCAAGGGGATCGAATCGTATCGATGTCTTGCGCAGTCCTTGCCTGCCGGCCATGCTGCGCTGCCTTACTTGGAGCCGCTCCATGCGATTTGCCCTCATCCAACTTGCCTGTTTGTCGATGATTTGTGCCGCTTGCGGACCGCCGCCAAGCTCGGGTGCACGGCGCTCATCGGGTAACGCTGACGCAGGCGCTCAGCAGCCGATAGATGCCGGGCAGCAAAATACTCCGGCGGACGCAGGAGCGGAACCGCCTCGAGATACTGGCGCTCCACCACCACCTCCTCCGGTCGATGCCGGACCACCTCCGGTTGCGAACCAATGTGCTGAGAATGGTACCGGGAACACCACCGGCTCGAAAATGGCGAATTTTCGTCTTCAGAACTGCAACGGCGACTGGGTTGAGCTTCATGACAACTGCGGCCGCGCCAAAGTTCAGGTGGTGATGCTCGTGACCGAATGGTGCCCGTCGTGCTCCCAAGGTATGCAGCAGTTTAAGGGCTACGCCGAGCAGGTCGGTTCCGACTGGAACAATATTTTTGTGCTCGGTGAGTTGGGGCGGAATGTCCCGTCAACGGTCGCAGCTTGCGCCAATGTGGCTCGTGCAAAGGGTGTTGACCCTGCCAATTTGGTCGTGGATCCGGCCTTCGCTCGAACCCTCTCACAAGGCTGGGTCCGTCCGTGCACGAACAACGGCAGCTTCGGCTTGCCGCAAATCAACATCTTAGATGGGCGTGACATGACCCTTCGCTGGGAGAGCATGTGCGACGCCGATGTGGACATCAACGATATCGTCAATGGGCTGTTGCAAGCGCCTTAGTCGGGCCGGAACCGAAACGGGATGCGCAGCCGATAGGCGGCACCTTCGGGATCTCCCGGGAACGCTAGATGCCGGACCGCATCGAGCAAACAAGCGTTCATCGTGTCTGAGAAGTCAGAG